>JAFDZF010000100.1 GCA_018267055.1 Bacteroidota bacterium
ATCGCCCACATCGCGCTGGGCACCTGCCTGGAGAACGTGGTGCTGAAGGCCCATGCGCTCGGCCTGGAGGTGCGCGTGGGGGCGGCCCCCCTCCCCGCCTTCCCGGCGCTGATGGCCGCCGTCGCCTTCCATCCCGCTCCCGTCCCGGGCGGTGAGCCGCACGTGCACGATGGCCTGGCCGCGATGATCGGCACCCGCTGCACCAACCGCCGGACGACCGCTCCGGTGCCCCTGCCGGCCGAACTGGTGCGGACCCTGCTGACCGTGGGGGCCAGCGACGGACGCAGCCGCGCGCATGTGCTGACGGCCCCCGCCGCACTGGCCGAGATGGCCGCGATCGGCGGGGTGGCGGAGCGGATCCGGGTGATGAACCCCATCGGCCACCGCGAATTCTTCGGCCACGAGCTGCGCTGGGACCCTGAACAGGTGCAGCGCACGCGCGACGGCCTCGACATCGCGACCCTGGAGGTCTCGCCCTCCGACGCGGCGGGGCTGCGCGTGGCGGCCGATCCCGAAGCCATGGCCCTGGCCTATGCCTGGAACGGGGGCCGCGGCCTGGAGCGGCTGGCGGACCGTTCGATCCGGGCCTCCTCAGGCCTGCTGCTGGTGAGCATCCCCGGCGATGGGCTCACCGACCGCCTGGCCGGCGGCCGCACCGTGGAGCGCCTGTGGATGACCGCGAACGCCCAAGGCTGGGCCGTGCACCCCATCTCGGCGGCCATCTTCCTCACGCACGTGCTGCGCTTCCCGCTGGACGGCCTGCGCGAGCGCGAACGGACCGAACTGACGGCCCTGGGCGACCGGCTGCGCGCCCTGTGGCCATTGCCGCCCGACCACCATCCGCTGTTCATGGTACGCCTCTCCCAGGCCGGGCCGCCCAGCGCCCGCTCGCTGCGAAGGCCCGTGGCCAGCCTGATCCTGCAGCCCGAACCCCTGGCCCTCTGACCCCACCCTCCTACCCGCCCACACTCTCCGATCCTTCGACCCTCTCCCATGGACAAGATCATCCTGAAAGCCTTCCAGGCACCGAAAGAACCGGAGCTCTGCGCCGAGTTCATGCGTGAACACCGCAAGGTGCTCGAGGACTTCGGCATCGCCAACGTGCTCACCAACGGTGCCTGGCAGCACGACGAGCATTGCTACGTCATCGTGGCGCTGCACGAAGAGCTGGGCATGGTGGGCGGCATCCGCCTGCAGATCGACCATGACGGCATCAAGCTGCCCATCGAGGAGGCCGTGAGCAAGCTGGACCCGCGGATCAAGCCCATGCTGGACGAGCTGAAGCAGCACGGCAACGGCGAGGTGTGCGGCCTGTGGAACGCCAACCGCTATGGCGGCAAGGGCATCCCCGTGCTGCTGAGCCTGGCGGTGACGGCCATCTCCGCCCCGGCCGGCGTGAAGCGCATGGTGTGCCTGGTGGCCCCCTACACCAAGCGCCATCCGGCCAACAACGGCTTCGTGGTGATGGAATCCGTGGGCGAGAAGGGCGTGTTCGCCTACCCGCGGCCGGACTTCAAGGGCATCGTGATGGTGAACCCCGACACGCTGCTGCTGGACAAGGCCCAGCAGGAACAGCGCCACCAGATCTACAGCCTCCGCCTGCGCCCCGAGCAGACCCGTGTGGAATGCCCCGGGTCCGTGCCGCTGGAAGTGGAGTACCGGATGCAGCTGAACACCGGGCTGGTGGACCTGTACGCCTTCCAGCAGATCCAGGAGGAACGCCTCCGTTTCTGCGCCTGACGCGGTAACCGGCGGGGCTTCCCGCCCGTAGAAGCGCGCGATGCAACGGATCGCGCAGCTCCTCGTCCTGTGGTTCGCGCCCCTCGTCCTCCTGGCCGATGCGCCCGCGGACAGCGGGAGCTTCGTGTACCATGGTGAGGCGGCCACCCCCACCCTGGGGCGCCACCTGCTGATGCTGGAGGACCCCACGGGCACCATGACCCTCGACGAGGCGGTCCGGGCCACGGGCTTCCGGGCCTCGCCGGTGGACATCCCCTCGCCCGGCCTCAGCGCCTCGGCCTTCTGGGCCCGCTTCGAGCTGGTGAACGACAGCCCCCTGCCGAGCCTGGTGCTGCGCATCGCCCACGCGGAGATCGACGAGGTGGACCTCTACATGGTCCAGGACGGCCGGGCGGTGCCCATCGCGCATGCCGGCCTGCTCCGTCCCCTGGACCGCCAGGCGCAGACCACGCCCGAGCTGGGCTTCGTGCTGCCCGTGGGCGAACGCGCCCATTGCACGGTGTTCCTGCGCGTGCGGAGCAACAAGCAGCTCCGCATCCCCCTGCTGCTGGAAACGCCCACGGCCTTCGTGCAGGGGCAGTCCACCCGGAACATGCTCATCGGCGCGTACATCGGCATCATGCTCGTGATGGCGGTGTACAACCTGTTCGTGTTCTTCTCCATGCGGAACAGGAGCTACCTGATCTACTTCTTCTACATCCTGTTGGTGTGCGCCACGCAGCTGGCCTTCACGGGCGTGGCCTCGTTCCACATCTGGCCGGGCAACACCTGGCTGTCCTCCCACTCCACCCTGCTGCTCACCGCGCTCACGGCCATCACGGCCAATGAGTTCATGGCGGCCTTCATCCACACGCGCGATTTCCTGCCGCGCCTGGCGCGGGTGGCCTACCTCTTCTATGTGCTGCTGGGCCTGGGCGTGCTGTTGGACGTGCTCGGCCTCTCGCTGCAGGGCTACCGCATGATCCAGGGGGCGGCGGGCGGCTTCGCCTTCTTCCAGCTGTTCGTGGCCTACCGCATCTCGCGGCGGGGCTTCCGCCCGGCGCGCTACTTCCTGGTGGCCTGGTGCTTCTTCCTCACCGCGGTGATGGTGTTCGTGCTGAAGGACTGGGACCTGCTGCCCTACAACGAGCTCACCCGCTACTCGATGTCGTTCGGCTCGGTGGTGGAAGTGGTGCTGCTCTCCTTCGGTCTGGCCGACAAGATCAACGTGCTGCGCAAGGAGAAGGAGCGGTCGCAGGCCCAGGCGCTGGTGATGTCGCAGGAGAACGAGCGCATCATCCGCGACCAGAACGTGATGCTGGAGCAGAAGGTGGTGGAGCGCACCCATGCCCTGCAGGAGAGCAACGACCACCTGAAGCGCACGCAATCGCAGCTGGTGAGCGCCGAGAAGATGGCCTCACTGGGCCAGCTCACCGCCGGCATCGCGCACGAGATCAACAACCCGCTGAACTTCATCAGCAGCAACATCCCGCCGCTGAAGCGCGACCTGCTGGAGCTGAAGGAGGTGCTGGACGCCTACCGCCAGGCCTCGGGCGATGCCACGGGGCTGCAGAGCGCCATGGAGCTGGAGCGCCGCATCGGCGTGGACGATACGGTGCGTGAGGTGGAGGACATCCTGGGCTGCATGGAAGAGGGCGCCGCGCGCACCTCGGAGATCGTGCGCGGCCTGCGCACCTTCAGCCGCCTGGACGAGGACGACCTGAAGCCCGCCGACATCAATGAGGGGCTGCGCAGCACCGTGGTGGTGCTGGGCCCGCAGTTCCGCGACCTGGTGACGGTGACCTTCGACCTGGCGGACCTGCCCCGCGTGGAATGCTACCCGGGCAAGCTGAACCAGGTGTTCATGAACATGCTGAACAACGCCTCGCACGCGGCGAAGGCACGCCACGGCAAGCAGGGCGGCAAAGTGGACATCCTCACCCGCCTGGAGGGCGATGATGCGGTGCGCATCACCATCCGCGACAACGGCACGGGCATGGACAAGGCCACGCGCACCCGGATCTTCGAGCCCTTCTTCACCACCAAGGACGTGGGCGAAGGCACCGGCCTGGGGCTGTCCATCGCCCAAAGCATCATCGAGAAGCACAGCGGCCGCATCGACGTGCACAGCACGCCGGGCGAAGGCACCTCGTTCACCATCACGATCCCCATCACCCAGGCCGCACAGGCCGCCAAACGGGCATGACGACACCCATGGAACCGCAACGCATCAAGGTACTTTACGTGGACGACGAGGAGGGCAACCTGATGGCCTTCCGCGCCAGTTTCCGGCGCGACTTCGAAATCCACGTGGCCACCGGGGCCGAGGAGGCGCTGGCCTTCCTGGAGAAGGAGAGCGTGCACGTGATCATCAGCGACCAGCGCATGCCACGGATAACGGGGGCCGAGTTCCTCGCCGTGGTGCGCACGCGCTGGCCGCGGAGCGTGCGGCTGCTGCTCACCGGCTTCTCCGACATCGAGGCCGTGGTGGACGCGGTGAACCACGGGGGCATCCACGCCTACATCACCAAGCCGTGGGACCCCACGGACCTGAAGCTGCGCATCGAGCAGGCCTATGAGGTGCACGCCCTCCGCGAGGAGCGCGAGCGCCTCTTCAACCGGTACCGGCAGGTGTTCGACGCCTCGGGCGACCCCATCGTGATCGTGGACGAGGACGGCCGCCTCCGCGAGGCCAACACCGCCGCCCAGGAGCTGATGGGCATGGACCGTGGTACGCTGCTCACCTCCACGGTGCAGCAGTTCGTGCCGGACATGCAGCGCCTGTTCCGGCTGATGCGCCCGCAGCGCCATGGGCGCACCTTCACCAACGTGGACCTGAGCCTGGGCACCCCCAACGGGCGCCTGATCGACTGCCTGGTGACGGCCACCTACCTGGGACGCTCGCCGGAAGGCAAGGCGCTCTTCCAAGCGATGATCAAGGACATCAGCGACCGCAAGCAGGAGGAGCAGCGGCTCAAGAAACTGAACGCCGACCTGGACCGCCGCGTGGCGGTGCGCACCCAGCAGCTCATGGAGGCGCTGGACGACCTGGGGGCCTTCTCCTACTCGGTGGCGCACGACCTGCGCTCGCCGCTGAAGAACATCAAGGTGCTCACCGAGCACCTGAGCGGGCTGGCGGCCCTGCGCGGCGATGAGGAGCAGCGCGACCTGACGAGCCGCATCCACAAGGGCTCGGCCCGGCTGATCGCGCTGGTGGACGACCTGCTGCGGTTCGCCCGCACGGACACGCACGAGATCCGCCGCGAGCAGGTGGACCTGGCCGAAGCGGCGGAAGAGTGCGTGCAGGACCTGGTGCTGGACCGCACCGACGTGGAATTCGTGCTGCCGGAACGCGGGGCGGTATCGCTCCAGGCCGATCGCGCCATGCTGAAGGTGGTGCTGAACAACCTGCTGGCGAACGCGGTGAAGTTCACCCGCAACCAGCCCAAGCCGCGCGTGGAGGTGGGCTTCGGCCACGAGGGCGACGACATCGTGGTGTGGGTGAAGGACAACGGCATCGGCTTCGACAACCAGAAGAGCGAACAGGTCTTCGGCATGTTCAAGCGCCTGCATCGCGCCGAGCAGTATGAGGGCACGGGCATCGGCCTGGCCATCGTGCAGCGGATCATGCAGAAGCACGCGGGCACCTGCTGGGCCCAGGGCGAGCCCGGCCAGGGCGCCACGCTCTACCTGCGGTTCCCGGGCAAGGCGGACGAACACGCCTTCCGCATGGCGAGCTGATGCAACCCTCCCCTTCCCTTTCCCGTAGGAACATCCGTGACCAGGATCCTGAACGGTCCACGCACATGAAGCACTTGCTCTCCCTTCTCTTGCTGGCCCTGCTCAGCATCCCCGCCTCCGCCCAACGGCTGGTGGAGCGGCGCGACCAGGCCGAAGGCTGGTACGTCCCGGTGAACGGCCGGGTGACCGCCAGCGGCGGCAATACACGCGGGCTCACCCTCTACGTGTACAAGGACAACCAGCTGATGGCCACCATCAAGCCGAAACGGGGCCGCTTCCAGCTGGAGCTGGACATCAACAATGTCTACTCCTTCCGCGTGACCAAGGACGGCTACCAGGAGAAGCTGGTGACCGTGGACACCAGCCTGCCCGAAGGGCTGGTGGAATACCCCGCCTACGACTGCTTCATGAACCTGGAGCCGGCGGACAAGTTCACGCACTCCGACCCGTTCTACCTGGACTTCCCGAGCGCCATCGTGCGCTGGGACCCGCAGCAGAAAGGGTTCTTCCACAGCATGAACTACCTGGCCGACATCCAGACGAAGATGGCGTTGCTGCAAGCGCAGGCCATCCCGGACTAGCCGTACCGCATCCCGCCTGGACCAGCAACGCACGACACTGGCCAGGGGCAACAGGCAAGGCGCTCTCTTCCGTGGGCGCCTTCCTCTTTTCCCTCAGTGCTGGTCGTAGTCCACCACCACGTGGGCCGAGCGCGGATGGCTCTGGCAGGTGAGCACGTAGCCATCGGCCACCTCCTCGTCGGTGAGGGCGTAGTTCATGTCCATCTCCACCTGCCCGGTGGTCACCCGCGCCTTGCAGGTGCAGCACACCGCCCCTTTGCAGGCGTAAGGCACGTCCAGCCCGGCGTCGGTGGCCGAGTCCAGGATGCTGTCGCCGCGCGGGTCCACCTCGATCTCCGTCTCCCGGCCGTCCAGGATCACGGTGACCTTGGCCTTGCCGGCGAACGGCGCGCCGGCGGCGGCGGGCGGGGCCTCCTTCTTCGCCTCGCTGGTCACCGGCGACGAGAAGAGCTCCACGTGGATGTGCTTCTTGCTGACGCCGCTCTTCTCCAGGGCCTCGCTCACGTTCACCATCATCTGCTCGGGGCCGCAGATGAAGAACTCCTTGTGCAGCGGGTCGGTCACGAAGGCCTTGAGCAGCTGGGTGGCCTTCTCGTTGGTGATGCGCCCGTTGAAGAGGGCATCGGCATCGGTGCCGCGGCTCAGGATGTGGTACACGCTGAGGCGGTCGGCATGGTGCACCTTGAGCTCCTCCAGCTTGTTGCGGAAGATGATGCGGTCCACGTCCGAGTTGCCGAAGAAGAGGGTGAAGCGGCTCTTGGGCTCGGTACGGAGCACCGTGGTGAGGATGCTGAGGATGGGCGTGATGCCGCTGCCCGCCGCGAAGGCGATGTAGTGGTGCTCCTGCCGCGGGTCCAGCGCCGTGTGGAAGTTGCCCATGGGGGTCATCACCTCCAGCTTGGAGCCGGGCTTCAGCTGGTCCACCAGCTGCGAGGAGGCGCGCCCGTTGGTCACGCGCTTCACCGCGATGCGGATCTCCTCCTTGTCCAGCGGGCTGCTGCAGATGCTGTACGAGCGGCGCAGCTCCTCCCCGTTCACCTGGAGCTTGAGGGTGAGGTATTGTCCGTGGATGAAGGCGAAATCGTCGCGCAGGGCCGGGGGGATGCGGAAGCCGATGGAGATGCTTTCAGGGGTCTCCTGGATGATATCGGCGACCTCGAGGGTGTGGAAACGGGCCATGCGTTGGGGTGAGGGGGGCATATGCGAGGGCCGCAAAAGTAACGGAGGGGGTCGGCTGTTGTCCGTCATCGGCTCCCGACCGCCGCGGAGAACGACCGGACGACGACGACCGCCTGCGGCGGACGGTCTATCTTAGCCGCCATGGACGAGAAGCAGCTAGAGGCCGGGTTCCAGGCCAAGGTGGACGCCGAGCAGAAGATCGAGCCGAAGGACTGGATGCCCGCCGATTACCGCAAGAACCTGGTGCGGCAGATCAGCCAGCACGCGCACAGCGAGATCGTGGGGATGCTGCCCGAGGGCAACTGGATCACCCGCGCACCGAACCTGCGGCGCAAGACGGTGCTGCTGGCCAAGGTGCAGGACGAGGCGGGCCACGGCCTCTACCTCTACAGCGCCGCGGAATCGCTGGGGGCGGCGCGCGCCGACCTGAACGACCAGCTGCTCACCGGCAAGGCCAAGTACAGCAGCATCTTCAACTACCCCACCCTCACCTGGGCCGACATCGGCGCGGTGGGCTGGCTGGTGGACGGCGCCGCCATCATGAACCAGGTGATGCTCTGCCGCACCAGCTACGGCCCCTATGCCCGCGCCATGGTGCGCATCTGCAAGGAGGAGAGCTTCCACCAGCGCCAGGGCTACGAGATCATGTGCGTGCTGGCCAAGGGCACGCCCGAGCAGCGCGAGATGGCCCAGGACGCCCTGGACAGGTGGTGGTGGCCCAGCCTGATGATGTTCGGCCCCAGCGACGCCAACAGCCCGCACAGCGCGCAGAGCATGAAGTGGAAGATCAAGCGGCAAAGCAACGACGAGCTCCGCCAGACCTTCATCGACCGCACCGTGCCCCAGGCGGACTTCCTCGGCCTGCGCATCCCGGACGACAAGCTGAAGTGGAACGAAGCCACCAAGCACTACGACTGGGGCGAGATCGACTGGACCGAGTTCAACGAGATCCTCAAGGGCAATGGCCCCTGCAACAAGGAACGGCTGGAAGCCCGCAACAAGGCGCATGACGAAGGGCGCTGGGTGCGCGAGGCCGCCCTGGCCCATGCCGCCAAGCAGGCGAAGAAGCAAGCGGCGTGACCAACACGGGCCGCGGCCGGTGAAGGCCCTGCGCCCCCAGTGACCGACGGAAGAACAGCATGAGCAACGAGAAGAACGAGACCGACTTCCCGCTCTGGGAGGTGTTCATCCAGAGCAAGCGCGGCCTGGACCACAAGCACGTGGGCAGCCTGCACGCCGCCGACGCGCGCATGGCCATCGAGAACGCGCGCGATGTCTATACCCGCCGCGGCGAAGGCAACAGCATCTGGGTGGTGCTGGCCGAGCACCTGCACGCCAGCCGCCCCGAGGACCAGGGCGCCTTCTTCGATCCGGCGGACGACAAGGTGTACCGCCACCCCACCTTCTACGTCATGCCCGAAGGGGTGAAGCACATCTGAGATGGAACGGTCCGAAGCCCTTTTCCGCACGGTGCTCCGCCTGGGCGACAACAGCCTGGTGCTGGGCCACCGCCTGAGCGAGTGGTGCGGCCATGGCCCCCAGCTGGAGGAGGACATCGCCCAGGCCAATATCGCGCTGGACCTGCTGGGGCAGGCCCGCAACTACCTCACCTACGCCGGTGAGATCGAAGGCAAGGGCCGCACGGAGGACGACCTGGCCTACCTGCGCACCGAGCGCCAGTTCCTGAACGTGAAGCTGGCCGAGCTGCCCAAGGGCGACTACGCCCACACCATCGCCCGGAGCTTCCTGTTCGACGCCTTCCACCTGCCGCTGCAACAGGCGCTGACGAAGAGCCCCGACGAGCGGCTGGCCGGCATCGCGGGCAAGGCGGTGAAGGAGGCCACCTACCACCTGCGCCACAGCAGCGAATGGCTGGTGCGCTTCGGCGACGGCACCGAAGAGAGCCACCGCCGCGCACAGGCCGCCATCGACGGGCTGTGGATGTACACCGGCGAGCTGTTCGCCCCGGACGAAGCGGAACGCACGCTGATCGAGGCGGGCATCCTGCCCGACCTGGCATCCATCAAGGCCGAATGGGACGCCACGGTAGCGCGCGTCCTGGCCGAGGCCACGCTGGTGCGTCCGGCCGACGGCTGGATGGCCCGCGGCGGCAAGGACGGCCAGCATACCGAGCACCTCGGCTTCCTGCTGGCCGAGCTGCAATACCTCCCCCGCGCCTTCCCCGGCGCCCAGTGGTGACCATGTCCGCCCCGCTCACCCCGCAGGACGTGCTCGACCTGCTCGAGCAGGTGAAGGACCCGGAGGTCCCCGTGATCAGCGTGCGCGAGCTGGGCGTGCTCCGCGACGTGCAACTGACCGCGGACGGCGTGGAGGTGACGATCACCCCCACCTACAGCGGCTGCCCCGCCATGGACGTGATGCGCACCGAGATCGAGCGCACGCTGCACGCCGCCGGCATCGACCGCGTGACCGTGAAGCAGGTGCTCTCCCCGCCCTGGACCACGGACTGGATCAGTGCCAGCGGCCGGGCCAAGCTCGAAGGCTATGGCATCGCGCCCCCGCCGCATTCGGCGGACATCCGCGCCTTGAAGGGGGCCGCGCCCGTGGTGAAATGCCCGCATTGCGGCAGCACGCGCACGGAGATGATCAGCGCCTTCGGCTCCACGGCCTGCAAGGCCCTGTACAAGTGCACCGATTGCCTGGAGCCGTTCGACCTGTTCAAGTGCCTGTGACCACGCGCACAATGGACACCGGGCCGGCGCCGTTCGCCACCCGCGACTAGCTTCGCGCCGCATGGACATTTCCGTCGTCATCCCCCTGCTCAATGAGCGGGAATCCCTGCCGGAGCTCGTGGCGCGGATCCACGCGACGATCACCGGGATGGGCCGGACGTACGAGGTGCTGCTGATCGATGACGGCAGCCGCGACGGCTCGTGGGAGGAGATCCAGCGGCTGCACGCGGCCGATCCCCACGTGAAGGGCATCCGCCTGGGCCGCAACTACGGGAAGAGCCCCGCGCTCAATGAAGGCTTCCTGGCCGCGCAGGGCGAGGTGGTGATCACCATGGACGCCGACCTGCAGGACGACCCGGCGGAGATCCCCGAGCTGTACGGCATGATCACCGCGGACGGCTTCGACCTGGTGAGCGGCTGGAAGAAGAAGCGCTACGACCCGCTGAGCAAGACCCTGCCCACCAAGCTCTTCAACGCCACCACGCGCTGGGCCAGCGGGGTGCAACTGCACGATTTCAACTGCGGGCTGAAGGCCTACCGCAAGGACGTGGTGAAGGCGATCGAAGTGTACGGGGAGATGCACCGCTACATCCCCTTCATCGCCAAGAAGGAAGGCTTCCACAAGATCGGCGAGAAGGTGGTGCAGCACCACGCGCGGAAGTACGGCGTGAGCAAGTTCGGGCTGGACCGCTTCATCAATGGCTTCCTGGACCTGCTGACGATCACCTTCGTCTTCCGCTTCGGCAAGAAGCCCATGCACTTCTTCGGGGCCATGGGCACCTTGATGTTCTTCCTGGGCTTCCTGGCCATCGCCTGGATGCTGGGCGACAAGCTCTACCACGTGATGAGCCACCAGCGCGCCCGCCTGGTGACGGACCAGCCCCTCTTCTACCTCGCGCTGACGGCGATGATCATCGGCGCGCAGCTGTTCCTGTCGGGCTTCGTGGCCGAACTGGTGGCGCGCAACTCGCCGGAGCGCAACAGCTACCGCGTCTCCGAGCGCCTGGGCCTCTAGGTCCATGTGCCCATGTGGGCATGCGCACAGGACCTCCACTTCTTCGCACCTTGCGGGGGATGAACGCGCGCGGTGTCCACCGGCTCTTCCTGGTGCTGCTCGTCCTCTCCCTGGCGAAGTACGCGTACCTGGCCCGCTTCGCCCACCCCGGCGCGGACGACTTCTGCTATGCGGCCAAGTCGCGCGATGTGCCGCTGCTGGCATGGAGCGTGGGCGAGTACCACGACTGGAACGGCCGGTACGCCAGCAACCTCCTGATGGCCCGCGGGCCGCTCACCTGGAGCCTGGACTTCCTGCCCGGTTACCGCCTGGTGGCGATCGGCCTGCTGGTGTTCACCTGGGCGGCGGCCTGGGCGCTGCTGCGCGCGTGCACCCGTGACACCTTGACCCCGGGCCGGCAGGCCGCCGTGGCGGCGGTGTTCCTGGGACTGTTCCTGCACCACCTCCCCGACCTCGCCGAAGGGTTCTACTGGTATACCGGAGCCATCACCTACCAGCTGGGCAACATCCTGCTCCTGCTCTACCTCGCCGGGCATGCCACGCTCGGGGGCCGCTACCGCGAACGGCCCTGGGCGACCCTGGGCCTTGCGCTGCTGGCGGTCGTCCTCGCCGGCATGGATGAAGTGCACATGCTGCTGCTCGCCGGCGGGCATGCCGTGGCGTTCGGCCTGGCCTATGCCCGCACCCGCCGGGCGGACCGCTCCCTGCTGCTCTTCCTGGCGCTCGCGGTGGCCTGCGGGATCGTGGTGGCCGCGGCGCCGGGCAATGCCGTCCGGGGGGCGCTCCATGCGCACACCCACCAGCTGGGCCGCTCCCTGGGCCTTTCGCTGCTGCAGACCGGCCGCTTCGTGCTGATCTGGATGCTTTCCCCCGTGCTGCTCGTGCTGTCGCTGCTGTACATCCCCTTCCATCGGCAGCTGCGGGACACCCTGCCTTTCCTCCGCCCGGCCCTGCCGCCCTGGGCCATCAGCGGGCTGTTGGTGCTCCTGGTCTTCGCCTGCGTCTTCCCGGCCTATTGGAGCACCGGCGTGCTGGGCCAGTACCGCACGCTGAACGTGGCCTGCTTCCTCTTCCTCCTTGGCTGGTGGATCCATCTGTCGGCCTGGTTGGAGCATCCGTGGGGACAGCGGCTGCAGGCCGTCCGCTTCTCCCCGGTCGTGGCCGTGCTGCTGCTGTCGATCGCCGCCGCGGACCTGGAGCTGAGCCGGAACGGGCTGCGTGCCTGGGCGGACCTCGCGAACGGCCGCGCCCAACGCGCCGACGCGGCCTTGCGCCTGCGCGAAGCCGACCTGCGGCAGGCCGCAGCTTCGCCACGGACCGTCGTGATCATGGCGCCCCTGGCCGATCCGCCGAAGACCTTGTTCACCCTGGAGGAGCACGGTCCGGAAAGCCGCTGGATGAGCACGTGCACTGCGCGCTACTTCGGCATGGACGACGACCGGGTGCGTATGGCCCCCCCTGCCCCCTAGATCACAGCGTGCGCGCGAAGTCCGCCAGGGACGTGGCGAAGCGCTCCCAGGAGAGCTCCTGGCGCAGGGTGGCGATGTTCGCCCGCAACGCCGCCGCATCGTGGGCTTCGAAGAACGCCCGGACCGCGGCCGCGATGGCCTCCGCCGACACCTCCGGCACCACCAGGCCGGTGCGGCCGTGATGGACCGCCTCCTTCAGTCCGCCGGTGTCCGTGGCGATGAGGGGCGCCCCGAAGTGGTAGGCGATGGCCGTGATGCCGCTCTGCGTCGCGCTCTTGTAGGGCAGCACCACCGCATCGGCCGCGCTGAAGAAGGCCGGCACCTCCGCGTCGGCGATGTACCGGGCGTGGACGTGGATATTGGCCTTCAGCGGGCTGGCGTCGATGCGCTGCTGGTAGGGGGCGAAATCACCGTAGGGCTCACCGGCGATCACCAGGTGGTAGCGCGGATCCAGCGTGGCGAAGGCGTCGAGCAGCAGGTCGAGCCCCTTGTAATCGCGGATGAGGCCGAAGAAGAGCAGCACACGGGCATCGGCCGGCAGGCCCAGCCGGGCTCGTGCCTCCGCTTGGGGGAGCGCCTGCCCGAAGTGGTCGTAGAGCGGATGCGGCAGCAGGTGCACGCGGGCACCGGGGTGCAGCGCGAGGATGTCGGCCCGCACGGCCTCCGTCAGGGCGATGAAGCCGTCGTTGCGCCGGAGGAACCAGCGGGTGAACGGCCGGTCGAAGAAGCGCGGTTCGTGCGGCACGGCATTGTCCACGATGCTGAGCACCTTCACGCCCCGCTTCCGCAAGCGCCCCGCCACGGTGCCCAGGGCCGGGGCGAAGAAGGGCATCCAGTAGCGGAGCACCGCCACGTCGGGCCTGGTGGCGGCCATGGCCCGGGCCGTGCGGCCCCAGCTGAAGGGACCGATGCTGTCGAGCACGCGCCGGGCGCCCACGGGGTCCTTCGCCGCCGGATCGTACTGGGAGGTGCCGGGGAACAGGATCCCGGGGTACTGGCGGGTGAAGGTGAACGCCTCCACCGCATGGGCCTTCCGCAGCTCCTGCACCAGCGCGCTGCTGAACTGCGCGATGCCCCCCCGGAAGGGCGGAAAGGCCGAAAGGAAGGCGAAGCGCATGGTGCGCGAAGATGCGCAGGCCGCGCCACAACCCGGCCGTTGCGGCACGGTCCATGCGCGGTGCGGCCGGTCCATGCTCCCCGGAGGCCCGCGGTGGAGGGGCTATCTTCGCGCCTGCTCGCCACAGGCGAGGCATCGATGAAGACCCGTCTCTCCTTCCTGTTCGCCGCGTCGGCCCTTGCCGGCGCCTGCTTCGCCCAGCCCTCGCCCCTCAACCAGAAGGATGCGCAGGGCCGGAAGCAGGGCGCATGGCAGAAGACCTGGGCCGACCGCGCCCAGCTGCGCTATGAGGGGCGGTTCAAGGACGACAAGCCCGTGGGGCGCTTCACCTACTACTCCACCTCCGGCAAGGTGGAAAGCACGGTGGACCACTACCCCACCGGCAATGGTGCGCACGGCCGCCACTTCCACCCCGACGGCAAGCTGATGGCCGAGGGGCGCTACGCCGGCGAAGCCAAGGACAGCACCTGGAACTATTACGACGAGGACGGCCACCTGCGCAGCACGGAGAACTGGCGCGCCGGCACCCGGAACGGCGAGCAGCTGGCCTACTACCCGGACGGCAAGGTGGCTGAGCGCCTGCACTTCACCAACGGCACGCAGAGCGGCAAGGCCGAGCAGTTCTTCCCCGACGGCACGCTGAAGTACACGGCCACCTACGTGAAGGGCGCGCCGGAAGGCGACCTCACCTGGTTCCAGCCCAACGGCAAGCGGGACATCGAGGGGCACATGGTGAACGGCGAGCGCGACGGCGCGTGGGTCTACTACAACCCCGACGGCTCCGTGCAGGTGCAGGTGCTCTACCGGCAGGGCGTGTTCGTGAAGGACAAGAAAGAGAACGGGGTGTTCAAGGAGTACTACGACGACGAGCAACTGAAGAGCGAGACCACCTACAAGAACGGCCGCAAGGAGGGCCGCTTCACGGAGTACCACGACAACGGCCGGTGGGTGAACGTGCCGATCAAGCTGGGTCCCCAGGGCAGCGAGAAGGCCGAGGTGGAGCGTGAGCTGCAGGGCCAGACGAAGAAGCGCGAAGGGACCTACCGGAACGACGTGCTGGAGGGCGACGTGAAGGAATACGACGACAAGGGCAAGCTGCTCTCCACCCTCACCTACACCAATGGGCAGCCCGCCACCGGGGGCGTGAAGCCATGAGCAGGCACGGACGCGTACTGGTGGCCATGAGCGGCGGGGTGGACAGCTCCGTGACCGCGCTGATGCTGCACGACCAGGGCTACGAGGTCATCGGGGTGACGATGAAGACCTGGGACTACGCCGAGAACAGCGGAGGCAAGCGGATCACGGGCTGCTGCGACCTGGACAGCATCAACGATGCGCGCACGCTGGCGGTGAGCCGGGGCTTCCACCACATGATCCTCGACATCCGGGAGGAGTTCGGCGCGGCCATCATCGGCAACTTCACCAGCGAGTACATGGCCGGGCGCACGCCCAACCCCTGCGTGCTCTGCAACACCTTCATCAAGTGGGAGGCGCTGCTGAAGCGGGCCGACATGCTGGACTGCGAGCTGATCGCCACGGGGCATTACGCCAATGTGCGCGAGACGGAAGGCCGGTGGGTGGTGAGCAAGGGCCGGGACAACGACAAGGACCAGAGCTACGTGCTGTGGGGCCTGGAGCAGAAGAACCTGGCACGCACGCGCTTCCCGGTGGGCGGCTTCAAGAAGAGCGAGATCCGCGAGATGGCCGCGAAGAGCGGCTTTCCGCAGCTGGCGAAGAAGAGCGAGAGCTACGAGATCTGTTTCATCCCGGACAACGACTACCGGGGCTTCCTCAAGCGCAAGGACCCCGCGGCCTTCGAAAAGCTGGCGCATGGCCGGCTGGTGGGCACCGACGGCAGCGCCCTGGGCGAGCACGACGGCTACCCCTTCTTCACCATCGGGCAGCGCAAGGGCCTGGGCATCGCCACGGGCCGGCCGCTGTACGTGACGGAGATCGTGCCGGAGACGAACACCGTGGTGCTGGGCGACAAGGAGGACCTGAACAAGCGGACGGTATGGGTGCGCGCGCCGAAGTTCCAGAAGATCGACGCGCTGCACGGCGAGCTGGAGGCGGTGACCAAGGTCCGTTACAAGGACAAGGGCACACCGGCCACCCTCCGGATGGAGAATGAACGGGTGCGTGTTGATCTGCATGCGCCGGTGGCAGGCATCGCACCGGGACAAAGTGCCGTCTTTTACGATGGGGATGACGTGATCGGCGGCGGCTTCATCGATCGCGACCCTGCCAACGCATGGACCGCACCCGTATCCTGATCATCGCCACCGCCACCTTCCTGGTGCTGGGCGGCGGCTGCAAGAAGGAGGATCCGCCCCGCATCGACCTGGGCTACGGGTACTTCCCCACCGACACCGGCCGCTGGATCGAGTACCGGGTGGATTCGGCCTGGCTGGACCAGCCCAACGGCCTGGGCGACACCATCACCTACGCCCTGCGCGAGGCGATCACCGGCGACTTCACCGATCCCGAAGGGCGTGCGGCGCAATACCTCCGCCGCTCCGTGTTCGATACGGTGACCGACACCTGGAGCGTGAAGGACATCTGGTGGCAGACGCGCACCGCCACGCAGGCCGAGCGCACCGAGGAGAACGAACGGCGCATCAAGCTGATCTTCCCACCCCGCACCGGCCAGTACTGGAACACCAACGCGACGAACGTCGGGCCGATGTACGAGCTCACCTACCAGGAAGTGGACGTGCCGTGGAGCATCAACGGGATGAGCTTCGACAGCACCGTGCTGGTGAAGACCACCTACCCCAGCAACCTGATCGTGCGGCGCACCTACTACGAACGCTACGCCAAGCACGTGGGCCTGGTGTACCGGCAGGTGGACAGCAGCAACACGCAGATCGCCGGCACCCGCGGCACCTTCTACACCCAGACGATCACCGGCTACGGGCGATGAGCCATGCGCGCGGTGCGCCATAGCGGTCCCGGCGGCGTCCTCGCATCCGTGCTGCTCCTGCTCTGCGGACCGGTCGTCGCCCAGACCGCCCCGGCCACGTACTGGGTGCAGTTCACGGACAAGGCCCACACGCCGTACAGCCTGGAGGCCCCGGAAGCCTTCCTCTCCCCGCGCGCGCTGGAGCGTCGCGCCCACGACCAGGTGCCATTCGATTCGCTGGACCTGCCCGTGGACCCGGCCTACATCACGGCCTTGCTCGCTGCGGGCGACATCGAGCTGCTGAACCGCAGCAAGTGGTTCAACGCCGTCACCATCGGGTCCACCGATACGCTGGCCCTGGACACGTTGCTGGGGCTGCCCTTCGTGCGCGACGTGAAGATGCTGTGCGACGGGCGTCCGCGTCCTTCCCGGGCCCTGGACAAGCTGGAAGGCCTGGAGAAGGACTATACGGACACCTACGGCTCCGCCCTGCGGCAGGTGAGCATGATGAACGGCCACCTGCTGCACGCGGTGGGCGGCGCGCGCGGCCAGGGCATGCTGATCGGCATCCTGGACGCCGGCTTCGATCGGGCCGATGTGCTGCCCGCGTTCGCCGCGGTGCGGGCGCGCCAGGGCATCGTGCTGGCCCGCGACCTGGCCCACCCCGGCGGCAATGTGTTCGGCGAAAGCGCCCACGGCCGATCGGTGCTCGCCGTGCTGGCGGGCGACCTGGAGGGCCGCCTGCTCGGCACCGCCCCGCTCGCGGACTATGTGCTGGTGCGAACGGAGGACGCCAACAGCGAATACCTCGTGGAAGAGGACAACTGGGTGAGCGGCGCGGAGCTGTGCGACAGCCTCGGCTGCGACGTGCTGAGCACATCGCTCGGCTACACGGTCTTCGACGACAGCACGCAGGACCACACCTATGCCGACCTCGATGGCCTCACCACGCGCATCAGCATCGCGGCGGGCATCGCGGCGCGCAAGGGGATGCTGCCGGTGAACAGCGCGGGCAACAGCGGCGAGGCCTCCTGGCACTACATCGGTGCCCCGGCGGACGCCTTCGGCATCCTGGTGGTGGGCGCGGTGGACGACGACCGGCGGTTGGCCGGCTTCAGCTCGCGCGGCCCCACCGCCGATGGCCGCATCAAGCCCGATGTCTGCGCCGTGGGGCGGGGCACCGTGGGGCTGAACGACAGCGGCCAGGACATCGCGCGCATCAACGGCACCTCGTTCTCCGCTCCCCTGGTGGCGGGCCTCACCGCCTGCCTCTGGCAGCTGCACCGCGACCGGTCCAACGCAGCGATCATCGACGCCGTACGCCGCAGCGCCTCGCAGGCCGATCGACCGGACAACGACCTCGGCTATGGCATCCCCGACTTCTGGCGGGCGCACCTGCTCCTGGGCGGACGCGACCTCACCGGCCTGCGCACGGAGGACGTGCTGGACGTGATGCCCATGCCCTTCGGCGATTTCTTCGACGTGGAGCTGTTCGCGGGCGGGTCGGCCCGGATGGACCTCGACCTCTACGATGCCCTGGGCCGGTCGATCTGGTCCTCCAGCACGCCGCTGGAGCCGCACACCTATGCCCGTGTCCGGGTGCAGGACGGCATCCTCAGCCGCCTGCGCGCCGGCGCGTACGTGCTGGACGTGCATGTAGGTGCCTCGCGCCTGACGCGGCGGGTGGTGAAGGCCGAATAGTGACCGCCGTGCCGCGCAACGCTCCGCCCCCGCTCACGCCCGAGCTGCTCCTCGCGGCCTATGCCCGCGGCTACTTCCCCATGGGCGATGAGGCGGGTACGATCCACTGGCACGACCCCGACCCGCGGGCCATCCTGCCGCTGGAGGTGCTGCACCCGAACGCCCGCTTCCGGCGCGCCTCGCGCAGCAGCGGCCTCCATTGCACGCTGGACCAGGACTTCGCCGGTGTGATGCGGCAATGCGCCGTCACCCATGGCGACACTTGGATCACCGAAGGAATGATCTCGGCCTACACCGCCCTGCACGCTCTCGGCCACGCCCATAGCGCGGAGACCTGGCAGGACGGGCACCTGGTGGGCGGGCTCTACGGAGTACGCATCGGCGCCGCCTTCTTCGGGGAGAGCATGTTCAGCCGCGTGAGCAACGCCAGCAAGGCGGCCCTGTACCACCTGGCCGCCCACCTGCGCGAGCGCGGCGCGCTGCTGTTCGACACGCAGTACGCCAATGACCATACGCGTTCCCTGGGCGCGGTGGAGATCCCGAGGGACGTGTTCAAGGCGCGGCTTATCGCGGCGGTGAAGGCACCGTTCCGCTTCCACGGCCCTTAGGACCGGCTGCGCTGCACGTCGAGCGTGGTGGCATTGCGCTCCTGCAGGTAGCGCTGGTACGTATCGGTGTAGGCGGCCCGGTGGTCGATGACCTCGGCCACCCGGCCCAGCAGGCCGATCACCAGCTCGGTGGCCTCGCGCAGGCCGTTGGCACCGCCGCTGTGGGCGGTGATGATGTCCGCATCGCCACGCGCGATGACGTGCTCCGTGAAGAGGGGGCCGCTGCTGCGGCCGATCATCACGCGCAGGCCGCATCGCCGGGCCACGGGCAGGTCGATGGCGTCATCGAAGAAGAACGCCACCTGCTCCGGCACCAGCTCGTAGGTGCGGAGGAAGTGCTCGAAGGCGTCGGGCTTGTTGATGAAGCCCATGTAGAGGCCGTGGAACCGCTCGCGCTGCACGAAGCGTTCGGCATGGCCGTTGTGCTGGCCGGTGATCACCGCGGCAGTGGGCAGGGCGCCGTCCTTCAGCCAGAGGGCGAAGCGCAGCATGTTCACGCCCAGGCTGCCCACTTCGCTGAAGGGGCTGCCGCCTTCGAGGTCCTTCCAGCCGTCGTTGAAGACGCCATCCCAGTCGAAGAGGACGGCGCGGATGCCGCTCGCGCGGCGCACCAGCTCGTTCTGCGGCCGCAGGAAGCGGGTGCCGAGGGCGGTGAAAGCCTGCAGGTCCATGTCAGCGGTCCATGCCCAGCGGCCGGCCGGCCGTGATCCACCGACGGCCGGCCGCTGGCGGCTTCCTCACCCCGCGATGGCCTTCATCAGGTCCTGGATGTCCAGCATGCCGAGCTGCTTGCCGTTCTCGCTCACGCTGAGGGTATCCACCTTCTTCTCCTTGAAGAGCTTCTGGGCCTCGTCCAGCAAGGCTTCCGGAGCAACGACGATCGGCTCCCCATAGGTGAGCGCGCTCAGCTTCTTCGCCAGGAACTTGTTGCCCTCCTTCTCCAGGCCGCGGCGCAGGCCGCCGTCGGTGAAGACGCCCTTGTTCTTCCCCTTCGCGTCCACCACCATCACCGCGCCGAAGCCGTGCTTGGTCATCTCCACCAGGGCCTCGCTCACGGTGGCGCTGTCCTTCACCACGGGGTTGCTGCGCGAGAGCACGTCCTTCACCTTCATGGTGATTAGGCGCGTGTGCTCATAGAACTGCTGCGTGCCGATGGTGGTGAAGTGGTTGTCGGTGAGCTGTTTCATCAGCTTCCAGGGCACCGTGATGGTGTGCACGCCGAGCTCCACGGCATTGCGCACGTGCTCGATGGTGCGCACGCTGCTGAACATGATCTTGGTGTCGTAGCCGTAGTAGTTCACGGCGTTCACGCACTGCTGCACGAGGGCGAGGGCATCGTGGCCCTGGTCCTGCAGGCGGCCCACCAGCGGGCATACGTAGGTGGCCCCGGCCTGCATGGCCATGTAGGCCTGCTGCAGGGTGTACACCAGGTGCACGTTCACCAGGATGCCCTCGTTGCGCAGCATCCGGCAGGCGCGCAGGCCTTCCAGGCTCACCGGGATCTTGAAGACGGTGGTCTCCTTCTTCAGGCCCATCTTCAACTGGCGCTTGGCCTCCTTCACCACCTCCTCGGCGGTCTCGCCCAGGGCTTCCACCTGCAGGATGGGCACCTTCTTGGCGAGGTCGAGGATCATCTTGTCGATGTTCGTGACCCCGCCGCGGTGCATGAAGGTGGGCGTGGTGGTGAGGCCGGTGAGGAAACCGAGGCGGAAGGCCTCATCGATCTCCTTGATGTCGGCGCTGTCGAGGTAGAGCTCCATGTGTTCGTGCTGGTTCTATGGTTCGGTGTCCTGGGCTTCAGGTCGCGGGCCCGAAGATCACCTCAGGCCTGCGCCCCGGGATCCCAGGCGCATGGGATCGTTCAGGCGGTGACGTTCACGTTCCGGTATTTCACCTCAGCGGCGTGCAGGTCCAGCAGGGGCTTCAGGAACTCCTCCAGGTCGTACACGCAGAGCTGGCTGGCGGCATCGCAGAGCGCGGTGCTCGGGTCGGGGTGGGTCTCGATGAAGACGCCGTCCACCCCGGCGGCCACACCGGCCCGGGCGATGGTGGGCATCACCTCGCGGTTGCCGCCGCGCGGATCGGCGCTGGGGATGCCGTACTTGCGGATGCTGTGCGTGATGTCGAACACCAGCGGGTAGCCGGTCCTGCGCAGATGGTAGAAGGCGCGCGGGTCCACCACCAGGTCGTTGTAACCGAAGGTGTAACCGCGCTCGGTGAGGATGATCCGCGAGTTGCCCACGCTCTCGCACTTCTGGGCGGGCTTGATCATGTTGTCCGGCGCAAGGAACTGGCCGTGCTTCAGGTTGATCACGGCGCCGGTCTTCGCGGCCTCCACCACCAGGGTGGTCTGCATGCAGAGGTAGGCGGGGATCTGGAGCACGTCCACCACCTCGGCGGCCGGCTTGGCCTGGTCGGGGTAATGGATGTCGGTGAGGATCGGGAAGCCGAAGTCCTTCTTGATGCGCTGGAGCACCTTCAGTCCTTCTTCCAGCCCCGGGCCCTGGTAGAAGTCCACGCTGCTCCGGTTGTCCTTGGTGAAGCTGCTCTTGTAGATCACCGGCACCCGCAGGCGCTGGCTCACTTCCTTGAGCTTCTCAGCCGTGCGCAGCATGATGTCCTCCGTCTCGATCACGCACGGACCGCTGATGAGGAAGAGGGTGTCGGCACCGCAGGCGATGCCTCCGACATTGACGATCTTGGTCATGGTTCTCCTTCGCTTGCTTCGGCGAACAATGGCGCGAAGTTACCCTTTCGCCACGGCCACGTTGAGCAGGCGCTTGCCGTTCAGGAACCCCTCCAGGAGGTCGCCTTCGGCGATGGGCCCCACCCCGGCGGGCGTTCCGGTGAAGAACAGGTCGCCCGGCTCCAGGGTGATGTAGCGCGACACATGGGCGATCAGCTCGGCCACGGGGAAGAGCATGTCGCGCGTGGACCCTTTCTGGACGGTGGTGCCGTTGCGCTTCAGCTCCAGGGTGAACGACTGCAGGTCGGTGGAGGCCGTCATGGGCAGCTCCACCTCGCCCAGCACGGCGGAGCCGTCGAAGGCCTTGGCCTTCTCCCAGGGCAGGCCCTTGGCCTTCAGCTCGTTCTGGAGGGTACGGGCCGTGAGGTCCAGGCCCAGGGAGAACGAAGCGATGAGCCCCAGGGCCATGCTGGCGGGCACGTCCTTGGCGTAGCTGTCGATCATCACCACCAGCTCGATCTCGTGGTGGATCTCACCCAGCAGCTCGGGCAGGCGGATGGGCTGGCCGGGATAGAGGCAGGCCGTGGTGGGCTTCAGGAAGAAGACCGGCTCCTCGGGCACGGCGTTGCCGAGCTCCCGGGCATGGTCCCCGTAGTTGCGGCCGATGCAGATGATCTTCATGCTTCGAGGTCGGCGAGGACGTTGCGCATCACGGCCAAGGTACTGCCGGGCAGCTCCGCCTTGGTCATCAGCCACTGCATGTAGCCCGGGTCGTTGCGGCCGATGCTCTCCAGGGTCCAGCCCTTGTACTTGCCGAAGCCGAGGCATACGTTGCCCTGCTCGTCGAACTGCAGCTTGCCGGCGGCATCGGGGGGACGCTGGCGGTCGCCGCTCAGCAGGCCAAGCTGGTCCACGTCCTGCGGCAGCTCGCTGTAGCGCGCCAGCTGGGCGATGAGCACGTCGGCGGTGGCCTCCACGTCGGCCAGGGCATCGTGCGCGCCGTCGTGCGCGCGGTCCAGGTAGAACTTCACGGCGGCGCTCAGGTCGCGGCGCTCCATCTGGTGGTAGATGCGCTGCACGTCCACCACCCGCACCTTGCTCGTGTCCCAGGCCGTGCCCACGCGGTGGAGCTCTTCGGCCAGGAAGGGGATGTCGAAGCGGAGCACGTTGAAGCCGGCCAGGTCGCACGCCTCGAGGTGGCCCAGCAGCTCCTCGGCGATGTCCTGCAGGCGCGGGGCGAAGGCCACGTCGAGATCGGCGATGCCGTGCACGGCGGTGGCCTCCGGGGGGATGGGCATCTCCGGGTTCACCAGGCTTTGCCAGCTCTCGCGGGAACCGTCGGGCAACAGGCGCACCACGCCGACCTGCACGATGCGGTCGCGGCCGATGCGGACGCCCGTGGTCTCCAGGTCGAAGAAGGCCAGCGGGCGTTGGAGTCGAAGCAGCATGGCCCGAAGTTGCGCATGAAAAAGCCCCCGGCGGACCGGGGGCTTCCCAAGTTCTTCACAGCGTGCTCAGCGCACCTTCAGCTTCACGTACTGGAACTTGCCGTACTTCTCGGTGTCCTGGTAGTCGCCGCGGTATTTCGGCCCTTGCACGAGGTGGTTCACCGCTTCGAGCATCAGGTCGTCGGCGTTCTTGCCCCGGGCGCGCACGGCCTCCACCAGGCGGACACGGGCGTCCTCCATGCGCTTGTTGCTCAGGTTCTCGTTGGTGCCGAAGCTCTTCGTGGGCACGTGCGAGGCGCTGGCCTCGATCACCACGTTCACCTTGCCGTTCTTGTCCAGCAGCTCCACCACCGAATCGATGAAGCGCTTCCAGTCGGCTTCGTTCTGGTCGATGTCCTTGCGGTTGTACGCGTAGTACTTCGCGTACTGGTCCGCGTAGGAGGCATCGGGCATCTGGTGCTTGGCGGCCTTCTCCTTCACCTGGGCATCGGTCAAGGCTTCCTTGCCCGCGACCGCCTTCGCCTCCTTCTCCTTGGCTTGCTTCTCCTTGGCCTCCTTTTCCTGGGCCTCCTTCGCGGCCTTGGTGCCGCCCTTCACGTCGATGGGCGGAGCCGTCTCGGCGGTCTTGCCGTCCTTCAGCGGCTCTCCTTTCTCCTTGCTGCCCGGGGGGGCGCCCTTCGGCAGGTCCACGATGCTGGCGGGTCCGCCCAGGGAGACGGGGTTCAGGTACACCTCCTTGTTGATCTCCTGGTAGGCGCTCTCGCACTCCACGAAGATGTCCTCGGTGTGCACGGTCTTGTCGTTCACCCGGTAGTCCAGGTTGTACTCCTTGCAGGGAGGCAGGATGGCCACGTACACGCCGTCGCGCTGGCGGGGCTTGTAGGTCTTCACCTCGCCGGTGGACTTGTCGGTGACGTAGAGGATGGTGCTCGGCGGCAGCGATTCGCCCGGCGGGGGGATGATGAAGCCCTTGAGCACGGCCAGGCCCTCGGCCTCCATCTCCTCGGGGAAGTCCACGAAGTAGATGTCCTTCTCCCCGTACCCGCCGATCTTGTCGGAGCTGAAGTAGCCGCGGCGGCCGTCGGCGGTGGTCACGAAGAAGACGTCGTCGTCCACCGTGTTCAGCGGATAGCCGATGTTCACGGGCGGCGTCCAGGAACCGTCGTCCTGCAGCTCGGTGGTGAAGATGTCGAAGCCGCCCATGCTGTTGTGGCCCTTGCTGGCGAAGTAGAGCGTGCGGCCGTTGGGATGGATGAAGACGCCGTCCTCGTCGTACGGGGTGTTCACCACATTGCCCAGGTTCTGGGCCTTGCTCCATTCGCCGGTGGGCAGCTTCACCACGCGGTAGAGGTCGCGCCCCCCCGCCCCGCCCTTGCGGTCGCTGATGAAGTAGAAGGTGTTGCCGTCGGCCGTGAGCGCGCCGTGGGTCTCCCACGACTTCGTGTTGATGTCCGAGCCCATGAGCACCGGATCGCTCCAGAGCTCGCCCACCAGCTTGCTCTCGTAGAGGTTGCCGTCGCCGCCGTCATCGCGGTAGATGAGGAGGGTCTGGCCGTCGGCCGCCACGTTCACCGTGGCCATGTGGCCGGTGGGCGTGTTGATGTTGAGCGGCTCCGGCTTCTGCCATACGCCCGTGCGGTCCTTGTAGCTCACGTAGATGTTCTCGAACGGCAGGCCCGCGATCTGATCGATGACGCCCACGTTGCTGCTGTCGGGACGGATGCGGCGGGTGGTGTAGAAGAGGGCGTTGCCGTCCACGCTGATCACCGGGCTGAAGTCGGGGTACTCGCTGTTGATCACCGAGCCGACGTTGCTGATCTGGTAGTTCTTCGGCTGGGCCACCAGCACGCGCGCGTTCGCGGTCTGCTCCAGGCCATGGGCGGCCTGGGCCTTCAGGTCGTTCTTGTCGTCCACCTCGGCCACGAACTTCTTGTAGTACGTGTCGGCCTTGTCGAACTCACTGTTGAGGTGGTAGGCCTTGGCCAGCCAGTAGTCCACCTCCACCGGCGCGTTCGTCTCCCTGCTGTCGAAGGGGTCGTAGCCGGCGGTGTTGAAGGAGCCGTAGTTCCCCGCCCGCTTCTCGGCGGCCTTCTGCAGGTAGGGCAATGCCTTCTGCTTCTGGTTGTACGAGTTCATGTAGGCGTAGCCGAGCTTCCAGTTCAGGTTGGAGTTCTCGGGCTGCGCCTCCACCAGTCCTTTCCAGATCTCCGCGGCCTGGTTGAAGAACTTCTCCTCCATCAGCTTGTTGGCCTCCTCGAACTTCCAGGTGGCGCTGGTCTGGCCGCCTTGGGCGGAAGCGAGGAAGGGGACACCGCACAGGAGGAAGTGGAGCAACGCGGCGTAACAGGTTCTCATCATCGCAGGGCGCGTTCGGACCGGTCCGGGGTGGGCCGGCGGTTGGTGGCTAAAAGTAGAATTTTTCCGAAGCGGCCGTCGCCGTTCAGAACTCCTGGTCCACCGACCAGTTCTCGAGGATATCGGCCACGCGGCGCACGAACTTCCCGCCCAGGGCGCCGTCCACCACGCGGTGGTCGTAGCTGTGGCTGAGGAACATCAAATGGCGGATGGCGATCACGTCACCGGTGGGCGTCTCGAGCACCGCGGGCTTCTTGCGGATGGCGCCCGTGGCCATGATGGCGACCTGCGGCTGGTTGATGATGGGCGTGCCCAGCACGTTGCCGAAGGTGCCCACGTTGGTCACCGTGTAGGTGCCGTTGCCGATCTCGTCCGGGCTGAGCTTGCCTTCGCGGGCGCGCTTGGCCAGGTCGTTCACCGCCTTGGCCAGGCCGGTGAGGTTGAGGCGGTCGGCGTTCTTGATCACCGGCACGATGAGGTTGCCCGAGGGCAGCGCGGCGGCCATGCCGATGTTGATGTCCTTCTTCTTGATGATCGTGTGGCCGTCCACCTGCACGTTGATCATCGGCATCTCCTTGATGGCCTGGGCGATGGCCATGATGAAGACGGGCGTGAAGGTGATCTTCTCCCCTTCCCGCTTCTCGAAAGCGGCCTTCACGCGCTCGCGCCAGAGCACGAGGTTGGTCACGTCGGCCTCCACGAAGCTGGTCACGTGCGGGCTCACGCTCTTGCTCATCACCATGTGGTCGGCGATGAGCTTGCGCATGCGGTCCATCTCAATCAGCTCGTCGCCGGGGGCGGGCGCCACCTTGGGGGCCTGCGGCTTCGTCTGGATCTGCACCGCCGGGGCCGGAGCGCCCGGGACGGGTGCCGGTGCGCCGGGGGATACGTGCACGGTGGGAACTGGTGCAGGGGCCGAGGGCATCGGGGCTTGCGCACTGCTTCCTGCTCCGGCCGCCGGCGTGCTGGCGGCAACGGGTTGCGTGCCGCGGTTCGGGAGGTAGTCCAGGATGTCCTTCTTGGTCACCCGGCCGCCCTGGCCGGAACCGGCGATGGACTCCAGCTCGTTCATCGTCACACCTTCGCTCTGGGCGATGTTGCGCACCAGCGGGCTGTAGAACTTGCCGCTCGGGCCGGTGCGCTCCACGGGACCATCGCTGGCGACGGCCGACGGGCGTGCGGCGGCCACCGGGGCGGCGTGATGGCCGTTGGTGGCGGGGGCGCTGGCGGCCGGTGCGGGAGCGGGCGCCGGTGCCTTCGCGTCGGCGGCGGTGCCGATGTGGGCGATGGGCTGGCCCACCTTCACCACGTCGCCATCGTTCACCAGGCGCTTCAGCAGGATGCCGTCCTGCGGGGCGGGCACCTCGCTGTCCACCTTGTCGGTGGCGATCTCCACCATGGGCTCATCGGCGGCCACCGCATCGCCTTCGTTCTTCAACCACTTGATGATGGTGGCCTCGGCCACGCTCTCGCCCATCTTGGGCAGCAGGATCTCGATGTGCGCCATGCTTCGTCCGCTGGAGCTGTTGCTCTTCCGACGGGCCAAATGTAGGCCGAAGCCCTTCGGCCCCTACCCTCCGAGGCGGCTGAAGTTGCCCAGCACGCGGCGCAGGTCCTCCAGCACGCGGTAATCCTTGGCGTACTCGAGGTTCATCCGTTGCACGACGAGGGGCATGGGCTGCAGGTGGTCGGAGCGCACGGGGTCGAGCACGCCGGGACGCAGCCTGGGCAGGCGGAGCGAAGGATCGAGGGCCGGGAAGTAGCCGATCCAGCTGCGCTCGCCACGCAGCACCCGGAAGAGGTTGCGGACGAAGCCGCCGCGGTCGCGCACGAACCAGATGCCGATGGGCAGGGTCACGAGGAAGATGAGCGCGAGGCCGATGTCCATCAAGCGCTTTCTCCGGCGGGCACCGGCACTGCTCACGGCATGCTCATCCAGGATCATCAGGTCCTGCAGGCTCTCGATGGTGCTGGGGCCGATGATGAACTCGCGCGCGGGTTGGGCGATCTTGAAGGTGGCCCGGGTGTGGCGGAGCTCCTCCATCAGGGCGATGATGCGTCCCCACCGCAGGTCCTTGGCGCAGAACACCACCTCGTCGATGCCGTTGCGGCGCACGGTGGTGCGGATGCGCTCCCCCGCCCCGGCCCCTTCGGCCTCGGCGGCGTCCAGCTGCATCTGGCGGCCCAGGCCGAAGTGCGTCTGCCACAGCAGGGCCAGGGCATGGCGGCTCTCCTCGCGGCTGCCCACCGAGAGCACGCGCTTGCGGTCCAGCGTGCGCAGCCCGAAGGGCTTGATGCCCACCGCATG
Source organism: Bacteroidota bacterium (assembly GCA_018267055.1). Classification (GTDB taxonomy): domain Bacteria; phylum Bacteroidota; class Bacteroidia; order Flavobacteriales_F; family PHOS-HE28; genus PHOS-HE28. The sequence continues at coordinate 27,523 of JAFDZF010000100.1, forward strand.
CAGCAGCAGGCGCACCCCGACGCCGCCCGCGAGCATGGCCCCGGCCCACAGCAGGGCGACGGACGGGGCCGACCACAGCGGGCCCAGGTCGAGCAGACCGCCCACGAGCAGCACCGCCCAGGCCAGGAGGGCGCCCTTCACCACCTTCACCAGGCGCAAGGGCAGGTCGTAAGCTCCTACCAGACCGAAGCAGCCGAGCATCACCAGGGCGTGCAGGAGCACGTTGGCCCCGCCGCCGGCCGCCGCCATGCCCGGCAACAGCGCCCCGGCCAGCCCGCGGAGCGCGAAGAGCGACAGGCCGTCGAGCATGAGCGGCAGCGCCCGCCGGAGGAAGCGCACCACGATGGCGCCCGCAGCGCTGAGGTAGATGCTGCCGTTGATCAGCAGGCTGAAGGAATCGGTGCGCCGCCGCGTGAAGTGCTTCTTGGCGAAGATGGCCATGGCGTTGTAGAACACGAACACGTAGTTCACGCTGCTCTTCTTCGTGCTCTCGCCCTTGTAGTGGATGATGCGCGCCTCGGGCAGGTACCAGTTCTCATAGCCGCCCAGGGTGATGCGGTAGCTCAGGTCGATGTCCTCCCCGTACATGAAGAAGCTCTCGTCCAGCAGGCCCACCTTGTCCAGCGTGCGCTTGCGCAGGAACATGCAGGCGCCGGAGAGGATCTCGATGGGCGCGGCCTCGTTCTCGCGCAGGTGCCCCAGGTGGTAGCGGCCGAACACCTTGCTGCGCGGGAAGAGGCGCGTGAGGCCGATGATCTTGTAGAAGGCCACCGCGGGCGTGGGCAGGCCGCGCTTGCTCTCGGGCAGGAAGCGGCCCGTGCCGTCGATCATCTTCACGCCCAGGCCGCCGGCCTTCGGGTGCGCGTCCAGGAAGGCGATCACCTTGCGGAAGACCTCCTCCTCCACCACCGTGTCGGGGTTCAGCAGCACCACGTACTCCGCCCGGCTCTCGCGGATCGCCTGGTTGTTGGCGCGGCTGAAGCCCACGTTCTCGGTGTTGGCCATCAGGCGCACCTGGGGGAACTTCTCGCGCACCATCTCCACCGAGCCGTCCGTGCTCAGGTTGTCCACCACGAACACCTCGCCCTCGATGCCGTGCAGGGCCTCGAATACCGTGCGCAGGCACTGTTCCAGGTAGGCCCGGACGTTGTAGTTGACGATGATGACGGAGAGCTTCATGCACATCCCGTCCGTCGACCGGCCGCTCGGCTCATCTCCGGACGCTTTGTTCATAGGGTTTCCGGTCCGCGATGCTGCGGCCCAGGGTGATCTCGTCCACCTGCTCCAGGTCGCCGCCGATGCTGATGCCGCGGGCGATCACGCTCACCTGCACGCCGTGCTCGCCGAGCTTGCGGTGGAGGTAGAAGCTGGTGGTGTCGCCCTCCAGCGTGGCCCCCAGGGCCAGCACCACCTCGGCGATGCCGCCCTTCGCCACGCGCGCGAACAGCTCGCGGGTGTGCAGGTCCTCCGGGCCGATGCCGTCCAGGGGGCTGATGATGCCGCCCAGCACGTGGTACAGGCCCTTGAACTGGCGGGTGTTCTCGATGGCGATCACGTCGCGGATGTCCTCCACCACGCAGATCATCGACCGGTCGCGGCCGGGGTCGGCACAGATGTCGCACACCGGCCGGTCGCTGATGTTGCAGCATTCCTGGCAATAGCGCACCTCCTCGCGCAGGCGGCGGACGGCCTCGCTGAAGCGCACCACCTCGTGCGGCTCACGGCGCAGCAGGTCCAGCGCCAGGCGCATGGCCGTGCGGCGGCCGATGCCGGGCAGGGTGGCCAGCTGGTCCACGGCGTTCTCCAGCAGTTGCGAGGAAAGGGCCATGGGGCAAAGATGATCCTTCGACCAGCCGATCCGTCGATCGGCCACCGCCGATCGACCAATGGGGGGATCCGTGCAACTTCGCGGCATGCGCAAGATCCTGATCCTGGGTGCCGGCCGGTCGGCCTCGTCGCTCATCCACTACCTCATCACGCATGCCGACCGCCAGGAATGGCGCCTCACCGTGGCCGAGCGCGACGTGGAGCACGCCCGCCGGATGGTGCATGGTGCGGCGGAGGTGGCGCGGGCCATCGAGCTCGATGCCGCACAGGCCGAGGCGCGCGCAGCGGTGATCGCCGAGCACGACCTGGTGATCAGCATGCTGCCGGCCTTCATGCACATGGACGTGCTGAAGGACTGCCTGCGGCTGAGGAAGCACGTGATCACCCCCAGCTATGTGCCCGATGCGCTGTGGCCGCTCGATGCCGACTTCCGCAACGCGGGGCTCATCGTGCTGAACGAGATGGGCCTCGACCCCGGGCTCGACCACATGAGCGCCATGCGCATCCTGGACCGCATCCGGCGCGAGGAAGGCCGCCTCGAAGCCTTCGAGAGCTATTGCGGCGGGCTGGTGGCGCCCGAGAGCGACGACAACCCCTGGGGCTACAAGTTCAGCTGGAACCCGCGCAACGTGGTGCTGGCCGGGCAGGGCGGCGCCGCCAAGTACATCCAGGACGGCGTCACCAAGTACATCCCCTACCACCGCCTGTTCCAGCGGCCCATCCAGGTGAACGTGCCCGGCATGGGCGGCTTCGACGGCTATGCCAACCGCGATTCGCTGAAGTACCGCAGCCACTACGGCATCGACGACGTGCCCACGCTGAAGCGCGGCACCCTGCGCAAGGCCGGCTATTGCGCGGCCTGGGATTGCTTCGTGCAGCTGGGCTGCACCGACGACACCTTCCGCATGGAGCTGCCCGCGGACGCCACCTGGCGCGATTACATCGATGCCTTCCTGCCCTACCCCGCCTCCCGCGATACCCGCGTGAACCTGGCCTACTACCTGGGGCTCGACCCGCAGGGCCCGGTGATGGCGAAGCTGGATTGGCTGGGCCTCTTCAGCACGGAGCGGATCGGCGTGGAAGGCCTGACGCCCGCCGCCACCCTACAGCACCTGCTGGAACAGAAATGGAAGCTCGGCCCCACCGACAAGGACCTGGTGGTGATGTGGCACCGCTTCCGCTACAGCACCGGGGGTGTGCACCAGGAGATCCACGCATCGCTGGCGGTCATCGGCGACGACCAGGTGCACACGGCCATGGCCCGCACCGTGGGCCTGCCCATCGGCATCGGCACCAAGCTGCTGCTCAATGGCAAGATCGACGAACGCGGCGTGCTGCTGCCGCTGAAACCGGAGATCTACAGCCCCATCCTGAAGGAGCTGGAGAAACTGGGCGTGGTGTTCAAGGAGGACGAGATCGAGGTGTGATGCGGATGCTCCTCCGCTCCCTGCTGGCAGGCCCGCTGGTGCTCGTATCCATCGATGTGCTCGCCCAAAGCGGACATCAGGAGGAGTGGGCCCGGCCTTGCGATACGGCCAGCACGGTCATCGAGGCCAGGGCCTGCTTCTGTCGGGAATTCGCCTGTGCCGACAGTCTGCTTCGCGCGACCTATGATACCATCGGGGTGTCCCTGCGCGACATGCTCGACCGCCTCCGCCTGGCGGACAGGCCGGATACGGCCGAGATCGCCTGGACACAGGACTTGTTGGATGCCCTGCAACATTCGCAACAGGCCTGGCTGGCCTCCCGCGAGGCCGACAGGTCGATCGTCGCCGTGCAATGGCAAGGCGGAAGCGGACGGATCGGGGCGGAATGCTATGACGCAACGGTGGCCACCTATCATCGGCTGCGTCGCTTGCACGAGCTGCTGGACGAATAGCGTTCAGAACTTCAGCATCAGGTCGCTGAGCAGCGCGCGGTACTTGGCCGAATAGTCGAACGGCCCACGCTCTTCCACGACGACCTCTTCCTCGATCGCTTCGGAAGCCCCGCGCCGCAACTCCAGCATCACCCGCTTGGGCGGCTTGCTGGCGAGGTAACGTACCGTGCACCGGCGTGAGGTGCGCAATTCGACATGCGCCGCTTCCCGCAACAGGTCCGCTTCGCGGTCCAGGGGAACGATCGCGTTGAAGCGGCCATCCTCTGCCAGCAGGCGCCCCACAGCGTCCATCAGCTCGGCGAAAGTGAGCTCACCGCTGTGCTTGGCCAGGCCCTTCCGGGCATCCGGCGAATCCATCTCGCCCCCATAGAACGGCGGGTTGCAGACGATCACGTCGTACGGCTCGCTGGCCCGCAGGCGGCGCGCGTCCATGCGGTGCACGCGCACGCGGTCGGCCCAGGGACTGGCGGCGGCGTTCTCCGTGGCCTGCGCAGCGGCATCATCGTCGATCTCCACGGCGTCGACGTGGGCGGTGGCATTGCGCTGCGCAGCGATCAAGGCCAGCAGGCCGGTGCCCGTACCGATGTCGAGGATGCGCCCTGCCCCGCTCCAATCCGTCCAGGCGCCCAGCAGTACGCCGTCGGTGCCCACTTTCAGCGCGCAACGGTCCTGCCGGATGGTGAACTGCTTGAACCGGAAGTGATCGTTCGGCATGATCAGCACCCGCGGGACCCGCCGCATAGCTTCAAGCCATACGCCTTCAGCCGCGGGCTTGATACCGGTATCAAGCCCGCGGCCCGGAGCTCGAAGCTGGCGGCTTGCAGTTCAAGCATTCCGGTAGAGATCGATCAGCCCCTCCGGCGTACGTATGGTCATCGAGCGTTCCTCCAGGTCCATGCTCACGATCATCTCCTCCACCAGCGGCACCATCACTTCCTGCTCGCCTTGGAGGATCACGAGCACGGGGTTCTTGTCCGTGCCTTCGATCGCGGTCACCTCGCCGAGGTCGCCATGCGCTTCGTCCTTCACGAGCATGCCGATGAACTCGTCGGGGTCCCAGCTCTCGTCGCTTGCATCGGCCAGGTGGCCCGGCGGGGCATAGATGTCGCGCCCCACCAGGATGCCCGCGCTCTGCGGATCATGGAACTCGTCGAACTTCACCAGCACGCCCACCCGGCCCTGGTCACGCAGGTGGCTGAAGAAGAACGGCACCTTCTGCCCTTCGATGTCCACGAACAGCGCGCCCATGTGCACGATGTCGTCCAGGTCGATGCCTTCCAGGTGGACGGTCAGTTCGCCTTGATGCCCCCAGGGCTTGCCCAGGCGGCCGAGGAAATGCAGGCTGTCCGTGTCCATGCGGGAGAGCCGGTGAAATTAGGTGGCGGGGCCCAGCTACTTTGCACGCATGTTCCGGTCCCTCTGTTCCCTCGGCCTCCTTTTCGCTGCGCCGCTCCTCGCGCAGACCGTTCCGTCCATCGTCCCGGCGCCTGTCTCCCTGCGACTGCTCGGAGGCGAGCGCTCCCTGGAATGCCTGGTGCCGGCCGCCGCGGATGAGCTGGCGCGGCCGGTCGTGGAGCTGTTGCAGCGGGAATGGAAGGACGGCATGCCCATCCCCATGGCCTGCGACAAGCCGGCCCCGATCACCCTGCGCATCGTGCATCCCGACACGGCCGTCAGTGAAGAGACCTATTGGCTGAACATCACGCCGCAGGGGATCGACCTTTCCGCCACCACGCCGGCCGGGCTCTTCCGCGGCTCCCGCACGCTGGTGCAGCTGGTGGAGCAAGGGCGCGAGCAGCGGTCCGTGCCCTGCCTTTCCATCGTCGACCATCCCCGCTTCCCCTGGCGGGGCATGCACCTGGACGTGTGCCGCCACTTCTTCCCCGTGGAGTTCGTGAAGAAGTACATCGACCTGCTCGCACGGTATAAGATGAACAGTTTCCACTGGCACCTCACCGATGACCAGGGCTGGCGCATCGAGATCAAGAAGTACCCCAAGCTCACCGAAGTGGGCGCATGGCGCAAGGGCAGCCAGGTGGGGCCGTACAGCCGGCGTGAATATGACACCATTCCATACGGCGGCTTCTACACGCAGGACGAGATCCGCGAAGTGGTGGCCTATGCGGCGCAGCGGCACATCAACGTGGTACCGGAGATCGAGATGCCCGGGCACGCGCTGGCAGCGCTAACGGCCCACCCGCATCTGGGCTGCACGGGCGGTCCGTACGAGGTGGAGAAGGGCTGGGGCGTGTTCGACGACGTGTTCTGCGCAGGCAACGACAGCGTGTTCATCGTACTGGAGGACGTGCTCACCGAAGTGATGGCGCTTTTCCCCAGCAGCTACATCCACATCGGTGGCGACGAATGCCCGAAGGAACGCTGGAAGACCTGCCCGAAATGCCAGGCGCGCATGAAGGCCGAAAAGCTGAAGGATGAGCACGAATTGCAGTCGTACTTCATCAAGCGCATCGAACGGTTCGTGAACGCCAAGGGCCGGAAGATCATCGGCTGGGACGAGATCCTGGAGGGAGGGCTGGCGCCCAACGCCGCCGTGATGAGCTGGCGCGGCACCGAGGGCGCCATCGCCGCCGCCCGCAGCGGGCATTACGCCGTGATGAGCCCCGGCAGCTATTGCTATTTCGACCATTATCAGGGCGACCCGGCGAACGAGCCCCTGGCGATCGGCGGCTACACGCCGTTGCAAAAGGTGTACGGTTATGAGCCCGTTCCCAACGAACTGAAGCCCGAGGAAGCGCGCTACATCCTCGGCGCACAAGGGAACCTATGGGCGGAGTACATCCTCACCACCGATCAGGTGGAGTACATGGCCGTACCGCGCATGCTCGCCCTGGCTGAAGTGCTGTGGACACCGAAAGCGAAGCGCGACGAAGCAAGCTTCATCCAGCGATTGGAGAAGGAGTTCCCGAGACTGGATGAGTTGAAGGTGAATGCGAGCAGGAGCTTGTACCAAGTGCAGATCAAGCCTGAACAGGGACCTCATTCCGGGGAGATCCAGATCACACTAACCGGGACGAGAGAAGGAATGCCGATCAAAGTGACCCTCACAGACAATCCCCCAGAGCCTGATGGAAGTTATTGGATGGCGATCGGTAACTCCACGAGTCAATACGATGGACCTTTTACCATAAAGGAGCCATTCATCGTTTCGGCCTCCCATCTCACCAAAGACATCTTCACGAACGAGAAAGAACCCTTTCCCATTTCATCAAAGAAGTTCAATTTCAACCTCGCCACCGCCCGGCCCATCACCCTGAGCGAACCGCCGAACGAACGCTACGCCGAAGGCGGCGCCTTCACCCTGGTGGATGGCATCACCGGGCAGGAGAAACGGGTGAATACCGAATGGCTGGGCTGGCGCAAGAGCGTCACCATCACGGTGGACCTGGATAGCGTGCAGGATATCCATTCCATGGGCGTCGGGGCGCGCAACGAGACCTATAGCTGGATCCACCTGCCCAAGCGGATCACGTTCAGCCTGAGCACGGATGGTCGCAGTTTCCAGACCATCGGCACGGCGAGCCCGCCCACCGGCAACGAGACCTGGCGCGATGAGGGCGGCCAGGAGCAGCTCCGTCCGTTGGTGCCGCAGGGGCGGTACCAGTTGGGGATCGATCGGGGCGGCCGGGGCCGCTTCGTGCGGATCACCGTGGAGCACCCCGGGGCCATTCCGCAGGGCTATCCCGGTGCCGGAAGCCCCGCCTGGTTGTTCCTGGACGAGATCGAGGTGAGGTGACCGGAATGAAAAAGCCCCGCGCCGGGGCACAGGGCTTTCCTTTCGTTGCAGGTGGGCTTACTCGGCCGCGGGCGCTTCGCCCTCGGCGGCGGGAGCGGCCTCTTCGGCGGCCGGTGCAGCGGCAGCGGCGCTGGCGGCGGCCAGTTTCGCGCTGAGGGCGGCGGCCTGGTCCTCGGCCTTCTTCGTCTCCGCGGCGATGCGGGCCTTCAGGGCGCTGTCGGCGGCCTGGCCGAGCTTGGAACGCTTGCCCTCGATCTTCGCGTTCTTCTCGTTCATCCACGCGTCGTAGCGGCGGTCGGCCTCCTCCTGGCTGAAGGCGCCTTTCTTCACGCCGTTCTGCAGGTGGTTCTTGTACACCACGCCGGTGTAGCTCAGGATCGCCCGGCAGGTGTCCGTGGGCTGGGCGCCTTTCTGGAGCCAGTCCAGGGCCTTGGCGCGGTCGATCTCGATGAACGCGGGGTTCTGGTTGGGGTCGTAAGCACCGATCCTCTCGATGTACTTACCGTCGCGCGGGGCGCGCTGATCAGCCACCACCAAGTGGTAGTAGGGCTGGCCTTTCTTGCCTTTCCTCTGAAGGCGGATGCGGGTCGGCATGTCGCGTGTTTGTTGAAAATGGGGCGCAAAGATGCGAAAGATCCCCGGAACTGTCGGCAATTCCTTCCCGGACGGGCCTTCCGGATAGATTCGCGGCCGTGCGCCAGCGCCTCCTCCCCCTCCTGTTCCTGCTGCCGCTGGGGGCCGTCCACGCGCAACTGGGGGACAAACTAAGGGACCTGCTCGCGAGCGATACCGCGGCCCCGCCCGACCACGACACCACCTACATCGTCTCCTACCGCGAGCGGCTGGTGGTGAGCGCCGTGACCACCTTCCGCAGCGTGAACGTGGACCTGGAGGGCACCGACCGCACCCTCTCCTACACCACCAACAGCGCGTCGCAGTTCGGCTTCGGGCTGGACTACAAGTGGCTCAGCGTGGAGGCCACCTTCCAGATACCGGCCTGGAGCGCCAGCGTGCCGGGCCTGGGCAGCACCACCTCCCGCGGCTTCGGCCTGGGCATCACGGGGCGGCGGCTCTGGGGGCGGGCCTTCTGGAACCGCACCCAGGGGTTCTACCTGGACGAGGCCGCCCGATGGGTACCGGACTGGACGGAACGCACGCCCACACCGGTGCGCGGCGACCTCGTGAACAATACGGTGCTGGCCACGGCCAACTTCGCCCTGAGCACGAAGCAGCGCTTCAGCCAGAACGCCGCCCTGTTCCAGATGGAGCGGCAGAAGAAGAGCGCCGGCACCTTCGTCGTGGGCGCTTCCGCCTGGCTCACCGACGTGCGCGGCGACAGCGCCCTGCTGACCGCCGCCCAGACCGACACCTTCGGCCTGGCCGTGCGCTTCTCCTCGGTGCGGCGGGCCGTGGTGGGGATGTCCGTGGGCTACACGCACACCTTCGCCTTCTGGCACAAAGGCTTCATCACCCTGGCGGTCCTGCCCGGCCTGGCCTACCAGTACCAGGAGATCCGGGCCGAGAACGGGGCCACGGTCCAGGGCGGCAGCGGCGCGGGCCTGAGCGAGTTCCGCATAGGCGCGGGCTTCAACGGCGATGCCTGGTACATGGCGATGGTGCTGGCCTATTACTACAGCACCGGCAAGCTGGACGAGCGCATCGGCCTGGGCACCACCTACGGCTTCGCCCGGTTCGCCCTGGGGCTCCGCTTCGGCGGCCCGCGCATCAAAGGGCTGGACAAGGTGGGGCTATGAGCCCTCCAGGGCCCGGCGCAGGGCCGCTGCAGCGGTGCGCTGCACCCGCGTCCGCACCAGGGGCGTCCAGCCGAGCAGCAGGCCGCTCGTGCCCAGTGCCTGGCGCGACCAGCGCCAGAACGGGAACGTGTCCACCTGGCGAACGATCAGGCCGTCCTGGAAGCGGAACGCCGACGAGATGACGTTGTGCACCGGCCGCCCCGTGCGGCTGAAGGTGTACCAGGCCTCCCACCGGCAGTGGCCTTCCGCATCCGTCTCATCCAGCACGGTGAAGGCCGTGCGCAGGTCCGTGCCACTGGTCAGGAGCATCGCCCACATGGCGCGTACGCCCGCCGCATCAAGGTCCGGGAACACCGGGTCGCTGAAGCGGGCCGCCGGGTGGTAGCAAGCCCCCATGGCCTGCGGATCACGCCGGGCGAAAGCCTCGTGGAAGCGGGTGATGAGGGACATGAGGTGAAGGTAAGCGGGAGGACCGCTGATATATTTCATTTTTTAAGATATTTGCATTCCAAACAAAAACCCATGCCTCCACGCAAGGCCCTCGTCATCGGCGCCGGGATCGCCGGTCCTGCCACGGCCCTCTTCCTGAAGCGCGCCGGCATCGACGCCATCGTCCATGAGGCCGCCCCCGCGCCCGACGACCACCAGGGCCTGTTCCTCAACCTGGCCACCAACGGGGTGCGCGTGCTGCACGCGCTGGGGCTCGAAGCCGCGCTGACCGCCTGCGGCTCCTCCTGCCGCGGCATGGCGATGCACAACGACGAGGGCCGCCTGTTGGCCACCATCACGAACGGCGCGGTGGAAGGCCGTGGTCCCGCCAGCCTGGTCATCCTGCGCGGGACGCTCCAGCGCGTCCTGCGCGAAGCGGCGATGGACGCGGGCATCCCCTTCCGGTTCGGGAAGCGCCTGCTGCGCATCGAGGACGACGGGCACACCGTGACCGCCTGGTTCGAGGACGGCACCACGGACCAGGGCGACCTGCTCATCGGCTGCGACGGCCTGCGGTCGCGCACCCGCCGGCTGCTGCTGCCGCAGGCCCCGGACCCGCGCTACACCGGCCTGCTCAGCCTGGGCGCCCGCACGCACGACGCCAGCATCGCTCCCACGCCCGACCGCATGCACATGTTCTTCGGCAAGCAGGCCTTCTTCGGCTATACGGCCCGGCCCGACGGCGATATCCTCTGGTTCAGCAATATCGCCCGCGCCGACGAGCCGGCCCGGGGCGAGCTGGATGCCTGGTCGTCGCTGGACCGGCGGGACCTGCTGCTGGACCAACATGCGAGCGACCCCGACACCGTGCGACGGATCATCGCCTCCACGCGGGGGGCCATCGGGGCCTATCCTATCCACGACCTGCCGCGGCTGGATGCGTGGCACCGGGGGCTGGGCTGCGTGATCGGCGATGCGGCGCACGCCACCTCGCCCCATGCCGGCCAGGGGGCGGCGATGGCATTGGAGGACGCGATGCTGCTCGCCCGCACGCTCCGCGGCGCGGCGCACATCCCGGAAGCGTTCGCACGGTTCGAGGACCTGCGCCGCGAGCGGGTGACGAAGCTCGTGGCCTTCGCGGCCCGCACCGGGAAGAACAAGCTGCCCACCACCCCGCTCGGCCGCGGCCTTCGCGACCTTTTCCTGCCCATGGCCCTGAAAGTGTTCGCCTCGCCCTCCGCGATGTCGTGGGTGGACCAGTACCGCATCGACTGGGACGAGGCCGCCTAGGCTGACCTCAGCGCTTCCGCAAAGCGGCGATCTCCGCCGTGATGACGCCGCCGGCACGCTGGTGGAAGTCGATCAGCACGCGCAGCTCTTCGGCGGTGAACGTGCCGATCAAGCGCTCCATGGCCTGGGCCATGGGGGCATACAGCATCGCCACCTTCACCATGGCGGGTCCCGGCCGGATGTAGACCTTGCGGCGGTCCTTCGTGTCGCGTTCCCGCTGCACGTAGCCGCCTTTCTCCAGCTTGTCCACGATGCCGGTGATGGCGCCCGTGCTGAGCCCGGACAGCTCCGCGAGCTTCCCCGCGGTCAGGTCGGGGTACAGGTTCACCAGGTCCAGGCATTCGCTGTGGCTGGCCTTCAAGCCCACCCGTTCCGCCACGGCATGCCCCATCAAGGCGCCCTGCGAGCTGCTGAGGCGGATGATCGTGATCAGCGTGCCGACCAGTTCCTTTTTCGACGGTTGGGCCACGGGGTAAATATCTTGATTTTTAAAATATCAAGGGGTTCCAAGAACGGCCCCGGACCGGTCCATCCCGGCCCACCGGCCGAAGACCGCTTTTCCGCACCTTGCATCCGCTTGTCCCATTCGTTCATCCTATCCCTTTACCATGCGATCCATTTTGCTGATCCCTTCCCTTGCCTGTTCGTTCGTCCTGCTCGCCCAGGACCCGGTACTGACCCTGAAGCTTACCGACGCCTATCCGCTGGAGATGCCCACGCTCCACCCTTATGCGCTGTATGCCCAAGCCACCATCGACGCCCCGGAGACCATCTCGTCGGTGGTCTTCCACGTGGACGGTACCGACCTCCCCGCCACCGCGGTGAACGGGGCCTATGAAGCGTGGTGGACGCCCTCGGGCTATGGAGAGCACGCCGTGAGCGCCACCGTCACCGCCAGCAATGGGAATACCGCCTCAGCGCTGGTGAACGTGACGGTGAGCAGCACCATCACCGACCGCACGGTGACCACCTTCGACGGCGCAGTGATCGACTGGACGAGCCTAGGCACGCAGTGGTACACCGGCAGCTACACCCTGCCGCAGTCCGTGGGAGCATATGACCACATCGTGGCCCACCTGGCCGTGAGCTGCCCCGCTGTGACCGGCGGCTGCGACGATTACGACCGGCTCGCCTATGTACAAGCGAAAGCCCCCAATGGCGAATGGGTGGAGATCATCCGCTACATCACACCGTTCGGCGTGGCGTGCGACCATTCGATCGACATCAGCGACTTCGCCTCGCTGCTCCAAGGCAACACGGAGATCCGGATGTACATCGATACCTGGGGCTCGGGCGGTTGGAAGCTGGACCTCGACCTCACGTACGAGGCCGGGACGCCTGCATACCTCTACTCCACCGTGCAGGAGGTCTGGCACGGCAACTACAACTTCGGCGACCCGGCCGACCTGCAACCGGTGGACACGGTGACGATCGCCCCGCCGATGGGCGTGGAAGCCGCCTCGCTGCGCCTGGTGACGACCGGTCATGGCTGGGGGCAGAACAACACCGGGAACGCCGCTGAGTTCTATCATGCCATCCATCACGTGTTCGTGAACGGCCAATCCTTCACGCAGGACCTGTGGACCGACTGCAGCCCGAACCCGGACGGCTGTTCCCCGCAGAACGGCACCTGGCAGTATGATCGCGCAGGGTGGTGCCCGGGCAGCGTCTCCCCGCCGTTCGTCTATGACCTGACCCCCTTGCTGGGCGGAGCCCCCTTCGAATGCGCCTACATCTTCCAGACCAACTACGTGGACCAGTGCCACCCGAACAACCCGAACTGCGTGAGCGGCACCACCTGCCCGGACTGCAATGACGGGTACAACCCCTACTACCCGGTGAGCTGCTACCTGATCGGCCGCAGCAATGGGCCGCTGAGCATGGGGGTGGCGGCTCCCACGACCGATGACGCGATGCCTTCCCTGCGTCTGGGCCCCAACCCGTGTGATGGCCGCTTCACCCTGCACCTGGATCGTGATCCGGGTGCCTGCGTGGTCACCGTGCACGATGTGAGCGGCGAGACCTTGCGCACCTGGTACTTCGGCTCCAAGGACCAACTGGAAACTTATCCGTTCGATGTGCGGAAACTTGCCGTGGGCACCTACTTCGTCAAGGTGCAGGGCCGCACGACCCAGGCCGCCGCGAAGCTGGTGGTGCGGTGAGCCACCACCCATGGCCTGAAGGGGGTATCACAAATTGTGATACCCCCTTTCTTATTCCTGGCGGAACCCGATGCGCTTGCGCGGCAAGGGCGGCGGGTCGAGCAGTTCATGGAGCAGCGCATACACTTCCTTGAACTGCTTGTCATAGCGGCCCTCCATCTCCTTCAGCTTCGATACGATGGCCGAGTAGTTCTTCGCCAAGCGTCGGAGTGCGATGAACGTGCGCATGATGGCCACGTTCATCGCGATGGCCCGTTTGCTGTTCAATACACTGCTGAGCATGGCCACACCACCCTCGGTGAAGGCATAGGGCTTCGCCCCTCCCAGGTGGCTCACGGACGGGACCGCTCCCTGGGCCACCACGTGTTCGACCTCATCCTTCTTCAGGGTGAACATGAAATCGGCCGGGAAGCGGGACTTGTTCCGTCGCACGGCCTGCTTCAAGGCCCGCGTCTCCACCCCGTACAGCTCGGCGAGGTGGATGTCGAGCAGCACGCGCTCACCGCGCAGGACCAGCATGCGGCGAACGATGCGCTCGTCCACCACCGGCTCCATCGCCTTCACGGGACTGCTTCGTGCTTTTGCCATCTTCCCTGACACGGCCGACCCAACCAAGATAGCCGTCCGGCGCGATGTCCAGCGGGTGCGGGGGGTATCACAAATTGTGACACCCCCTTCGCTGACGGCCGCCCGACGGATCCACCGATCGATCGTTCGATCTGTGGAAAAGTGCCGGCCTTGCTCCCGATGCCCCCTCGGTACCTTCGTTGCCCTCCTGCAATGAAGTTCTCGCACCTCCACGTCCATACCCAGTTCTCGCTCCTGGACGGCGCCGCCGCCATTCCTGCCCTGTACAAGAAAGCCGTGGCCGATGGGCAGCCGGCGATCGCCATCACCGACCATGGCAACATGTTCGGCGTGTTCAAGTTCGTGGCGGAGGCAGGCAAGCACAACAAGCCCGGCGAAGCCCCGAAGATCAAGCCCATCGTGGGCTGCGAGTTCTACGTGGTGACCGACCGCCACAAGAAGAGCTTCACGCGCGAGGAGCGCGACCAGCGCTTCCACCAGCTGATGCTGGCGAAGGACCCCACGGGCTACCGCAACCTGAGCAAGCTGTGCAGCCTGGGCTACATGGAGGGCTTCTACAGCAAGTACCCGCGCATCGACAAGGAGCTCATCCTGCAGCATCACGAAGGCCTGATCGCCACCACCTGCTGCCTGGGTGCCAGCGTGCCGCGGACCATCCTGCGCAAGGGCGAGGCCGAGGGCGAGAAGGAGTTCAAGTGGTGGCTCGACCTCTTCGGTGAGGACTATTACATCGAACTGCAACGGCACGGCATCCCCGAGCAGGACAAGGTGAACGCCGTGCTGGTGAAGTGGGCCCGCCAGTACAACGTGCCCATCATCGCCAGCAACGACAGCCACTATACCGACCGCGAGGACAGCAACGCGCACGACATCCTGCTGTGCATCAATACCGGCGAGAAGCAGAGCACGCCCAGCGCGAAGGAGTTCGACGACGAGGAAGGCAAGCCGAAAGGCACGCGCTTCGCGTTCTTCAACGACGAGTTCTTCTTCAAGACGCAGGCCCAGATGGCGGAGACCTTCAAGGACCTACCCGAAGCCCTGGACAACACGAACCTGATCGTGGACAAAGTGGAGGCCTTGAAGCTGAAGAAGGACATCCTCCTGCCCAACTACCAGCTGCCCGAGGGCTTCGTCGACCAGGACGCGTACCTGCAGCACCTCACCTACCAGGGCGCCGTCCGCCGCTACCTGAACGACGGCGTGTCCGGCATCGATTCGCTCGACCCGAAGATCAAGGAGCGGCTCGACTTCGAGCTGTTCGTGATCCGCACGATGGGCTTCGCCGGCTACTTCCTCATCGTGCAGGACTTCATCAACCACGGGCGCGACATCGGCGTGCTCATCGGTCCGGGCCGCGGCAGCGCGGCGGGCAGCGCGGTGGCCTATTGCATCGGCATCACCAACATCGACCCGATCAAGTACGACCTGCTCTTCGAGCGGTTCCTCAACCCGGACCGCAAGAGCATGCCCGATATCGACACGGACTTCGACGACGAGGGCCGCCAGAAGGTGATCGACTACGTGGTGGACAAGTACGGCAAGAACCAGGTGGCCCAGATCATCACCTACGGCAGCATGGCCGCCAAGAGCAGCATCCGCGACGTGAGCCGCGTGATGGACCTGCCGCTGAACGAGGCCGACCGCCTGGCGAAGCTGATCCCCGAGCGGCCGGGCATCGAGCTGGAGCGCGTGCTGCGCGCCCCGCTGGACGGCGATGGCAGCCTGAAGACGAAGGAGAACCTGAACAGCGACGAGATCGCCAACGTGAAGCAGTTGCGCGATGTGCTGGAAAGCGGCGAGCTCACCGCCGACGTGCTGCGCGAGGCCGAGAAGCTCGAGGGCTCGGTGCGCGGCACCGGCGTGCACGCCGCGGGCATCATCATCGCGCCGAAGGACCTCACCGAGATCCTCCCCGTCTGCACCAGCAAGGAATCCACCCTGCTGCTGACCCAGTACGACGGCAAGGTGGTGGAGGACGCGGGCGTGATCAAGATGGACTTCCTGGGGCTGAAGACGCTCACGATCATCCGCGACGCGCTGCGGATGATCGACGCGAACCACGGGATCCGGATCGACATCGACGGCATCCCGCTCGACGACCCGCGGACCTATGCCCTGTACCAGCGCGCGGAGACCAACGGCACGTTCCAGTTCGAAAGCGCGGGCATGCAGAAGTACCTGCGTGAGCTCAAGCCCGACCAGTTCGCGGACCTGATCGCCATGAACGCGCTCTACCGCCCGGGCCCGCTGGAATACATCCCCAACTTCATCAAGCGCAAGCACGGACTGGAGAAGATCGTGTACGACCTCCCCGAGATGGAGGAGTACCTGCACGAGACGTACGGCATCACCGTGTACCAGGAGCAGGTGATGCTGCTCAGCCAGAAGCTCGCCGGCTTCACCAAGGGCGACGCGGACGTGCTGCGCAAGGCGATGGGCAAGAAGGACCGCGCCACGCTGGACAAGATGAAGGGCAAGTTCCTGGAAGGCACCGCCGCCCGGGGACTGGACCCGAAAGTGTGCGACAAGGTGTGGACGGACTGGGAGGCCTTCGCCCAGTACGCCTTCAACAAATCGCACAGCACCTGCTATGCCTTCGTGGCCTACCAGACGGCCTGGCTGAAGGCGAACTATGCGCCGGAATACATGGCGGCGGTGCTCACGCACTCGCAGGGCAGCATCGACAAGATCACCTTCTTCATGGAGGAATGCCGGCGCATGGGCATCCCGGTGCTGGGGCCGGACGTGAACGAGAGCGGGCTGCAGTTCACCGTGAACAAGCAGGGACAGATCCGCTTCGGCCTCGGCGCCGTGAAGGGCGTGGGCGAGGCCGCGGTGGACGCCATCGTGCAGGAGCGCACCAGCGAGCGCGGGCCGTACGCCAGCATCTACGACCTGATGCGGCGGGTGAACCTGCGCGCGGCCAACCGCAAGGCCCTGGAAAGCCTGGCCTATGCCGGGGCCTTCGACGGCTTCGGGCGGACGCACCGCGCCCACTTCTTCCACAGCGCCGGCGAAGGCAAGCCCACCTTCCTGGAAACGCTCACCCGCTATGGCCAGCAGCACCAGGACGGCGCGGACAGCTCACAAGTGAGCATGTTCGGCGAGGCCGAAGAGGGCGCCGCCATCCCCGAGCCACCGCTGCCCGCCATCGAGGCATGGAGCGCGCTCGAGCAGCTGCACTACGAGAAGGAGGTGATCGGCTTCTACCTCAGCGGCCATCCGCTGGACGACCACCGGCTGGAGATCAAGCACCTGTGCAACGCCCAGCTGCCGCAGCTCACGGACCTGAAGAGCGTGGCGGGGCGCGAGCTCACCTTCGCCGGCATCGTCACCAAGGCCGAGCACCGCATCGCGAAGAGCGGCAAACCCTTCGGCAGCTTCAGCCTCGAGGACCACAACGGCAGCCACGACTTCATGCTCTTCAGCGAGGACTACATGAAGTTCAAGCTCTACCTGCAGACCGGCACGCTGCTGCTGCTGAAGGGCCGCGCGATGGAGCGCACCTGGGGCCGCGACGAGGGCCAGCTCGAGTTCAAGATCGCCAACATCGACCTGCTGGGCGATGCCCGCGAGAAGTACATCACCAAGCTGAGCCTGCGCCTGGACGCGGAGCGCGTGAGCGACGACCTCGGCCGCGAGCTGGCCGAGCTCCTGCGGGCGAACCCGGGCAAATGCAAAGTGACCGTGGCCGTCTATAGTGCGGCGGAGAACCTCTCCGTGGAAGCGGCCAGCAAGGGGCTCGGCATCAGCGTGACCGAAGCGCTCACCCAACGGCTGGACGCGATGGCCGACGTGGTGTGGACCCTGGGCTGACGCCCGGCCTCTCCTTCCCGCTCGTTCCCGCGTGGCTGTAGTCGACCGACTACAGCCGCCGCCCGCCATCCAGGCTACTTTGCATGCGTCAGCATGCCTTCCCGCCCGCGCTTCCTCCTGGCGGCCACCCTGCCGATCGTGGCCCTCTCCCTGCGCGCGCAGAGCTGCAACCTGTTGTGCAACTCCGATTTCGAGGAAGGTTCCCTGCTGAGCTTCTACCCGCAGTTCGTGAACGCGGGCCTATTCCCCTGCTGGTCGACCACAGCCTCGGACAACGTGATCGAAGTGTGGAGCCAGCCGAACTATGAAAGCTCCTACGCCTACTCCGGGGTCCATTTCATCGAGCTGAACGCCAACGAGGCGGCAGGCCTGTTCCAGGACTTCACGGCCACGCCCGGCGCCACGGTGACCATCTCGGTGGCCCACCGCGCACGCTGGCAGGGCCAGGACGTGATGGGCGTCGACATCGGCCACGACGGCACCTACACCACCATCGCCACCGTGGCGGACGACAGCGTAGGCTGGGGCTACCACACCTTCACCCACGTGCTGGAAAGCGGCGGAAGCAACACGTTCACCCTCCGCTTCACGGCCATTTCCACCGGCTCGGGCATCGTCACCGTGGGCAACTATATCGATGACGTCAGCATCCAGGTGGACGGCACCCTGCCCCAGCTCGCCCTCTCCAGCACCGCCACCTGCGCGGGAACGGCAGCGGGAACGGCCACGGCGGCCATCGTGGATGGCACCGCCCCCTTCGCCTACGCATGGTCGCCGGCGGGTGGCGCGGACGCCATCGCACAGGACCTGACGACCGGCACCTATTCCTGCGTCATCACCGATGCCAACGGCTGCAAGGATTCCGCGACCGTGGTGGTGGACGAATGGCCCTTGCCGGTGCTGGCCCTCACCAGCACCGCGGTCTCCTGCCACGACTCCCTGGACGGCACTGCCACCGCCAGCGTGACGGACGGCACGGTCCCTTATGCCTATGCCTGGTCGCCGGCCGGAGGAACGACGGCCGCCCCCACCGGCCTCCCGGCCGGCACCTACACCTGCGACGTGACGGATGCCCACGGCTGTGAAGCCACCGGCAGCATCACCGTGGGCTCACCGTCCGCCGTATCCGTGCTCGCCAGCGATGCCGTGATCTGCCTCGGGGAAGCCACCACGCTGACGGCCGTCGCCACGGGCGGCACACCGGGCTATGTGCTCACCTGGGCGCCGGAAGGCCCGGACGTGGCGCCGGACACCACCACCACCTACACCGTGCTCGCCACCGATGCCCATGGCTGCCTCTCGGCGCCCGGCTCGGCCACCATCACCGTGCCCATCATCCCCCCGTTCTCCCTCGCCGCCGACGACACCAGCGGTTGCGTCCCGCTCTGCATCAGCTTCAGCACCGGCCCGGCGACCGGCTTCTCGTTCGATTGGGACTTCGGCGACGGCACCACGGGGAGCGGGGCCACGGCCGCCCATTGCTTCGACCAGGGCGGCACGTACGACGTGGCGCTCACGCTGACCGAAGCACATGGCTGCTCGAACACCGTGCAGGTGGACGACATGATCGATGCCTGGTCCTTGCCCATCGCCCATGCCCGTGCATCGGCCTACCTGGTCACGCTGGATGAGCCCGTGGTCACCTTCACCGACGAAAGCATCGGAGCGGAGCAATGGGCCTGGGACTTCGCCCACGGACAAGGGACCTCCAGCGATCCCTCGCCGACCTACCGCTTCGCGGCCGCGGGATGCGTCCCGGTGGTCCTCACCGTCACCAGCGTGCATGGATGCACGGATGCGGACTCGCTGGAGATCTGCGTGAAGGACATCTCCGACGCCTACGTGCCCAACAGCTTCACGCCCGACGGGGACGGCATCAACGACGTGTTCTCCGTGATCAACGCCAACCCGGTGGCCGACGGATACCGCTTCACCATCTTCGACCGTTGGGGACAGCCGCTGTTCGACACCACGACGCCGGACAAGGGCTGGGACGGGAACGGCGTCCCCGCCGGGGTCTACATCTGGAAGCTCCGGTACCGCGACCTCGACGGGTTCGGCTCCGAGGCGGTGGGCAGCGTCGTGCTGCTGCGCTGAGCGACCAAGGACCGCCCGGCACACGCAGGCCACAATCCATTGATCCTCAGCGGTCTTTTCGGCACCGAACAGGCCGTTCCGTCGGTACATCGTCCACATGGCTGACCAAGTGTCAGTGGAAAACGTTCTGGCAAGGCGATCGCTCAACGGGGCGTGCGTCGGAACTTTGTGACGCTCCCAAAGCGTTTAACCTCCACAAAGCGCGACCGCGCGATCAACAGACATGGCACTCGAACTGACCGACAGCAACTTCGAAGAACTCGCCCTGAAGAGCGACAAACCGGTGATGGTGGACTTCTGGGCGGAATGGTGCGGCCCCTGCCGCATGGTGGGTCCCGTGGTGGAAGAGCTGGCGAAGGAGTATGACGGGAAGGCCGTGGTCGGCAAGGTGAACGTGGACAACAACCCGCAGGTGGCCATGAAATACGGCATCCGCAGCATCCCCACCATCCTGTTCCTGAAGAACGGGGAAGTGGTGGACCGCAGCGTGGGCGCCGTGCCCAAGGCCCAGCTGGCCAACAAACTGCAAGGGCAGCTCGCCTGACCCTTCCCCATCGATCGGACGAACGGACCCCGGACCTTCCGGGGTCCGTTGTTTCCTGCCCCTCCAAAAGCCCGACCTTCGTTCCATGCCGATCGAGAACCGCGAGATACAGGCCATCAGCCAGCTGGAGTTCAAGGCCCGGCAGGTGGTGGAAGGCTTCCTGGCCGGCCTGCACAAGAGCCCGTTCCATGGCTTCAGCGTGGAGTTCGCCGAGCACCGGGCCTACAACCCCGGCGAGAGCACCCGCCACATCGATTGGAAGCTCTTCGCCCGCACGGACAAGGTGTTCGTGAAGCGGTACGAGGAAGAGACCAACCTGCGCTGCCAGCTGGTGGTGGATGCCAGCAGCAGCATGTACTACCCGCACATCGACGCCCATGATCCCCGGGCGCTGAACAAGATCCGCTTCGCCGTGTACGCCGCGGCCGCCCTCACGCAGCTGATGCGCAAGCAGCGCGATGCCGTGGGCCTGACGGTCTTCACCGACAAGGTGGACGTGGCCGAGCAGGCGCGCAGCAGCGCCGTGCACCTGAAGCACGTGATGACGCACCTGGAGGCCTTGCTGGCCGCGGACGCGCCCGCCCAGGGCCGCCGCACCTCCGTGGTGGAGGCGCTCCACGACATCGCCCACCGCGCCCCCCGCCGCTCGCTGGTGGTGATCCTCAGCGACATGATGGACAACAGCGACAGCGGGTCCGAAGTGTTCGATGCGCTGCAGCACCTGCGTTACAACAAGCACGACATCATCCTCTTCCACGTCACCGACCGGAAGAAGGAGCTGGAGCTGGCCATCGAGGACCGCCCCTACACGTTCGTGGACAAGGAGACGGGCGAGCAGGTGAAGGCCCACGCCGCCGAGGTCCGCGAAGCCTACCGCACCGCCGTGGCCGAGCGCTGGCACCAGCTGAAGCTGAAATGCGGCCAGTACCGCATCGACCTGGTGGAGGCCGACATCAACGCCGGCTTCGCCCCCGTGCTGCTCGAGTTCCTGCTGAAGCGGTCGCGGCTGTATTGATCGCCGCAGAAAAAAGACCCTTCTTGCACATTCGGATCACGCTCCTACATTTGCACCCGCTCTGACGGGGAGCTTGCTTCCCGAAGGGGTGAACGGACCGGTAGTTCAGCTGGTTAGAATGCCGCCCTGTCACGGCGGAGGTCGCGGGTTCGAGTCCCGTCCGGTCCGCAAAAAGCCCGCACCACGCGGGCTTTTTCTTTGGGTATCATCCCCAGGCCGGGCCGACGGGCCCTGGCAGCGCGCCGCCAAGCCGTGATCAGCCGGCAGCCGGTGTGGAACGGGCATCGGCCTCCGCCATGCGCCGCTCCAGGTGGGCCTTCACCCGCTCATGCCATTCGGAGCGGAGGATGCTGAGCACGATGCTGTCCCGCCGCCCGCCTTGCGCGGTGACGCTGTTGCTGCGCAGGATGCCTTCCACGGTGCAGCCAATGGCTTTCATGGCCGCAATGCTGCGGGCGTTCCGTGCGTCGGCCCGGAACTCGACGCGCTCCATGCCCAGGTCCTCGAACGCGCAGCGCAGCAGCAGGTACTTGCAGTGGCTGTTGAGCCCGGTGCCCTGGAAGCGGCGGCCGTACCACGTATAGCCCAGCTGCAGCGTGCGGTCGTCCCGCCGGATGTCGTAGAAGCGGGTGCTGCCTGCATAGGCCTGCGCACGCCGGTCGAACACGAGGAAGGGGTACTCCCTCCCCTCCGCCCGCCCGCGCAGGGCCAGCTCGATGTAGCGCCCCAGGCCTTCCGCACCGGCGGCGTTCAGGAGCGAATAGGTCCAGAGCTCCGGCTCGTCCAGGCTGAACGGGAGCAGGTGGATGTGGTCGCCCGCTTCCAAGGGGCGGAGCAGGACGCGCCCATCCTCCAGCACGAGGTCGGTGGCGGGATCGAGGACGGACATGGCCGCAACCTAGCCGATCCCGGCCACCGCGCATCCCGCTCGGGTCCCGGCCAACGGGCTATTTTCGTCCTTCCCTGCCGCCGACCATGAGCACTTCCGCGAAAGGCACCTTCGAGATCACGAGCACGCCGCATCCCCCGGATGCGATGCCCCCGGGCCTGGACGCCATGCGCGTCACCTTCCACAAGACCTTCGCCGGCGACCTCCAGGGCACCAGCGTGGTGGAGATGCTGGGCATGATGGACCGCGATCTCGGCTCCGGCGCCTACGTGGCGCTGGAGCGCTTCACCGGCACGGTGGGCGGCCGCGCGGGCAGCTTCAGCCTGCAGCACAGCAGCGCCATGAAGCGCGGACGGCCGGAGCAGCGCATCACCGTGGTGCCCGATTCCGGCACCAGCGACCTCCAGGGCCTCAGCGGCTCCATGACGATCGACATCGTGGAGAAGCAGCACCACTACGCCTTCGAGCACACGTTCGAGGCGTGATCCCAACTCAGCGGCGGTGCCGGCCGGGGATGCGCACCTCGCCGCTGGCATAGAGCGTGATGGCCTGGTCGAGGATGCCGCGGATGGTGGCCTCGGGGATGCGCCCGGAGGGATCCACCAGCAGGATTTTCATGCGCGCCCGCTCCTCTTGGATGAGGTCGGGATGGAAGAGGCGCCGGCCTTCCACCATGCCGATATAGGGCTGCCCGCTGTCCTTGCGCGTCCACAGGTAGCAGAACATCTTCCCGCGGTAGCAGAAGAACGGCATCCGGTACTTCCAGGCCTCGGTGACGTGGGGATCATGCGCCAGTACCAGCTCGCGCAAGGCCAGCAGGCATGCCCGGGCCGGTTCCGCATGGCCTCCGTACCAGCGTTCGAGGTCCGCGGCGCTCATGCGCGTTCCTGCTCGGCCTGGAACGCCCGCACCACGGCCAGGAAGCGATCGGCATAGAGCCGCGCCTTGTGGTCGCCCACACCGTTCACCAGCCGGAACTCATGGAGGGTGACCGGTGCGCGCTGGGCCATGTCGGTGAGCGAGGCGTCGCTGAAGACCACGAAGGCGGGCTTTCCGATCTCGGCGGCGATGGTGCGGCGCAGCTCCTTCAGGCGGCCCAGCAGGTCCGCGCTCACCGGCCGGAGGTCCACCGGTGCGGCCTTCACCTTGCGGGAGCGCTCCTGCCGCTCCTTCACCGTCTCGGGCGTCACCAGCTGCACGGTGCGCTCGCCCCGCACCACGGCCTTGCCGCGCTCGGTGATCTTCAGGTGGTTGTGTTCGCGGTAGTCGATCTCGAGCAGGCCGTGCTGCACCAGCTGCTGCAGGAAGAGCATCCACGCGAAGGCGCTGGTATCGCCTCCGGCACCGAAGGTGCGCACCTGGTCCCAGCCCTTCTCCTGCACTTCGGGGCTGTGCGTGCCCTTCAGCACGTCGATCAGCACGCTCAGGCCGAGCTGTTCGCGGCAGCGCACCACCGCGCTCAAGGCCTTCTGCGCCACCCGCGTGCCATCGAAGTACTTCGGCGGGTCCTTGCACACATCGCAGTTGCCGCAGGGCTCGCCGGGCGATTCGCTGAAGTAGCTCAGCAGGATGCTCCGCCGGCACACCTGCGCCTCGGCGTACTCCTTCATGCGGTCGAGCTTGGCGATGAGGATGCCGCGGTACCGTGGGTCGTCCACCTTCTCGATGTGGTACATCTGCCCCTGCACGTCGGCGTAGCTGTAGAAGAGGATGGTCTCGGCCGGCGCACCGTCGCGGCCCGCGCGGCCGATCTCCTGGTAATAGCCTTCGAGGGTGCCGGGCAGGTTGTAATGCACCACGAAGCGCACATCGCCCTTGTCGATGCCCATGCCGAAGGCGATGGTGGCGCAGATCACGTGGATCTTGCCCTGGATGAAGGCGTCCTGCACGCTGCCGCGCTCCTCCGCGCTGCGCCCGGCGTGGTAGAAGTCGGCGCGCACACCGTTCTGCTGCAGCTTGGCCGCCAGCTTCTCGGTGCCGGCCTTGCTGTTGCAATAGATGATGCCGCAGGCCCCCGTGTGACGGGCCACGATGCGCAGGATCGCACTCAGGCGGTCCTGGCCCGGCAATACGGCCAGCGAAAGGTTGGGCCGGTCGAAGCTGCTGACGAAGAAGCGCGCATCGCGCAGCCCCAGGTCGTGGGCGATGTCGCTGCGCACGGCGCGATCGGCCGTGGCGGTGAGGGCGATCACCGGCACCTGGGGGAAGCGCCCCTTGAGGGTGCCCAGCAGCTTGTATTCCGGCCGGAAGTGGTGGCCCCAACTGCTGATGCAATGGGCCTCGTCCACGGCGAAGAGCCGCACGCCGAGCCCGGCCAGCCACTCCAGGAAGTTCGCACTGAAGAGCTTCTCGGGGCTCACGTACAGCAGCTTCAACGCGCCGGCATGCAGCTGCCCGGCGATGGCCTGCTCCTCTTCGAAGGTGAGCGCACTGTTGAGGTAGGCCGCGGCGATGCCGTTGCCCTGCAGGGCCTGCACCTGGTCCTTCATCAGGGCGATGAGGGGCGACACCACCACGGTGAGGCCGTCGAGGGCCAGCGCGGGGATCTGGTAGCACAGGCTCTTCCCTCCGCCGGTGGGCATCAGCACCACGGCGTCACGGCCCGCCAGGACGTGCTCGATCACGTCCTGCTGCAGCGGCCGGAACGCCTTGTAGCCGAAATGACGTTCGAGCAAATCGAGCGGGGCAGCGGTACTGACGAGTTCCATGGCGATCGGGCGCGGACAAGGTAGGCGCCCTCCGGATGGCGCGCTTCGGCGGCCCTTCCCGTTCGGGACGCTGTTTTTCCCTGCTCGTCAACACCGGCTGGCACCGCGCATGCCTGCCGGCGCAGCTTCGCGGCCGTTCCATATCCCATCGATCATGGCCTTGTACCGGATCCTTCTCCGTCCGCTCCTGGTGGTGCTGTCCACCGGCCTGCTGCCGAACGCCCAGGCCCAGCTGGCCCTGGACAACACGCTGACGCCGCAGCAGCTCGTGCAGGACATGCTGGTAGGCAATGGCGTCACCGTGAGCAACGTGACGTTCAACGGCGATGCCGGCAACCTCACCCATGTGCAGATCGCGGGCTTCAACGCGACGGCCACCACCCTGGGCCTCACCGAAGGCGTGTTCCTGTGCACCGGTGACGTGTCGATCGCGATGGGCCCCAACAACGAGGAAGGCGCTTCCAGCTCGATCGGCACCCTGCTCACCGATGCCGACCTGGAGGTCATCTCCGGGGCCACGATGATGGATGCGGCCATCCTGGAGTTCGACCTCGTGCCCACGGGCGACAGCATCCGCTTCCGGTACGTGTTCGCTTCGGAGGAATACCTGGAGTACGTGAACGAAGGCTACAACGACGCCTTCGGCTTCTTCCTGAGCGGGCCCGGCATCAGCGGTCCCTTCAGCAATGGCGCCATCAACATCGCGCTGGTGCCGGGCACCGCGGACGTGGTGAGCGTGAACTCGATCAATGACATCACCAACAGCGCCTATTACGTGGACAATGGGGACGGCATCGAGGCGCCATACAACAGCTCGTCCACGTACGTGCAGTTCGACGGCTTCA
Source organism: Bacteroidota bacterium (assembly GCA_018267055.1). Classification (GTDB taxonomy): domain Bacteria; phylum Bacteroidota; class Bacteroidia; order Flavobacteriales_F; family PHOS-HE28; genus PHOS-HE28. The sequence continues at coordinate 53,120 of JAFDZF010000100.1, forward strand.
CCCGCACGCTGGTGGCGGAGGCACAGGTGCAATGCGGGCAGACCTACCACATCAAGCTGGCCATCGCGGACGTGCAGGACGACCTGTACGACAGCGGCATCTTCCTCGTGCGCAACAGCCTTTCGGCCACCACGGGCGCGGGCCTCAGCATCAGCACGCCCACGGGCGATGGCATGCTGATGGAAGGTTGCGGGGAGGCCACCGTCACCGTTTCGCGGATCGGCACTGCCGGCGCCTTGGAGGTGCCGATCGCCCTGGGCGGGGCCGCCTCCGCCGCGGACCACAGCGGCATTCCCGCCTCGGTGACCATCCCCGACGGACAGTCGAGCATGCAGTTCACGTTCACCGCCGGCGCCGACGGCCTGACCGAGGCCGACGAGGACCTGGTGCTGAGCGCCCTCATCCCCGGGGCCTGCTCCGGCACGGAAGCCACCGCCACCGTGACGCTCATCGATCATCCCCCCTTGGTGCTCACCATCGCCGATCCGCAGGTGGACTGCACCGCCGGGACGGCCGTACTGAGCGCCACGGCGAGCGGGGGCAGCGGAACGCTGCTCTACACCTGGAGCAACGGGGCCCGTGATCGAGGTGCCGCCCGGTCCGGCGAGCTACGCCATCACCGTTTCGGACGCCTGTGGGGACGCCGTGACGGCCGCGGTGGACATCGGGCCGGCGATCGGCGTGGAACTGGGGCCTGATACCATGCTCTGCGAAGGCGCCTCCACGGTGCTGGCAGTGGACCTTGCCGGCGCCACATGCGCATGGAACACCGGCAGCACGGCCGAGGCGATCACGGTGGACGATCCCGGCCTTTACACCGTGGTGGTGCACCTGGGCGGGTGCATGGCGACGGACAGCGTGCGCGTGGATGTGCTCCCGTCGCCGCGCCCCCTGCATGCGCCCCTGCTCTGCGAAGGCGGCAGCGTGACGGTGGCCTGGCCATCGGACACCGTATCGGTGACCTGGTGGGACGGCTTGACCGGTCCCACCCGCCGCTTCGACACGCCGGGCACCTATGCCTACCGCCTCTCCTATGGTGCTTCCTGCACGGCCACGGAGACGCTGACCATCGCACCCGGTGGAAGCGGCGTGGCCTTCGTGCCCAATGCCTTCACGCCGGACGGGGACGGGCACAACGACGTGTTCGCGGTGCTGGGCACGCTGGACGAGGACACGCAGCTGCTCATCTACGACCGCTGGGGCGAGCTCCTGATGGCCTCCACCTCCGCCACGCCCGCATGGGACGGCAACTACCACGGGGCCCCTGTATCGCCCGGCGTATATGTGTACCACCTCTCCTACAGCGCACCCTGCGGCGGCGGCGCACGGGCACGAATGGCCGGATCGGTCAGCCTGATCCGATAGGACCCGCACCCTACCACCATGCAACGCCTTCTCCGCTTTTCCTTCCTGCTGACCTTCCTGCTCACCGTCCTGGCCGGCCGCGCCCAATTGGTGCTCGACGGTTCCCGCACCCCACAGGAGCTGGTGCAGGACGTGCTCGTGGGTCCGGGCATCACCGTGAGCAATGTCACGTTCAACGGTGCGACCGGGAACACGCCCAACGTGCAGATCGGGGCCTTCGACGCCACGGCTTGCGTGCTCGGTGTGGACAGCGGCCTTCTGCTGTGCACGGGCGACATCGCCGTGGCCTATGGGCCCAACGACTGGGGATCCGCCGCCCTGGCCATCATGGAACCCTACTTCTTCAATGATCCCGACCTGGACGACATCGCCGACGACCTCATGTTCGACCCGGCCCTGTTGGAGTTCGACCTGGTGCCGCTGGGCGACACCCTCCGTTTCGAATACGTGTTCGCCTCGGAGGAATACCTGGAATGGGTGGGCTCGGCATACAACGACGTCTTCGGTTTCTTCCTCAGCGGGCCGGGCATCAGCGGACCGTTCACCGGCGGCGCCATCAACCTGGCCCTCGTGCCGGGGACCAATGACCCGGTGAGCGTGAACACCATCAACGACCTGGAGAACACCGCCTACTACGTGGACAATGGCGACGGGGACCAGGCCCCGTACAATGCCTCGACGCACTACATCCAGTTCGATGGCTATACCCGCACGCTGGTGGCGAAAGCGGCGGTGCAATGCGGGCAGACCTACCACATCAAGCTGGCGATCTGCGATGTGGGCGACCCGGACTACGACAGCGGCATCTTCATCCGCCAGGGCACCCTCAGCGCCACGGGCGGAAGCGGCATCACCATCGCGACGACCAGCGGTGGGCCCGACGTGGTGGAAGGGTGCGACAGCGCCGTGGTCACCGTGACCCGTGCCGTCAGCACAGGTGGCCTGACCATGCCGATCACTGTATCCGGCAGCGCCACCGTGGGCGCGGACGTTTCGGGCATCCCGCCCAGCGTGACCTTCGCCGACGGACAGGCCACCGTGTCGTTCCCCATCGCCTTCCTGCACGATGGGAGCACCGAGGCCCCGGAGCTCCTCGAACTGAGCGTGGAGACCCTCTCCGGTCCCTGCCAGGGCATCTCCACCGCGCGGGTGACGATCACCGACGCGCCTGCGCTCACTGTCACCGCGGAGGACGTGCAGGGCCAGTGCGACGACACCGACGTGGTGCTGCAGGCCGAAGCCATCGGCGGCACCGGCGAGCTGGCGTACGTATGGAGCACGGGTACCCTCCTGCCTTCCACCAGCGCGCCGGACCGGCCGGGAACGTACACCATCACGGTCACCGATGCCTGCGGGGTCACCGCCAGCGCCACCGTGCTGGTCATGGCCCCTTGCGCCATCACGGTGCCGAACGTGTTCAGCCCGAACGGCGACGGGGCCAACGACGTGTTCGAGATCCCCGGGATCGAGTTCGTGGAGAACCGCGTGCGCATCTTCAACCGCTGGGGCATGCCCGTGTTCGAGGCGGCCAATTACCGCAACACCTGGGCCGCCGCCGACGTGCCCGATGGCACCTACTTCTATGAGGTGATGGCGACGGGGCTTGTGGAGCCGCTCACGGGCCACCTCACCATCCTGGGCGGCCGGCGCTGAGCGCGGCGTTCGGGCGGGCGGGAAAGTCTTGGTCGGATAAATTTTCAGTACTATTTGAAACTTTCATTCTTACAGCCATACCTTTGGGCCATCGACGACCGCACCATGGACCTGAAGGAAGCCCGCGAACAGTTCATCCAGGCCTGGGGCGCCTTCGGCAGCGCGTGGGGGATCAACCGCAGCATGGCCCAGGTGCATGCCCTGCTCCTGATCGCGCCGGAGCCGCTGAGCACGGAGGACGTGATGGAGGAGCTGAACATCAGCCGCGGCAATGCGAACATGAACCTGCGAGCGCTCATCGACTGGAACCTGGTGCAGAAGGTGCTGAAGAGCGGCGAGCGCCGCGAGTTCTTCAGCGCCGAGAAGGACGTGTGGAAGGTGGCCACCAGCATCACCAAGGAGCGCAAGAAGCGCGAGCTGGAGCCGCTGGTGAAGCTGCTCGACACCTTCGAGGAGATCCCCGGCGCATCGCCGGAAGCGAAGGCCTTCCGCAAGATGACCCACGACCTGCACGACCTGACCACCCGCCTGGACACGCTGCTGGAGAAGAGCGTGCGCCGCGACGTGCAATGGTTCGTGAAGGCCGCCACCACCCTGCTGCGATGACCTCCTTTTTTTTGCCCGTTATATTTCAATATTTCCTGAAACTTCAAACTAAAACACAATGAACACCACCGGCACCCTTCCCACCGCCACGGTCGTCCCCGTCCGCCCCGCCGGGCCGGACCCGCGGGTGACGGCCCACTTCCACGCCAGTGCCAGGCTCTACCGGCGCTGGAGCCCCGACGGGCACCTCCACTTCGGCTATTGGCGCTGGCCCCTGTCGCCCTTCGGCCGCCGCGCCATGCTGGAAGAGCTGGTGCACCAGGTGGTGGCCCCCTTGCAGGTGCGGGCGGGCCATCACCTGGCCGATCTCGGCTGCGGGTACGGTTCCGCGGCCCGGCTGGTGGCCCGGCGGTACGGCGCGCACGTGGACGCCTTCACCGTGGTGCGCGAGCAGGTGCATGAAGGGATGGTGGCCGGCCTGGTGGACGGCACCTACGACCGGGTGCGGATGCACCTCCGCGACTTCCGCGACACCGGCCTGCCGGATGCGGGCATGGACGGCGTGTACGCCCTGGAGAGCCTTTGTTACGGCACAGGGCATGGGAAGGACGATGTGCTGGCCGAGGCCGCGCGCATCCTGAAGCCCGGCGGCCGCCTCGCCCTGGTGGACGGCTTCCTGCTGCACGAGCCGCGCGGCTGGCGGAAAGGGTTGGTGGACACCGTGGCCCGAGGCTGGGCCCTCCCCTGCTTCCCGAAGCTGCGGTCCTTCACCAAGGCCCTCGAGCGCCAGGGGTTCACCGACGTGCGGGTGCGCGACCTCAGCTGGCGCATGGGCCCCTGCGCTTTGCACGGCCTGCCGCTGCTGGCCCTCACCGCCCTGCGCCAGGCGTTCAGCAGGGAGCGGATGGACCCGTTGGAGCGGGCCCACCTGCGGAGCTGCGGCCTGGGCATCCTCCTGGGCATGCAGCATGATCTCTTCCGCTACGGCCTCGTCACCGCCACCCGAACGAACAAGTGATGGACCTCGATCTGTTCAGCTGCGCCTTGCCACCGGCCCCGGTGATCACCGCTCTCCACGGGCTCCCCCAATACTCCCTATCCCCATGCGACCGATGAAGATCGTTCTTGCAGGAGGCACCGGCACCATCGGCCGGATCCTCCAGGCCCACTTGGCCGCCTGCGGGCAGGAGGTGGTGGTGCTCACCCGCGATCCTGCCGCGCAGCGGAACGCGGGCGTCCGCTTCGTCCACTGGAACGGGCGCACGCCCGGACCCTGGTGCCGTGAGCTGGAAGGTGCGGCCGCGGTGGTCGGCCTCGCCGGACGCTCGGTGGATTGCCGCTACACCGCGAAGAACAGGGCCGCCATCCGTTCCAGCCGGGTGAACACCACGCACGCCCTGGGCCGGGCCATCGCCGCATGCACGGTGCCACCGCCGCTGTGGATCAACCTGAGCACGGCGACCATCTACCGGCACGCCGAGGACCGCGCGATGAACGAGCATACCGGCGAGATCGGCAGCGGCTTCAGCGTGTCCGTGGCCCAAGCCTGGGAGGAAGCGCTCTTCGCGCACCGGATCCCTGGTGTGCGACAGGTGGCGGTCCGTTGCGCCATGGTGCTCAGCCGGTACGGCGGGGCCTTTCCCCGTTTCGCACAGCTCGTGCGCTGCGGCCTGGGCGGATGCCACGGCAGCGGACGCCAATATGTGAGCTGGGTGCACGAGGCGGATGTCGCCCGCTTCTTCCACTGGCTGCTGGACACACCTCGCGCCGAGGGCATCATCAACCTGGCGGCGCCCCACCCTGTGCCGGAGCAGGTGCTGCTGAAGGCCCTGCGCGACCGCATACGGCCGCTCATCACCTTGCCCACGCCCGCCTGGCTGCTCGCCATCGGCGCGTTCCTGCTGCGCACCGAGACCGAACTGGTGCTGAAGAGCCGGCGCGTGGTGCCCACGCGCGCCCTCGAGCTGGGGTTCCGGTTCGAGCACCCGATGATCGAAGGGGCCCTGGACGCGCTCTTCGCCAAGGAGGGTGCACCGACCGGACACCTCCCCGAATTCCCGTGATGGGGCCGGCAGGCGGTCCCGGACGCGTCTACTTTGGAGCAGCCCATGCGCCCCGTCCACTTCCTCCTGCTCTGCGCGGTCCTGAGCGCATGCAGCGGCCCAAGCAGCCCTGCCGATCCCCCAAGCAGCACGGGCTCGGACAGCACCGGCACGCGGACCTCCGGCCGCACGTTCCAGGAAGGCAAGGATTACGTGGTGCTCCAGCGCGTGCGCGTGATCGACCCGGCCGGCTTCGGGCAGCCGGTGGAGGCCATCAGCTTCCTGCTGCCGCGCGGCTGGACCCTGGAAGGCGGCGTGACCTGGCGCGTAGGGCATCCCTGCATGAACGAGGCGGTGTCCATGCGGTACACGGCCCGCTCACCCGACGGCGCCTTCCGCATGGACGGCTTCCCCGTGCGCAGCTGGCAATGGAACGACGACCCGATGATGCTGCAGAGCATGCAGGCGAACGCGCAGGGCTACGGCCGCACCTGCGACATCCTGCCACCCTATGACGCCGCGCAGTTCGTGCAGCAGCTCTTCCTGCCGGAGCTGGGCGGCCCCCAGGTGGTGGACATCGCACGCGCGGAAGAGCTGGGCCGGGCGATGGAGGAACAGGCGCAGCGCAACAACGCCGCCGTGCAAGCGGCCGGTGCGGGTGCGGTGACGTTCCGGCCCAGCGCAGTGAAGGCCCACCTGCGGTTCCCGGACGGCAGCGCGGGCACCCTGCTCTGCGGCGTGGACCAGACCGTGCTCCAGATGCAGAACTTCCTCACCGGGGGCACGACGGGGAGCTACCAATGCCAGAGCAACTTCCGGCTGGTGATGCGCTACCCGCCCGACCGGGCCGAAGAGGCCGAGCGCATCATGGCCACGGCCATCGGCAGCGCACGCGTGAACCCCGCCTGGCAGCAGGCGGTACAGCGGGTCTTCACCAACGTGGGCCGGGTGCAGCAACAGGAAGAGGCCAAGCGCGCGGCCATGTGGCGGGAGACGAGCGCGGAGATCGGCGCTTCGCAACAGCGCTCGTGGGAGGCCCGGCAGGAAAGCCAGGACCGCATCAATACCGCCTGGGGCCAAGCCATCCGCGGGGTGGACGAGTGGAGGGACGCCAGCGGCGGCCGCATCGAGCTGAGCGCCGGCTACAACGAGGCCTGGAGCCGGCCCGACGGCACCTACCTCCTCAGCAACGACCCGCTCTTCGATCCCCGCACGGCCCTGAAAGAGGATTGGCGGCCCCTGGAGAAGGGGCATTGAGCACCCCGGGATAGGGGTATCGGCCCTGTCGGCTGTCCTCACCGTACGGACCTACCCGACGGACCCCATGGCCATCTCCCCTATTTTGTACCGGCGTCCCATCGCCCCGCTCCCCGCTTTGCTGCTGTTCGCCTGGCCGCTCGCAGGCCTGCTCCTGTTCTCGACCGCCACCGCCCAGACGCGGCAGGCCCGGTTCAGCATCCTCAAGGGCGGGGAGGAAGTGGGCAGCATCCACGTGCTGTGCGCCACCGCCGGCCCGCGCACCGTGTATGCGGCGACCTCCTACTCCGAACTGGACGTGGTGTGGAAGCAGGTGGTGCGCACCTCCATGGGGGCCGAGTACCTGGACGGATCGCTCACCGCATGCCATTCCGCATTGCGGGTGAACGATGCCCTCCGCGACTCCAGCAACATGGTCACGCGGGAAGGCCGGTCCACCTGCTACGTGCACCCGCGCCCGCCCTTCGCCTATGCCGGCGGCTCGCAATGGACCACCGCTCGGATGTACTTCGAGGAGCCCGTGGGCCAGCCGACCGTCTTCGTGGAGAGCGTGATGCAGGACTGCCCCCTGCGCCGGACCGGCGCCGGCACCTATACGCTCACGTTCCCGAACAAGAGCGAGAACCACTACGTGTATGCGAACGGCGTGCTGCAGGAAGTGCGGGTGGACCGCACGCTGATCGACCTGGTGTTCCGCCGGACCTGAACCGCCATCAGGGCATCGGGGGCGTACCCGCCGGCGCCCCGATGAGCACGCCGTCGCGGAACTCGCCTTCGCGCAGCACCTGGCCGTCCTTGATGTAGCGGCCGTGGCCGTTGAGCTTCCCGTTGGTCCACTCGCCCACCACCAGCACGCCGTCGGTGCGGCGCAGGGTGCCCTGCCCCATGATGGTGTCGTTGCGCCAGGTGCCGGTGAACTCGCTGCCGTCGCGCCCGAGCAGGCGTCCTTCGCCGTTCTTCAGCCCGTCCTTCCAGGGGCCGTGGTAGCCGAAGCGGGGATCGAACGAGAAGAGGTAGGTGATCTGCTTGGCATTGCTCCGCGAGGGCACCGAATGCAGCAGCTTGAACTTCGAGGGGTCGCGCTGCAGCAGCGGGCCGAGGTAGCGGCGCACATCAGCGAAGCCCAGTTGGTCGATCACCACGTACGACACCCGGCGCCGCTCCAGGTCGGCCGCCATCTCCCCGGGGTCGGCGGTCTTGGCGAAACCGGTGACGTAGCGCCCGGAGAAGAGGTAGAACAGGGAGGGCTTGCGGCAGCACACCACGGTGGAGGTATCACGCGGCGTATGCTCGGACGCCCATTTGGCGATGCGGATGTACTCCTCGAACCGCTCCGGATAGGCGTTCATCCGGTCGGCCGCCAGCGACCGCACACATGGAGCATAGACCCGCTTCGCACGCGGGTCCACCCGCACGATGCGCTCCTTGCTCAGCTCGTTCAGCTTCTTCTGGTCGTAATCGCGTCCCTCGAGCAGTACGTGGCTGTTGCTGAACGACAGCAGGATGAACACCACGGGCACCACCGGCACCCAGACCAGGGGCTTCAGCAGGCCGAAGCGGCGGACGCACCAGGCGCTCCCGGCATAAAGGCCGAGCAAAGCCAGGAACATCAGCAGGGGGATCAGCGGAAGGATGAACCGCGGCCCCACCCATACCTGCGGCCAGAGCAGCAGCATGGCCATGTTGAGCGCCAGCAGCAGCAGCACCAGCCAGCGGTAGCGACCGGTGGCCCAGGCCCCCGCGCATACGGCCACCACGATCGCCGCGGCCAGGGGCCATTCCTTCGTTCGCTGGATCTTGAAGGCGCTGGCCTTGCCCGTCCAGGGCATCAGGGCGCCGGGCACCTCGCGGAAGAAATACCGCTGCGCATTGGACAGCACGCGGTGCGTCCAATCCGGCAGCTGCATGGTGCCCTTCTCGGGGCGGTACGGGTTCACGCTGAGCAGCTGCCGCACGTACGAGCTGCCGCCCAATGCACGCGAGCGGAGCTGCCAGGGCACCTGCGACAGCAGCACCACGCCCACGAACAGGAAGGCGAGCTTGATGCGCTTCGTCAAGAGCAGGTGCGCGCCCAGGGCCCCCACCACGGCGAGGCCCGCGGTGCGGATGTAGAGCATGAGGATGCTGGAGGCGATGAGCAGGACGACCCACGCGATGCGCCTCCTGCCCGGCCCGGCGTCCAGCACGCCGCCGTAGGCGAACAGCGTCACCGCCATGCACAGGAGGAACGGCACCTCGCTCATCATGATGGTGGAATAGCCCAGCAGGTGCGCGTTCATCATGCACACCAGCACGGTCGCGGCCGCCAGCTCCCGGCTACCGCTCCACCGCTTGAACACCACGAACAGCAGCATCAGTGCGGCCCATAGGAACAGGCCGTTCATCCAGGTGAGCGTGGTGATCTCCGTGATCCCCACCTTCATCATCGCCGCCATGAGGAACGGGTAGCCCGGCGGGAAGTGGTTGTGGGGCGGCGCGCTGATGTTGCTCACATCGGAGAAGCCCTGGCCTGTGGCGAGGGACTTCGCCAGCACGAAGTAGTCGGCGTTGTCGCCGCCCAGCGACACGTGCTCGTCCTTGATCCGCTGGAACAGGGAGATGAACACGAGGGTCAACACCCCCATGTAGAGGTAAGTGGGCCAGCGGCGCTGGGCGTAGGGAACACGGGCGGCCTTGCCCTTCTTGGAAGCGATGGGATCAGCCACGGGCGGTCAGGGATTCCTGGTGGGGAAAGGATCGGTGCACGTCGACGTTCTGCAGGGCGACAAAGTAAGAGCGGGCGATGGAGGACATCGCCCCCGGACGCGGGCAAAGGCCACGACGCTGCCTGGCGCTCGGAAGCTTGCGCGAAGGATACCTTCGGCCCATGCGCTTCCCCACCCGTTCCGCCGCCCTGCTGGCCCTGGCCCTGCCCGGCCTGCTCGCCGCCCAAACGCTCACCGAGAGCTACATCGAGCTCACCGTGACCGACACCCTGCCGATTGCGACCAAGAACATCGTGTACGAGGTGACCCCGACCGACGAGGCCGCGGCCGAGGTGGTGTACGACGACAACACGGACTACGACAAGGTGCAGCGTGAAGCGGCCGAGCGCGGGCGGAAGCTGAAGGAGCGGCTGGAGAAGGACCTGAAGGCGCAGGGCTATACGCTGACCGACGCGGCCCCGACGTACGGCGACCCGTACACGATCAGCGCCTACGAAGGCGAGGGAGAAGGGGTCGCCCCCGCGGTGCGTGTGAGCGTGCGGACCGAAGCCGAACTGAAGAAGCTGGTGGCCTGGCTGCGCGGGCGCGGCAAGCTGGAGGGGCACGTCGCGGAATGGAACTACGACAATGCCACGGACCCCGGCTCCGCCTTGATCGCCGCGCTCTTCAAGCAGGCCCAGAAACGCGCCGACCAACTGGCGACCCTGGGCGGACGCAAGCTGGGCAAGCTGCTGCTGGTGCGCGACCCGCAGCAGAAGGAGCTCACCTTCCAGGATTTCATCCGCATGATGGACGAGCGCGACCGGGGGAACGGCGACCTGGACCGGATGGTCCGCGCGCGTATGCGCAGCATGACCTTCCGCTTCGCCTTCGCCGACTGATGCCCGACCTCGACGCGCACTACTGGGCCGACCGCTACCGCACGGGCGACGCGCCCTGGGACATCGGCCATGCGAGCGCGCCGCTGCAGGCCTACTTCGACCAGCTCGACCGCAAGGACCTGCGCATCCTGATCCCCGGCGGCGGGCGGGCATACGAGGCCGAGCACCTGCACCGCAACGGCTTCACCCACGTGTTCGTGATCGATCTCACGGACGCGCCGTTCCAGGACCTGCTGCGCCGCTGCCCGGACTTCCCGCGCGACCATCTTCTCGTGGGCGACTTCTTCGCGCACGACGCGTCGTACGACCGCATCGTCGAGCAGACCTTCCTCTCCGCCCTCGACCCCGGGCTGCGGCCACGGTACGTGCGGAAGATGCACGCGCTGCTCCGGCCCGGCGGACGCCTGGTGGGTGTGCTGTTCAATGATCCGCTCAACACCGACAAGCCGCCGTTCGGCGGAAGCGAAGCGGAATACCGGGCGCTCTTCGGCCGCGTGTTCACCGACCTGGTGCTGGCGCCCTGCACCAACTCCATCCCCCAGCGGGCCGGCCGGGAGCTCTGGCTGCGCGCCACCCGCGCGGCGGACGGCTACGTGCCCGTGGCCTGCTCGCTCTACGACCGCTATGAAGCCTGGGCCACACAACGCACGCCGCTCCGCATCGAGCACGTGGACGAGGCGGGCGCCATCGTTCGTTCCAGCGGGCGCATCGCCAATCTGCGCACGGACCGTACCGATCGCACGGAGTGGATGGACCTGGACACGGGCCTTGCGATCCGGCTGGACCGCATCCGCAGCGCCGATCCCGCGTAAGGGAACGCCGGCCGTCCCTGAACGCCCGAACGGATCCCCGCATTCACCATCTTCAGCCTCTCCCTCCTCTCCCATGCGTATCGCGCCCTTCACCGCCCGTGATTACTACATGCAGCTCCCCCCCGACCGGCGCGAGGCCCTGGAGCGGATCCGCACCTGCATCCTGCAACTGTGGCCCGGCGCGAAGGAGGACATGGCCTATGGCATGCCCACGTACAGCCTGGACGGGAAGCCGCTGTTCGCCCTCGCCAGCCAGAAGCACTTCCTCGTCCTGTACGTGATCCCGTACGACCTGCTGGACGCGTTCAAGCACGAGCTCGTGCTGTACAACCGCGGCAAAAGCTGCATCCGCCTGCGCCGGGTGGACGAGGCCTCGCTGGCCCTGCTGGACCGGGTGGTGCGTTTCGTGGGGGCCACGCACACCGAGAGCCGCCTCCGCCTGAAGCCGATGGTGCGCCGAAGCAACGGCCTTGTCCGCGACCCGGTCCTTGCGCCGGTCCTCCCGGCCCTGGGCGTACCTTCGACCACGGCCGATACGGGTCCGATGCCCATCGGGCCGGACCGGGCACCCGCCTCCGCGGAAGCCTGAACATCGGCCGCCCGCCCCCATGGAACGCACCATCCGCTATACCGGCAAGGACGTCACCGTCCTCTGGAAGCCGCACCTCTGCATCCACAGCACGAAATGCTGGAAGGAGCTCTCCGCCGTGTTCAAACCGCAGGAACGCACCTGGATCCATCCCGACGCAGCGGATGCCGCGACCGTGCGCGCCCAGGTGCTGCGCTGCCCGA
>JAFDZF010000101.1 GCA_018267055.1 Bacteroidota bacterium
GCGGAGAGCCAGGCCGGCCTGCGGGCGCACATCGCCGGGCGCTCCGGCCCGCTGCTCGACCAGCTGGCCCGCCGCACCGGGCGGGCGGTCCGGCCGATCACCGTCACGGTGGAGCCTGCCCACGGCGGGCAGGTGCTCGTGGAGGACCTGCCATTGACCGACGATCGGCGTGCGATGCAAGGCTTCGCCGGTGCGCCCCTGCGGCTGACCGCCGTGCCGGCACCCGGGATGGAGTTCGCCGGATGGAAGGGCGGCGAGGCGAACGGCACCACGACGACCGTCGACCCCGCGAAAGCCAGGAGCGTGACGGCCCGTTTCAGGCCCGTGGGCGTCTCACGCCAGGACGGCCTGCAGCAGCGAGGTGAATAGGGCCTTGCCGTCGGTATTGCCCAGACGGGCGTCGGCCGCACGCTCGGGGTGCGGCATCATGCCGAAGACGTTGCGGCCCGCGTTGCACACCCCGGCGATGTTCTCCACGCTGCCGTTCGGGTTGGCTTCATCTTTCAAGCGGCCCTCGGCGTCGCAGTACCGGAACAGCACCTGGTCGCCGTCGTTCAGGGCCTTCAGGCCGTCGGTGCCCAGGTAATAGCGGCCTTCGCCGTGGGCGATGGGGATGCGCAGCGGATGGTCCTTCACGCCGGAGGTGAGGGGCGTATTGCGCGATTGCACCCGGATGTAGGTGTTCTTGCACACGAAGTTCCGGCCCTCGTTGTGGAGCAGGGCACCGGGCACCAGCCCGGCCTCGCACAGCACCTGGAAGCCGTTGCAGACACCGAAGACCAGGCCGCCCTTCTTGGCGTGCTGCGCCACCTCCTGCATGATCGGGGAGAAGCGTGCGATGGCGCCGCTGCGGAGGTAATCGCCGTAGGAGAAGCCGCCCGGCAGCACGATCACGTCGCAGCCGCGCAGATCGTGCTCCTTGTGCCAGAGCCGCTCCACGCGCTGCTCCATCACGTGCTCGAGCACGTGGCACATGTCCTCATCGCAATTGGATCCCGGGAAGGTGACGACACCGAACTTCATGCCTGGCGGCCACGGCGCTGGTGCGCTGGCGGCGGCAAAGGTAGGTCAGCCCATCCAGCGGGCCCAGATCGCCAGCAGCAACAGGGCCCACAGGCCGGCCTCGGCCCACGCCACCTGCCGCGCCCGCAGCAGCGGATAGCTCAGCAGCACCGCCAGGGGCATGGCCAGCAGCACCGGCGGTACCCGGCCGTCGATCAGCCACGCGAAGACCGCCAGCAGGCCCACGGCGAAGACCAGCGCCAGGAACGAGGAGCGCACGTTCTTCTCCCGCATGATGCTGTGCCCATAGAGCGCCGTGAAGCTGTACACGCCCGCCAGCACCATGATCCCCATCACCACGACCAGCACCACGCCGTACATCCAGTGCCCATGGCCGATGGCCCACGGGGAAGGGTCCGGCGAGCGCAGCGAGCCCACGGGGCTCCATGCCTGCGGTGCGAACAGGTGCCACCCGCCCCAGGCCAGCACGAACACCGCGGCCGCGCCCAGCAAGGGCATCAGGTATTCGCGCCAGTGGAAGGGGCGCATCACCGCCAGCGAGGCCCAGGCCACCACCACCAGGAAGGCGTACGGCAGGTAGAACAAGGCGGCCAGGCCGAGCAGCAGCCCGGCATCGACCAGTGTGCCCAGCACGTTCATGCGCCCCTGCAGCGACCAGATGCGGCGCAAGGCCCACAGCACGAAGAACAGGCCCATGAACGCGGGGTCGGGCACCAGCCCGTGCGGCAGCAGCGCCAACAGGATCGGCAGCAGCAGGGCGGGCAGGTGGTTGCGGCGCTCGAACAGCTCGGCATTGTTCACCACCACGTTCAGCTGGAAGGAGAGCGCCAGCACCAGCAGGCCGCCCACCCCGATGAACACCCAGGGACCCTGCGCCAGCAGCCGGTGCACGGGGCCATAGAGCGGCATGCCCACCGGCATGGCGACGAAGGGATCGGCCAGCAATGGCGCGGCGCCGGGCCATAGCACCGCCAGCACCACCAGGAGCAGCAGGAGCACGATGGGCTGGTTCTGCCGGAAGAGCCGGATCAGCATATCACCCTGCTTCTATCTTTGTCCGGCCCTAAGGCCTTTCGGATGACCCACTTCTGGTATGGCATCGCCCGCTTCCTGCAAAAGACGTTCGACCTGCTCCTTGTTCCGTTCGGCTGGTTGCCGGTGACGATCATCAGCATCATCCTGGGGATCGGCCTGGTCTATTGGTTGAGCGTGCAGGCGAAGTACAGCCGCCGCGCCAAGGAGAAGGGCGAATACATCTGATCCGTCCTCCTCAGGCTTGTTGCGGGGCGCCCGGCCGTACGGCCGGAACGCGCACGAGGTCGTGCCCGATGTCGCTCCGGTACTGTTTCCCCTCGAAGTCGATCAGCATCACGCTGCGGTAGACCTGCATGATGGCCTGCTCGGTGTCCTTGCCGAAGGCCGTCACCGCCAGCACGCGGCCGCCCTCGGTCACCAACGCCCCGCCTTTCTCCGCCGTACCGGCCTGGAACACATGGGCCTCGCGGACCTGGTCCAGGCCCAGGATGGCGCGGCCCTTCTCGTACGTGCCCGGATAGCCTTCGGAGGCGAGCACCACCGTGGCGCACGTGCGGTCGTCCACGTCCACGTGACGCTCGCTGAGCGTGCCCGACGAGATGCCCTCGAAGAGGTCCAGCAGGTCGCTGCGCAGCCGCGGCAGGATGGCCTCCGTCTCGGGATCGCCGAGGCGGACGTTGTATTCGATCACGTAGGGCTCGCCGTTCACGTTCATCAGGCCCATGAAGAGGAAGCCCTGGTAGGGGATGCCCTCCTCGCGCAGCCCGCGGATGGTCGGTGCGGCCACCCGGTCGTGCACCTTCTGCATGAACTCCTTGTCGGCGAAGGGCACCGGTGACACCGCGCCCATGCCGCCCGTGTTGGGGCCCGTGTCGCCGTCGCCGATGCGCTTGTAGTCCTTCGCGGCGGGCAGCATCTTGAACGCCTCGCCGTCGGTGATGAGGAAGGCCGACAGCTCGATGCCCTCCAGGAACTGCTCGATGACCACCCGCTCGCCGGCCGCGCCGAACCGGCCGCTGCCCAGCATGTCCTTCAGCGTGCGCACCGCCTCCTTCTGGTCGGCCGCGATCACCACGCCCTTGCCCTGCGCCAGGCCGTCGGCCTTGATGACGTACGGCGGCGCCATGCGCTCCACGTGCTCGATCGCCTCCTTCAGCTGGTCCTTGCCGAAGGCGCGGAAGGTGGCCGTGGGGATGTTGTGGCGGAACATGAACTCCTTGGCGAACTCCTTGCTGCCTTCCAGCCGTGCCCCCGCCTGCTTCGGACCGATGACCGTGACGTGGCCCGCCAGCTCGGGATCGGCCGCGATGCGGTCGTGCAGGCCCTCCACCAAGGGGGTCTCGGGGCCCACCACCACGATGCGGATGCGCTTCTCGAGCAGGAACCGGCGGAGCGCCTTCTGGTCCTTCAGGTCCAGCTCCACGTTGCGGCCATGCCGCACGGTGCCGGGGTTCCCCGGCGACACGTAGAGCTCGTCCAGCAGCGAGCTCTGGGCGATCTTCCACGCCAGGGCATGCTCCCGGCCACCTCCGCCGATCAACAATACGTTCATGCGGAATGCCTTTCGCACAAAGGAAGACGGTTCCCTGCGGAAAGCGGGATCAAGTTTCCAACAAATGGACGACCCTGCCCGGACAGGCGTCCGGGCAGGGTCGTCGGATGCGGGCGCGGATCAGTGCTGGTGCTCCATCCGCTTGATGCTGCACCCCATGTTGCGCGTGGTGGCGGGATCGGCGGCCTTGCCCGCGAGCATCGCCGTGATGGCGTCGTCGAGGTAGTGCTTCTGCACGGCGCCGGCGCTCTCCACGTTGTCGTCGATGGCGCCCTTGTACACCAGCTTCATCCCCTTGTCGAAGAGGAAGACGTGCGGGGTGGTGCGCGCACCGAAGGCGTCGGCCACCACGTGGCCCTTGTCCAGCACGTAATGCCCGTTGTAGTTCTGCTGCTTGTACTGCGCCTGCATGTCCACATAGCTGTCGCCGGCGTCACGCTTGGCCTCGTTGCTGTTCACCAGCACGAAGCCGATCTTGTTCTTGCGGCACTGCTCGCCCAGCGCGGGGTAGCGGCCCTGCCAGCCTTCGCTGCCCTCGCTGCCGATGACGAACGGGCAGGTGTTGCAGCTGAAGATGACCAGCACGCCGTTCTCCCCGGCGATGTCCTTCAGCGAGCGTTCGCCGCCCACCACGTCCTTCATCTTCACGTCGGCCGCGGGCAGGGCGGTACCGATGGCGAGGTCGGGCAGGGGATCGTGGGGAAGCACGGTGGCGAGGAGGGCGGCGGTGGCCGCGATCTTGAGCAGCATGTAAGGGGGTGTTTTCCGCGACCGAAGTTAAGGGCCGGCCGCGTCCGCTTTGACCGCCGGCGGTGACCGATGGTTGCCCGGGCCCCGGCCGCTCAGCGCACCAGGCCCGCGCTGATCGCGATGCGCACCAGCCCGGCCACGTTGTGGGTGTCCAACTTGCGCATCAGGTTGGTGCGGTGCGTGTCCACCGTGCGGGGGCTGATGAAGAGCTTCTTCCCGATCTCCTTGTTGCTCAACCCTTCGGCCAGCGCCGCCAGCACCTCGATCTCGCGGCCGCTCAGGTCCTTCAGCACCCGCTGTCCGGCCTGCGAGCGCACGCCCTGCTCCATTAGCGAACCCAGCAGCCCGCTGCTGAAATGCCGCCCGCCGGCCTGCACGTTGCGGATGGCCAGCAGCACCTCGTCGCGGCCCGCGCTCTTCACCAGGTAGCCGTCGGCCCCCAGGTCCATCAGGCGCTTGACCAGTGCGGCCTCGTCGTGCATGCTCAGCACGATCACCTTCACCCCGTCCTTGCGCTGCTTCAGCCGTTCGGTGAGCTGCGCCCCGTCCATCTCCGGCATGTCCAGGTCGGTGAGCAGCACGTCCACCGCGATGTGCTCCATCAGATAAAGGGCCTCGGCGGCGCTGGTGGCGATGCCCACGCACTCGATGTCGTCCGCGGCGGAGAGCAGGTGCCGCAGTCCTTCGATGACGATGCGGTGGTCGTCGCAGAGCGCGACGCGGATCTTCCGGTCGGTGGTCATGGGTGTGCGTTCGTCGGTGTGAGGGGGATGCGCACGGTGGCCACGGTGCCGCGGCCGGCCGCGCTGGCGAACTCGATGCTGCCGTGCAGGACGCGCGCCCGGTCCGCCACGCTGCGCAGGCCGATGCCGTCCGAGCGGCCGCCCGGGCCCATGCCGCGGCCGTCGTCCTCCACGATGAGCACCAGGTGCCCCTTGTTCTTGAGCAGCTGCACGTTCACGGTGCGCGCGTCGGCATGCTTCATCACGTTGCCGATCAGCTCCTGCGCGATGCGGTACACGCCGGTCTCCACATCCTGCGGCAGCCGCGCGTCGAGCCCGAACTGCTCGAAGGAGCACTGCACCCCCGGCCGCGACAGCGACTTGCGCAGCATGTCGTTCAGCGCGGGCGCCAAGCCGAGGTCGCCCAGCGCGCGCGGCATCAGGTCGTGGGCGATGGTGCGCACGTCGCGGCCCGCCTCTTCCGCGATGCCGAGCACTTCCTGCAGGCGCGGCGCCTCTTCCGGCAAGGCCTTCCCCACCCGCACGGCCACGTCCTCCAGGCGGAACTTCAGGCCGGTGAGCTGCTGGCCCACGCCGTCATGCAGCTCGCCCGCGATGCGCCGGCGCTCGGTGTCGGTGGCCAGCAGCACGCCGCGCAGCCCGCTCTCCCGCTCCTGGATGATGGCCGCATCGTGCACCGCCCGCGCCCGGCGCCGCTGCACCTGGGCCAGCAGCAGGGCCGAGACCGCCACCAGCGCGATGCCGCCGATGGCCGCCGCCAGCCAGAACCGGCGCCGCTCCGCCCGCTTGCCCAGCTCGGCGATCTCCAGGTCCTTCTCCGCCAGGTCGGCCCGCTGCCGCTGGATCTCGCGCTCCTTCTTCTCCATGCCGTAGCGCGCCTCCACCTCGGCCATCCGGGCCTGCAGGTCATCGTTGAACACCGAGTCGCGCAGGGCCACATAGCGCTGATGGTACAGGAACGTGCTGTCGCCGTGGTCCAGCCGCGCATGCAGGCGGGCCAGGTCCAGCAGGGCCTGCATCTGCTCGTTGCGCACGCCCAGCGCCTCGCTCATGTGGAGGGCCCGCAGCAGCAGCCGCTTCGCCTCGCCCGTGCGCCCCTGGCGCAGGCAGGTGCCCCCCAGGCCGATCAGCGACGAGGCGATGGCCTTGCGGTCGCCCAGCTCCTCGCGGATGCGCAGCGCCTCGTGGTACCCCCGGGCCGCTTCGTCCAGCTCGCCGCGCGCCATGCGCACGCCCGCCAGGTTGTTCAGCTGCACGGCCAGCTCGGCCTGCAGGTCCTTCTCGCGGAAGTAGGCGATCGCCTGCTCGTACAGCGCGATGGCCGCGGCGGTGTCGCCCAGCTGCACCTGCACGTTGGCCATGTTGCCCTGCGACTCGGCCAGCCCGCGGCCGTCGCCGATGGACCGCCGCAGGGCCGCAGCGCGCTCGTGCGTGGCCAGCGACGGGCCGTAACGCCGCAGGTTGGACTGCAGGATGGCGATGTTGTTCAGGATCAGCGCCTCCTTCGCCGGCGGACCGATGCGCTCGAAGATGCGCAGGGCCTGGAAGTTCTCGCCCAGCGCCTCCTCCAGCTGGAACCGCGCCTGGAAGATATTGCCCAGCTTGTTGTGGATGGCGCCCATCCCGGCCGAGTCCTTCAGCGCCTCCCGGATGCGCAGCGCCTGCCGCAGCAGGCTGTCCGCCGTGCCGAACGCGCTGCGGTCCATGTGGATGATGGCCATGTCGTTATAGGCCTGTGCCTCGCCCTTCGCGTCGTGCAGCTTGAGCGCGAGCGCCAGGGCCGCGCGGCCGAAGAGCAGGGCCGAGTCGCCGTCGATGCGGCGGTAGGCGAAGCACAGGTCCGAGAGCCGCTGCACCTTCACCGTGTCCTCGGGCAGCGCCATCACCCGCCTAGCGTCCTGCGCATGGATGCGGAGGGACGAGGCCGGGCCCAGCCAGGCCAGGAACGCGCACACGAGGCGCAGGGACAAGGAGCGGAACGGATGCATGCGGCCCGGGAGCGCGGCCGTCCGTTGCGGCGGAGCGGCCGGAGCGCGCGGCGAAAGTAGCGGCGCTCTCCCCACCGCACCGAACGGCACCGCCCGCGCCGATGGACCATCAACGCGGGCGGTGCACATGCGCGGAAGCCTTACTGGATGGTGACGCTCTTGGTGCGCACCGTCTCCTTGCCGAAGTAGATGTCCTTGCCGCCGATCGATTCGTGCGACCAGGTGTAAGCGGCCACCTGCACGATGCTGGCGCCGCCGCTCAGCGACGAGAGGTCCGAGGCCGAGAACGCGCAGGACGCGTTGCCGCCCACCAGGGTCTTCATCACGCCGCCCACGGTGAAGATCACCGAGTCCGCGCCGGCCACGCCGCCGCAGGTGAGCGTATAGCCGTTGGCCTTCACCACCGTCTCCGCGCTGGTGATGTCCTGCACCGTCGGGAAGCTGTTCGTCGGGGTGCGGTCGAAGCCGGGGTTCGCGCCCGCGCCGGCCACCACCCAATGGGTGCTACCCGACGAGAAGTCGATGCCCGTGGGGTTGGTCATGCTGGGCATGGACATGTAGGCGTGGTTCGACTGCTCGGTGAGGGCCTGGTCGTTCAGCGTGATGGCGCCGGCCGAGGTGAACGCGGTGTGGCCGTCGTTGGAGAACATGGCCACGCCGATGCCCGCCTCGATGCTGATGGGGCCGATGGGGGTGCTCTGCGTGGAATACGTGTTCACGGCCCACAGCGCGGCATTGGCGCCGGGGAAGGTCGGCGTGGTGGAGGCCTGTCCGTTGTTGCTCGGCGTGGACGGCGTGCTGGGCGAGGCGGGTTCTTCGTTGTCGTCCTTCTTGCAGGCGCCGAAGGTCAGCGCCGTAGCGGCCAGCAGCAGGGAGAGGTTGCGCAGGGTCGTGTTCACGTACATGCTTTGGTTGGTTTGGCGAATGTGCCCCGTTGAACGGGGGGACGCCCTCCGAGGATGCCCGTGATCGCCTACGGGAAGGACCGTACCCTCCGGGCCGCCCGTCCCTTCGCCCTCACCCCCCTCCTGTCACAGCGGGATGTTCCCGTGCTTCTTCCGCGGCAGCTTGTCCACCTTGTTGCGCAGCATGCGCAGGGCCTGGATCAGCTTGATGCGGGTCTCCTCCGGCCGGATGACCTCGTCCACGAAGCCGCGGGCCGCCGCCTCGTAGGGGTTGGCGAACTGCTCCTGGTAGTCGCGCTCCTTCTCCTTCCACTTCGCCTGCGGGTCGGCCGCCTTGGCGATGTCGTTCTTGAAGATGATCTCGGCCGCGCCCTTCGCCCCCATCACGGCGATCTCGGCGCTGGGCCAGGCGTAGTTCATGTCGCAGCCGATGTGCTTGCTGTTCATCACGTCGTACGCGCCGCCGTATGCCTTGCGCGTGATCACGGTGATGCGCGGCACGGTGGCCTCGCTGAACGCATAGAGCAGCTTCGCGCCATGGTCGATGATGCCGCGCCACTCCTGTTCGGTGCCGGGGAGGAAGCCGGGCACGTCCACGAACACCACCAGCGGGATGTTGAACGCGTCGCAGAACCGCACGAAGCGCGCGGCCTTGATGCTCGCGTCGATGTCGAGCACGCCCGCGAGCACGGCGGGCTGGTTGGCCACGCAGCCCACCACCTGGCCCGCGATGCGCGCGAAGCCGATCACCATGTTGCGCGCGTAGTCGGCGTGCACCTCCATGCTGCTGTCCGGGTCGATCACCGCGTTAAGCACCTCGCGGATGTCGTAGGGCTGGTTCGGGTTCTCCGGGATGATCGCATCCAGCGCGGGGCGCCCTTCGTCACCAGGCTCGTAGGGCAGCGCCGGGGGCTCCTCCTCGCAGTTCGCCGGCAAGTAGCCCACCAGCCGGCGCAGCTGCCGGATGGCCTCCAGCTCGTTCGGGGCCGTGAAGTGCGCCACCCCGCTCTTGGTGGCGTGCGTGGCCGCGCCGCCCAGCTCTTCGGCCGTGACCTCCTCGTGCGTCACGGTCTTCACCACGTTGGGACCGGTGACGAACATGTAGCTGGTGTGCTCCACCATGAGCACGAAGTCGGTGAGCGCCGGGCTGTACACCGCGCCGCCGGCGCAGGGCCCCATGATGGCGCTGATCTGCGGCACCACGCCGCTGCTGCGCACGTTGCGGTGGAAGATGTCCGCGTAGCCCGCCAGCGACACCACGCCCTCCTGGATCCGCGCGCCACCGCTGTCGTTGAGGCCGATCACCGGCGCGCCGTTCTGCATGGCCAGGTCCATGATGCGGCACATCTTCTCGGCGTGCGCCTCGGCCAGGGAGCCGCCCAGCACGGTGAAGTCCTGCGAGAACACATAGACCAGCCGCCCGTCGATGGTGCCGTAGCCGGTGACCACGCCGTCGCCCAGGAACGTCTGCTTGTCCAGCCCGAAGTTGGTGCTGCGGTGCGTCACCAGCTGGCCGATCTCCTGGAAGGAGCCCTCGTCGAGCAGCAGATGCACCCGCTCCCGGGCGGTGAGCTTGCCCTTCTTGTGCTGGGCGGCGATGCGGTCGGCGCCCCCGCCCAGCAGGGCCTGGGCGGTCATGCGCTCCAGCGCGTCGAACTTCCCCTTCATGTCCATGGCGTGCGGTGGGTGATGTGCGCGGCCAAATGTAGACAGGCGTCCAACGTGGCTTCTCTACTTTAGCCGCCATGGCCTGGCGCTTCGCGGACCTGCCGGTGCGCACCAAGTTCCTCATCACCCTCGGCATCCCGGTGGTGGGGCTGGTGCTGCTCATCAGCAAGCAGGTGGATTCCAGCCTGAAGCGCCGTGACGTGCTGCGCTACGTGAGCGCGCAGGCCCACAACATCCGCCTGCTGGGCGACGTAGTGGACGCGCTGCAGGATGAGAGCGCTTCCAACATCGCCGCCATCGAGGGGGTGTCGCAGGGCGACGCGGCCCTCCGCATGGCCCGCGGCCGCAGCGACGAGGCCATCACCCGCCTGAACGATCCCTCCCTGCTGCTGGACCCGGAGGTGCGCCCGCAGCGCGTGATGGAGGAGCTGGCCGGGCTGCGCGAGCGCGTGGGCGAGCGCCGCATCAGCAGCGAGGAGGTGGAGCGCACCTACCGCCGCATGAACGCGCGGCTGCTGGAGGACCTGGGCCTGGTGTTCAAGCAGGCCATGGACCCCGAGACCAACGACAAGCTCTTCGCCCACCTGAGCCTGCTCAACGCCAAGGAGGCCCTGAGCGACATCCGCACCAAGGTGACGCGCGCCCTCGCCGCCGACACCATCGCCTCCGCCCAGCTCGGCGAACTGAACGAGCGCATCGCGCAGTACGAGACCAATACCCTCCTCTTCCAGCGCGACGCCACGGCCGACGTGCTGGCCAACTACCGCAATGCGTTCCGCGGGCCGGAGGTCAACTTCATGCGCTCCATCATCGGCACCATCCATGAGAAGCGCTCCATCGACGGGCTGAGCATCTCGGCGGCGGAATGGTGGAAGTTGGGCGGCACGGCCATGCAGGACCTGCGGGCGGTGGAGGAGCATTCGATCAGCTCCATCATCGCGGCGAGCGAGGCCAATTCGTCGGACGCGCAGCGCCGCCTGCTCATCGTGCTGGTGGCCCTGGCCGGTGTGGTGGGCGCGGTGGGCGTGATGGCCTTCGTGATCATGCGCGGCATCCGCAACACGGTGAACGAGGTGTCGTCCGCCGCCTCCGCCCTCGCCCAGGGCGACGTGCGCGCCCGCGTGCCGGTGAGCTCCAACGACGAGATCGGCCACATGGCGCGCTCCTTCAACGGGATGATCGAGAACATCCGCTCGCTCTCCGCCAGCGCCGACGCCATCGGAAAGGGGAACTACGACACGCCCGTGACCGTGCGCGGCGACCAGGACGTGCTGGGCCTCTCCCTGGCGCGCATGCGGGACAACCTGAAGGCCGCCCGCGAGCGCGATCTCGAGCACAACCGCGCCCTACAGCAGGAAAAGGAGAAGCTGGAACAGGCCAACGAACGCATCCG
This sequence comes from Bacteroidota bacterium, assembly GCA_018267055.1. GTDB lineage: Bacteria > Bacteroidota > Bacteroidia > Flavobacteriales_F > PHOS-HE28 > PHOS-HE28. Next base: position 11,058 of record JAFDZF010000101.1, read on the forward strand.
CACGCTGATCAAGGAGATCCACCACCGCGTGAAGAACAACCTGCAGGTGGTGGCGAGCCTGCTGCGCCTGCAGTCCAGCACCATCGAGGACGAGCACCTCCAGCAGGTGTTCGCGCAGAGCCAGAGCCGCGTGGCCTCCATGGCGCTGATCCACGAGAAGCTGTACAAGGGCGACGACCTGGCCCAGCTGGACCTGTCGCTCTACCTGAAGGAGCTCTTCGCGGAGCTGGTGCAGCTGAACAACGTGCGCGATTCCATCCGCTACCGCACCACCATCGACCCCGGCCTCGTGCTGGACCTGGACACGATGGTGCCGCTGGGCCTGGTGCTGAACGAGCTGATCACCAATTCCTTCAAGCACGCGTTCGCCGGGCGCAGCGAGGGCATCATCGACCTGCGCATCCACCGCGTGGTCGGGCAGCAGTTCGACCTGCTGTACACCGACAACGGCATCGGCATCCCGCAGCAGAAGCTGAACGGCGAGAACGGCGGCACCCTGGGCATGAGCCTGATCGACAGCCTGGTGGAGCAGCTGAACGGCTTCATCACGATGGACAGCGACGCCACGGGCACGCGCTACCACATCCGGTTCCACTCCCGCGGTTGAGCCACGGGGCCTGAGCAGCGAGCCCCGAGCCTTGGCCGCGTCGGCGATCCAAGCTCGGGGCTCGCGGCCAATGGCGCAAGGCGCGGCCGGCCTGCGCGGCTTATCCTTTGGCCAGTTCCGCCTCCACTTCCTCCGTGAGCTCCATGTTGTGGTACACGGCGTTCACGTCCTCGTCCTCTTCCAGCAGGTCCACCAGGCGCATCACGTTGCGGGCGGTGGTGAGGTCGGCGGGGATGGTGGTCAGCGGCAGGCGCTTCAGTTCCGCGCTCTTGGGCTCCACGCCCAGCTGCTCCAGCTTCTGCTGCATGGCACCGAAGCCGGTGAAGGGCACGTACACGTAGAAGGCCTCCTCGTCGCGCACCACGTCGTCGGCACCGCCGTCGATCAGTTCCATCTCGAACTCATCGGCGTCCTTGCCCTTGAGGGCCGCGTTCTCGATAACGAACTCGCCCTTGCGCTCGAACACGTGCGCCAGCGAGCCGTTGGTGCCCAGGTTGCTCTCGCACTTGGTGAAGTAGCTGCGCACATTGCCCACCGTGCGGTTCACGTTGTTGGTGCTGGCGTCCACGAACACGGCCACGCCGCCGGGCGCGTAGCCCTCGTAGGTCACCTCGCTGTAGTCCGCCTCACCGCCGCCGGCCGCCTTCTTGATGGCGCGGTCGATGTTGTCCTTCGGCATGTTGGCGCCCCGCGCGTTCTGGATGGCCATGCGCAGGCGCGTATTGGCCTCGGGGCTGGGGCCGCCCGCCTTCACGGCCATGGCGATCTCCTTGCCGATGCGGGTGAACAGCTTGCTGAGCTTGGCGTTGCGCGCGAAGATCTTGTGCTTGCGCTTCTCGAATATGCGGCCCATGGTCGTCGTGTTTTCAGTGCCCCCGCCGGCACCTGGGCGCCAACGGGGGCCCGAAAATAGCGCGGGGCCGCCAGCCTGCGCCAGCAGCCCCGCTGTGACGGCGATCGAACAGGTCCCCTCGTCGCACGCCGTCCACGTTCCTGTCAATTGAACCCCACCAGCGTCAGCCCCACGGTGAAGGGGGTCAGCTTCGCCATGGTGCCGTCCTCGAAGAGCGGCGTGAGGCCGTATTCCGCGAAGAGGTTGAGCCCCCCGATGCCCATGCGCACCGTGGCCGCCACCCGGTAGGGCAGCAGGTTGTAGCTCGCCTTCACCCGCGTCTTCTTGATCTCCCCGCCCTCGCTGTACCGCTGCTTGTACATGGTGTCGAAGTAGTAGCTGCCGATCACGCCCAGGGCGATGTGGAAGTTGCCCTTGCGGCTGAGGCCCTTCTGGTCGTAGGTCTTCCATTCCGCCGGTGTCGACGGCAGCGGCACCTTCTTGGTGTTGAACTCGAAGAGCAGCGGCACCCGCACCCCGATCTGCCGCAGCTTGTTCTTGCGGAAGTCCAGGTCGTCCGACGGGATGGCGTAGGTGCTGTCGCTGTTGTAGGCCAGTGTCACGTTCTCGCTCAGCTTGTAGCTCACGAACTCCACCCCCAGGCCGGTGAGCAGGCCCGCGCGGTGGCTGCCGAACTCCACCTTCTGCTCCATGAAGTTGATCGCCAGGAAGCGGCTGCGCGAATTGTCCAGCTGCAAGGCCCCGCTCTTGGGACCGTCGCCCAGGCGCCCGTCCTCGGCGATGAAGGTGTTGAACCCGAAGTCCACGCCCGACCAGTAGGTGAACATGCGCCGGCGCTCGTTGCGCGCGTCCTCCATCCGCTGCTGGAGGTCCTTCGTGCTGTCGATGTCGTCCCGCAGGGTGGTGATGATGCGGATGAGCTTCCGCTTGGTGGTGATGCGGATGGTGTCGCCGTCCGGCAGCGTGTCGATCGAGGTCACCTTCACCCCGTCCGTACCGATGGACAGCGTGTGCGTGTGGTGCTCCGCGGTGGTGTCCTGCTGGGCCCACAGGGTGAACGGAAGCACGAGCGTGAGGAGGATGAGCAGCGGGCGAAGGGCCATGGTGAACGGGGGTCTGAACATGGGACGACCTGCCCCTGCCATTGGTTACAGCCCGCGAAAAGCCCCGTGGCCTGGGGGCCGCGGGGCTTCGTTCCGGCGGATGCCGGGAGGGACGGCCGGGGCTCAGGCCTCCGGGCGGAAGACGAACCGCACGTGCGAGGTCTTCCAGGTGCCCGAGGGGTTGTCGCCGATGTCCACCTTGCCCAGCTTGCGCACCACGTATTCGCAGAGCGCTTCATTGTCCGAGGTGGCGCTGAGCACTTCGATGCGGCCCGCGGCGTTCACCACGAAGCTCACGTTCACCACGCCGGTCATGTCATGGCTGCGGTCGAGCAGGGGGAACACCACGTGCTTGTTCAGCTGGCGGTCCAGCGCATGCTCCAGGGCGGCGCTGTTGGCGGTGATGGTGGCGGGCGCGCGCTCCGGGCCGGCGGCCTGGGCGGTGCCAAGACGGAAGACGACGGCGGCGGCGAGGGCGAGGGTGCGGATGGAAGCGTTCATGGCGTCCGGTGTTTGGTGCTTTGCTCATTGGACGGCCCCGGACGCCCTGCTGTTACAGCCCCTGTGATGCTTCGTGACAAGCGGTACGGACCGCCGGATGAGCGGCGATCAGCGGCCGCGGCTCGCGCTGATGGCGAGGTTGCGCCCCAGGCGCAGGTGCACGCGCTCCCGTGCGCCGGTACGTTGCACGTTCAGGCCGCCCTTCCCGCCGGTGAGCGCGCCCAGCCCCTTGTCCACGGCGGCCACGGCATCGGTGCGGTCCAGGCCCTGGTCGCGCTGCGGCTCTTCGAGCACTTCGTCGCGGACCGCATTGGCCATGAGGGCGCCGAGCGTCCGGCCCTGGCCGGCATGTCCCACGGACGCGGGAGCCTGCGTCTCCGGGTGCTGCACGGCGGCGATGGGCGCTGCTTCCGGGGCGGGGACCGGCGTGTGGGCCAGCGCGGGCGCAGGCTCCAGGTCGGGCATGAGCGGCGCCAGCTCCTTCACGCGCGGCTCAGCCGGCGTTCCCGCCGGGGTGCTGGCCGGACGGACGGGCAGGGAGATCTTGGACGGGGCCGGCGCCTGCGGGCTTCCCCCGGAAGGCAAGGCGCCTTTTTCCATCGGTCGTTCGGCGGGCGTGGTCCGGGGACCGTGTGCTTCCTGCGGTCCTGCCGGAGCGGTCCGCTCGTCGTGTGCAGGGGTGGTCACGGGCGCTACCGGCTGTTCGTTCCGGGCGATGGGCGTTCCGGTCCCGCGGCCCTCGCGCAGCATCCACCAGGCCAGGCCCACCAGCAAGGCCACGCTCGCGGCGGCGGCCAGCCGCGGCCACAAGGCGATCACGCGCGCTTCGCGCTTCTTCAATCGTTCCTTCCCGGCGAAGACGATGGCCTCCCGCCCGATGCGCGCGGCCTGCACCGATCGCTGTTCCCGCCGTGCCTCGGGGTGCGCGGCGATGTACCGGGCCAGGGCGGCACGCTGCTCGGCGCTGAGATCGCCTTCCTCCGCGGCGATGAGGAAGTCGGTCAGCCGGTGCCTGTCCGGGAGCCCCTGCGGCGGGAAATGGCGCTCCACCGTGGCCTTCGCGGGGAAGGCCGCCGGGTCCCGCGGCACACGGCTCGCGGCCATGCGCTTGGCGTCCTGCGCATGCTCGGGGTGCTCGTACAGGAACCGATCGAGCTGCCGCGCCTGCCCCGGGGAGAGGTCGCCTTCCAGCCGCGCCACCAGGAAGTCGTCCAGACGGGCGGCATCCGGCTCTCCGGCCGGCGGATAGGCCTTCTTCAGCCGATCCTTCGCGCTGAAGGTGGCCTCGCCACCGCCTACGCTCGGCAGGTCGCCCAGCGCTACCGCCAGGTCGGGGTGGGCCGCCAGGAAGGCGTCCAGCTGCTGCTCCTGCCCGGGCGTGAGGCGCCCCTCGAGGCGGTCGAGCAGCCAGGCTTCGTATGTGGAGCGGTCCAGTATCACAGCACGATCTCCAGTTTGCCGATGTATTCCTTCAACGCGGTGCGGCCGCGGTAGATGTACACTTTCACCTGGGTCAGGTTCAGCCCGGTCAGCTCCGCGATCTCCTCATAGGCATAGCCCTCCAGGTCGCGCAGGAGCACCACGCTGCGCTGCACCTCGGGCAGGGTGGCCAGGCCGGCGTCCAGCACCGCTTTGAGGTCGGGCTGCGACTGGCTGGTCCACTGCATCTCCTCGTGGTGCTCTTCCATGCGCGTGCTGCGCGCGCCCTTCCTCACGGTGTCCACCAGGATGTGGTGCGCGGTGGTGAAGAGGTAGCTCTTGGCCTTGCCGCCGTCCACCTCGTCCACTTTCTGCCACAGCCGCGCGAAGCTCTCCTGCACCACGTCCTTGGCGACGTCCTCGTCGCGCAAGTGCTTCAAGGCGAAGCGGTA
>JAFDZF010000102.1 GCA_018267055.1 Bacteroidota bacterium
CGCACCTGGCTGCAGGCGGGCTATCGCCATGCATTGGGCCGCACCGGCATGGACCACCGCCTGCGCCTGGAACAACGCTTCCTGGAGCGCTCACGCGCCACGCCCGAAGGGCCCGAGAGCGAAGGCTTCCGCTATGTGGGCCGGCTCCGCTACCGCACCCGCTGGCTCATCCCCCTCAATGACCGCGCGAACGTGCAGGGCGAATGGCAGGCCATCGTATCGCAGGAGGTGATGGTGCGCTTCGGCGATCCCTCCTTCCGCGGGCTCTTCGACCAGGTGCGCCCCGCCGCGCAGATCGGCTACCGCCCGCTGGACGACCTCCAGGTGCTCACCGGCTACCAGCTGCAATACCTCGTGCGCGCCGACGGGGTGCGGGAGGAGTTCGACCATACCCTGCTCGTCACGCTCCTGCTCCGCCTGCCCTACCGCCCAGCGCCCTGAAGCGGCCCATCGGATGAACGCGGCCGGGCGGATTACCTTGCGCACATGCCCGCACCGAGCAAACGTTGGCGCCTGAAGTCGCCGGGCGATCCCGAAGCGATCAAGCGGCTGGTCAACGACCGCTGCCCGCCCGAGGTGGCCTCCCTGCTGGTCCAGCGCGGCATCTCCACGCCCCAGGAGGCGTCGGCCTTCTTCCGTCCCTCGCTGGACCGGCTGCACGACCCCTTCCTGATGAAGGACATGGACCGTGCCGTGGACCGCATCGAGCGGGCCCTGGGCGAAGGGGAGCGCATCATGATCTACGGCGACTACGACGTGGACGGCACCACCTCCGTGGCGCTGATGCACCAGTTCCTCTCGCGCTTCACCGGCAACCTGGTGCACTACATCCCCGACCGGTACGCCGAAGGCTACGGCATCTCCACCCTCGGCATCGATCGCGCGGCCGAGCAGGGCGTGGGGCTCATCATCGCGCTGGACTGCGGCATCAAGGCGGTGGACAAGGTGGCCTATGCCGCTGAGAAGGGCATCGACTTCATCATCTGCGACCACCACCTGCCCGGCCCACACCTGCCGGAGGCCGTGGCCGTGCTCGACCCGAAGCGCAGCGACTGCGGCTACCCCTTCAAGGAGCTCAGCGGCTGCGGCATCGGCTTCAAGCTGGCGCAGGGCATCGCGCAGCACAACGGCATCCCCTTCGCCGACCTGGAGCCGCTGCTGGACCTGGTGGCGGTGAGCACCGCTTGCGACATCGTGCCCATCGACGGGGAGAACCGCGTGCTCACCCATTTCGGGCTGCGCTACCTGAACACCGCCAACGTGCGGCCGGGCATCAAGGCCATGCTCGGCCTGTCCAATGCCAACCGCGCGCTCACCGTCTCCGAGCTCGTGTTCGTGCTGGGCCCGCGCATCAATGCCGCCGGCCGCATCGAGCATGGGCGGCAGGCGGTGGAGCTGCTCCTGAGCCACGACCTGAAGGAGGCGGAGAACATCGGCCTGCGCATCGACCGCAACAACGCCCACCGCCAGGACCTCGACAAGGAGACCACCCGGCAGGCGCTGGAGCAGATCGCCACCGATACCGGCCGGCACGACGCCTGGAGCACGGTGGTGTTCAACAAGGACTGGCACAAGGGCGTGATCGGCATCGTGGCCTCGCGCCTCATCGAATCCCACTACCGGCCCACCGTGGTGCTCACCGAGAGCAACGGCAAGGCCAGCGGCAGCGCCCGCAGCGTGAAGGGCTTCGATGTGCACGATGCGATCAGCGCCTGCAGCGACCTGCTGGAGCAGTTCGGCGGCCACATGTACGCCGCGGGCCTCACCATGGCGGTGGAGAACGTGGACGCCTTCCGCGAGCGCTTCGAGCAGGTGGTACGCGAGCGCCTGCACGAGACCATGCGCTCGCCCGAGGAGGAGATCGACCAGGAGATCGGCCTGGACCGCATCACCGAGCGCTTCGTGCGCACCGTGCAGCACATGGCGCCCTTCGGGCCGCGCAACATGCGCCCCGTGTTCCTCACCCGCGGCGTGGTCGACACCGGATGGGCCCGCATCGTGGGCGAGGACCACCTGAAGCTCACGCTCCAGCACCCGGACGGCGGCCGCCGCATCGATGCCATCGCGTTCCGCATGGGCCACCACCTGGAGCTGGTGAAACGCGGCGAGCCCTTCAGCGTGCTCTACGTGGTGGAGGAGAACGAGTGGCAGGGCAAGCGCTCGCTGCAGCTCAACATCAAGGACATCAAGCCCGGCGTGGAGGACGTGCTCGAGGGCGGGCCGCACCGGCGACTGGCCGTTCCCACGGACATGGGGAACACCCCCTGACCATGGGCCTGCTGATGGCGGACGGCGACGAGCATTACATGCGCCAGGCCCTGCGCGAGGCGGAGCTGGCCTTCGCCGCGGACGAGGTGCCCATCGGCGCCGTGGTGGTCTGTCGCGACCGCATCATCGCCCGCGCCCACAACCTCACCGAGCGCCTGAACGACGTGACCGCCCATGCCGAGATGCAGGCGCTGACCGCCGCGGCCGAGCACCTGGGCGGCAAGTACCTGCACGAATGCACGCTGTACGTCACGCTGGAGCCTTGCGTGATGTGCGCCGGGGCCCTGCACTGGAGCCACCTCGGCCGCCTGGTCTTCGGCGCGTTCGACGAGAAGGCCGGCTACCGCCGCATCGGCGGGTCGCTGCTGCACCCGCGCACCGAGGTCACCGGCGGCATCCTGGAGCCCGCCTGCGCCGACCTGGTGCGGGCCTTCTTCCGGAAGAAGCGAGCGCTCTAGGCCGCCCCTGACCCCGTGAACGGCCCACCGGCGCCGGACCCCTTATTTTTGTCCCGTCATCCAGACATTCCCAACACCCATGTATCCCCCCGAACTCGTTGCTCCCATGGCCGCCGACCTCGTGAACGTCGGCTTCGCGGAGCTCAAGACCCCCGACCAGGTGGACAAGGCCTTCGCGCAGAGCGGCACCGTCCTGTGCGTGGTGAACAGCGTCTGCGGCTGCGCCGCCGGCGCCGCCCGTCCCGGCGTGAAGATGTCGCTGACGGGCGCCAAGCGTCCCACGCACCTCACCACCGTCTTCGCCGGCGTGGACACCGACGCGGTGATCCAGGCGCGCAAGCACTTCCTCCCCTACCCGCCCAGCAGCCCCAGCATCGCCCTCTTCAAGGACGGCAAGCTGGTGCATTTCGTGGAGCGCCACCACATCGAGGGCCGCTCCGCCGAGATGATCGCCGACCACCTGAAGATGGCCTTCGAGGAGTTCTGCTGAGCGTCCTCTTCACCAGCAACGAAGAAGCCCCGGCGATGCCGGGGCTTCTCTTTTTCCGATGGTCCGGGCCTTACACCACGCCCTGGTCGAGCATGGCGTCGGCCACTTTCACGAAGCCGGCGATGTTGGCGCCCTTCACGTAGTTCACGTGCTTGCCTTCCTCGCCGTACTTCACGCAGGCGGCGTGGATGTTCTTCATGATCTCGTGCAGGCGCTGGTCCACCTCCTCGCGGGTCCAGCTGAGGCGCAGGCTGTTCTGGCTCATCTCCAGGCCGCTGGTGGCCACGCCGCCGGCGTTGCTGGCCTTGCCCGGGGCGAAGTACACCTTGGCCGCGTGGAAGGCCTCGATGGCCTCCGGCGTGCTGGGCATGTTGGCGCCTTCGGCCACGTACTTCACGCCCTTCTTGACCAGGTCCTTCGCGTTCTTCGCGTCCAGCTCGTTCTGCGTGGCGCAGGGCAGCGCGATGTCGCACTTGCCCACCACGTCCCACACGCGCGCACCCTTCTTGTAGGTGACGCCCTTGAACTTCTTGGCGTACTCCTCGATGCGGCCGCGCTTCACGTTCTTCAGCTCCATCAGGAACGCCAGCTTGTCGCCGGTGATGCCCGCCGGGTCGAAGATGCTGCCGTCGCTGTCGCTGGCGGTCACCACCTTGCCCCCGAGCTGGGTGGCCTTCTCGATGGCGAACTGGGCCACGTTGCCGCTGCCGCTCACCGCCACCGTCTTGCCCTTGAAGCTGTCCTTGTTGCGCTTCATCATCTCGTTGGCGAAGTACACGCAGCCATAGCCCGTGGCCTCCGGACGGATGAGCGAGCCGCCCCAGCTGCGGCCCTTGCCCGTGAGCACGCCCGTGAACTCGTTCGCCAGGCGCTTGTACTGGCCGAACATGTAGCCGATCTCGCGGCCGCCCACGCCGATGTCACCGGCCGGCACGTCCGTGTCCGCGCCGATGTGGCGCCACAGCTCCGTCATGAAGCTCTGGCAGAAGCGCATCACCTCGTTGTCGCTCTTGCCCTTCGGGTCGAAGTCGCTGCCGCCCTTGCCGCCGCCCATGGGCAGGGTGGTGAGGCTGTTCTTGAACACCTGCTCGAAACCGAGGAACTTCAGGATGCTCAGGTTCACGCTGGGGTGGAAGCGGAGGCCGCCCTTGTAGGGGCCGATGGCGCTGTTGAACTCCACGCGGAAGCCGCGGTTCACCTGGGTGTTGCCCTTGTCGTCCAGCCAGGGCACGCGGAAGATGATGGTGCGCTCGGGCTCCACCATGCGCTCCAGGAGCATCTTGCCCTTGTAGCGCGGGTTCTCTTCCAGGAAAGGGATCACCACTTCGGCCACTTCGTGCACGGCCTGGAGGAACTCCGGCTCATTGCCATTGCGGACCTTCACTTGCTGCATGAACGCGTCCACGGCTTTCGTGGTCGCTGCTGTCGCTTTTGCCATCACAGGGATGTTTGGGGTGCGTTGCGTGCGAAAAAGTGCGCAAATGTAGCTGTGTCCCAGGAGGTGGAGGGACCTCCCCTTGAAGTTGTGAACAGGAGGGTGGACAGCCATCAGCGCCCCGTGGAAAGCCGTCAGGGATCAGCCGTCCGTGAACGGCTGCCGGACCGCCCGGGATCACTTCTTGTCCTCTTCGGGGATCACCCCGGTGCCGGCGTAGCGGCCTTCGATGTAGACCTCGATGCGGTAGAGGATGCCGGCCTTGCCGTACTTGAAGACCTTGCCGTTCCACAGCTGGCCCTTGCGGTACTCGCCCTGCTGGGAGATGCGCAGCTGCTTGTCGTAGAGCGTGTTGTAGCCGTCGGGGCGGAAGGCCACCGCATTGGTCACCTCTTCCTCGCCGCGCACCGGGGCGGCCTTGGCGGCGGGGTCGGCCGCGGGGGCCTCCACCTGGTGCACCGGCTTGATGTACCGGCTGTTGGCGGCATCGATCACCCCGTTATCGAACTCGGCTGTCTGCTGCAGGTCGCCATTGGCGTAGTAGCGCTTCAAGGTGCCCTCCTCGCGGCCCTTGCTGATGGTCACCGCCACCTCCAGCTGCCCGTTCTCGTGGTAGTACTTCTGCAGGCCGTCGCGCACGCCGTAGCTGTCGAAAAGGAACTCCTGCGACAGCTGGCCATTGGGGTGCCAGCGCTTGAAGCCGCCGGTGTTGCGGTCGAGGTCCCAGGTGCCCTGTTCCTCGGGCTTGCCGGTGGGGTAGAACGTGCGGTAGGCCCCCTTCGGACGGCCCATCACGTAGGTGACCTCGCTCATCACCTGGCCGTTGGGCCAGTAGCGGCGCCACAGGCCCACCCGCTTACTATTGGTGTAACGGCCTTCCTCGATCACCTGGCCATCCGTATAGCCCGGCTTGTCCTCCTTGGGCGCGGCGATGCGCCAGTAGCCCTGCTTGCGGCCCAGCTCGTCCAGCCGGTTCAGGGTGTCCGCCGACGCGCTGCTCGCCTGGGCCGACGCCGCCTGGGCGACCAGCAGGAACATCCAGCCGATGGGGACGAGCAGCGAGGAACGGAAGGTGGGC
>JAFDZF010000103.1 GCA_018267055.1 Bacteroidota bacterium
AAGAGGTAGCTCTTGGCCTTGCCGCCGTCCACCTCGTCCACTTTCTGCCACAGCCGCGCGAAGCTCTCCTGCACCACGTCCTTGGCGACGTCCTCGTCGCGCAAGTGCTTCAAGGCGAAGCGGTAGATGCCATCGGCATGGGTGTCCACGGCGGTATTGTACTCCGAGAGCGTCACGGCGGGGGCCTGTACGGGTAGGACGGGTGTGCGACATGAAAGTTACAGGCTCTTCCTACCTTGGTTAAAAGTGCCTGGCAGTCATGCGCGTGAGCATCCAGTCATACCATTGGCGACCCATCCGCTCCTCCATGGAACGTGCGATCGTTCTTCTATGCACGGGTGCCATTTCCACCGCGCATGCGCAATCGCTGCTGGATACGAACAGTGTCTGGAACGTCGTCGATTGTGTGATGAACAACTGCTGGACAAGCCCGTGGCGGATCGACGGCGATACGCTCATCGGGGACGAGCCGTACTGGAAGATGCACGGACCTTATGAGTTCAGCTGGCCAGTGGCCTTGCGCGAGGACACGTCCGGGCGTGTGTTCATGAACGCTGGGCCCGATGGTGAAAGACTGCTCTATGATTTCGGTCTGATGCCCGGTGACCTGTTCCAAGGACGTGCAGTGGGCGGTTGCTCTTATGAGAATGTCGTAGCGGCCGTCGACACGGTGGTGCTGATGGACGGCTCGGAGCGGAAACGAATCATCTTTGCCGATTGGGGAGAGACCTGGATCCAAGGCCTCGGCAGCCTGACCGGTCTATTGAATGTGGGGCTTTTTGCATGCTCGGCCGATCGGTACGCATGGCTGCTCTGCTATTCCCGGAACGACAGCTTGCTATACCAGGCCGAGACCTTCAGTACCTGCGACTTCAATACACTGGGCGTTCCCGGAACAACGACCAGGGCCAGGACGCTCATCCATCCCAACCCGATAGGAACGATCGCAAGCGTGGAGGCCGAAGGGCTGGAGCCACCACTGGAGTGGTGCTTATATGATGCGCTGGGGCGTCCTGTCCAGATCCGGACGAACATCGCGGACCACCGCTTCATCATCACGCGCGATGCGCTCACCAGCGGCATCTACAGCTACCTCCTTCGCGATGGGAGCGGAACGACCGTTCGTGCGAAGTTGATGATCGAATAGCCTACGACCGGCCCGGCCTCAGTCCAGCTTCAGCACCGCCAAGAACGCCTGCTGCGGGATCTCCACGGAGCCCACCTGGCGCATGCGCTTCTTCCCCTCCTTCTGCTTCTCCAGCAGCTTGCGCTTCCGGCTGATGTCGCCGCCGTAGCACTTGGCCGTCACGTCCTTGCGGAGGGCCTTCACCGTCTCGCGCGCCACGATCTTGGCGCCGATGGCCGCCTGGATGGGGATGTCGAACTGCTGACGGGGCAACAGCTCCTTCAGCTTGGCGCACATCTTCTTGCCCAGCTCGTGCGCGTGGTCGCGGTGGATGAGGGCGCTGAGCGCGTCCACCTTGTCGCCGTTCAGCAGGATGTCGAGCTTGATGAGGTCGCTCTCCTTGAAGCCGATGGGGTGGTAGTCGAACGAGGCGTAGCCGCGCGAGATCGATTTCAGCTTGTCGAAGAAATCGAACACCACTTCGCCCAGCGGCAGCTCGAAGGACAGCTCCACGCGGTCCGTGGTGAGGTAGTTCTGGCCCAGCAGCATGCCGCGCTTCTCGATGCACAGGGTCATGATGGGCCCGATGTACTCGGCCTTGGTGATGATCTGCGCCTTGATGTACGGCTCCTCGATCTTCTCGATGTGCATGATCTCCGGCAGCTCGCTCGGGTTGTGCACGTTCACCACCTCGCCATCGGTGCGGGTGACCACGTAGCCCACGTTGGGCACGGTGGTGATCACCGTCATGTTGAACTCGCGCTCCAGCCGCTCCTGGATGATCTCCATGTGCAGCAGGCCCAGGAAACCGCAGCGGAAACCGAAGCCCAGCGCGGCGCTGCTCTCGGGCGTCCAGGTGAGGCTGGCGTCGTTGAGCTTGAGCTTCTCCATGGCGTCGCGCAGCTCCTCGTACTCGTCGGTGTCCACCGGGAAGATGCCGGCCCACACCATGGGCTTCACGTCCTCGAAGCCCTTGATGGCCTCGGCGCATGGGCGCTCCACGTGGGTGATGGTGTCGCCCACCTTCACCTCGCTGGCGGTCTTGATCCCGCTGATGATGTAGCCCACGTCGCCTGCGCTCAGGCGGTCCTGCGGCTTCAGGTCCATCTTCAGCACGCCCACCTCGTCCGCATCGTACACCACGCCGGTGTTGAAGAACTTCACCTTGTCGCCCTTCTTCAGCGACCCGTTCATGATGCGGAAATAGGCGATGATGCCGCGGAAGCTGTTGAAGACGCTGTCGAAGATCAGCGCCTGCAGCGGCGCGGCCGGATCGCCTTTCGGGGCCGGGATGCGCTCCACGATGGCTTCCAGCACCTTGTCCACGCCCAGGCCGGTCTTGCCGCTGGCGGCCATGATCTCCTCGCGGCGGCAGCCCAGCAGGTCCACGATCTGGTCCTTCACCTCCTCGGGGTTGGCCGAGGGGAGGTCCATCTTGTTGAGGATGGGGATGATCTCCAGGTCGTGCTCCAGCGCCAGGTACAGGTTGCTGATGGTCTGCGCCTGGATGCCCTGGGTGGCGTCCACGATGAGCAGGGCCCCCTCGCAGGCGGCGATGGAGCGGCTGACCTCGTAGCTGAAGTCCACGTGGCCGGGCGTGTCGATCAGGTTCAGGATGTACTTCTGCCCGTTGAAGGCATAGTCCATCTGGATGGCCTTGCTCTTGATGGTGATGCCCCGCTCGCGCTCCAGGTCCATGTCGTCCAGGGCCTGGTTCTGCATGTCGCGGTCGGCGATGGTGCCGGTCATCTGCAACAGGCGGTCGGCCAGGGTGCTTTTGCCGTGGTCGATGTGGGCGATGATGCAGAAGTTGCGGATGTGCTTCATGGGGCGGCCGGCGGGGATGCTCCCCGAAAAGGCCCGCGAAGGTACGCCGAACGAGGCGTCCACGCGGGGTCAAAGGATGCACTTATCTTGTCTTCATCGATATCCTCGCCGATGTTCCGTATCGCCCTATCACTGCTCTTCCTTGCGACCCTCGTAACCCGGGACTTTGCCCAGACGCCTTGTGAATGTTGGATCGAGCCGGATGGAGGTTACTCGTTGGCCCTGCAGCCCAACGATGATCACAGTACCACTGGGATCCTCTTGCCATTCCAGGTCAATTTGTATGGAGACCTGTATGGATCCTTATGGATAAACAACAATGGGAACGTGACGTTCACTGGTCCGGTCGGCATATACAGTCCGGGGGGGTTCCCTGCTGAATATGATACCGTCATGATCGCCCCGTTCTGGGCGGATATCGATACACGCGCCGACTCCGCATCACACGGATCGGTCCGTTTCAAGGTCACGCCGTCGGCCATCTATATCAATTGGATCGATGTCGGATACTATGACCACCATGGCGATCTACGGAACAGTTTCCAACTGATCATTTCAGATGGGATCGACCCTGTGATCCCGAATGGCAATAATGTCAGCTTCTGCTATCGATCGATGCAATGGACAACGGGGGATGCTTCCGGAGGGCAGAGCGGTTTCGGTGGTTTTCCTGCTACCGTTGGAGCCAATCGGGGAAATGGAACGGATTATTTCCAAGTAGGCCGATTCGACCATTCGGGGATGGACTGGGACGGTCCTTATGATCTGGGCGATGGTGTTGACTGGTTGAACAACCGTCATTTCGCCTTCAGCACGGCCGATTCGACCATCCCCCCTGTTTTCACCGACCTTGATTGCGACACCGTGGAGATCGAGGTGGGCATGCCGCTTGAGCGCCGCGCCATTGCCATTCCTGGGAATGTAGGGACCATGGTCACGGGCTCGTCCGTATGCCCCTCCATTGTCAACTATGCCAGCACGACCAGCAGCATAGGCCAAGCGACCGAGATCATTTCGACACTGACCCCGAACATGGATGAAGTGGGTCTGCATGCGATCACCTACCATGCTCACGACAATGCGGTCATTCCACACACCTCCACCTGGACGACCTACGTGCGGGTGCTGGCTTCGACCGTGGGGGTCAGGGACGCTCCGCCAGGGCAGGATCCGGTCCTAAATCCGAACCCGGCCGATGATGCCGTGGATCTTCGGTTCCCGGGCCACGCCCCGTCCCGTATCGAGGTGACCGCCTTGGACGGCTCTGTGGTCCGTTCGCTCGCCCCCGACATGGGCTCCGATCATATCCACTTGGATATCAATGGTCTACGAGCCGGCGTATACATGATCCGGACCTTCGGGCCGGAAGGCATCGGTACGGCCCGTCTAGTGCATACTGGTCCTCGATAAGGCCCTCCCTCCGCTGGGATCCCCAGCCTGGGCCCGGAATGGCCGGGGCGCCAGGGCATACCACGGCCGTAACTTCAGGGGCCCGGAGGCAACTTTTGCCGGTGGGATCGCATCATCCAACGCGGACAGGCCATGACGGACGAGCAGATGGTAGCGGGATGCCTGAAAGGTGAACCGATCGCCCAGAAAGCGCTCTACAAGGCCTATGCCCGGAAGATGATGAGCATCTGCATGCGCTACGCCAATGGACGCGAACAAGCCCAGGACATCCTCCAGGACGGGTTCGTGAAGGTGTTCCAGAAAATGGACCACTTCCGCGCCGACGGCCCCCTGGGCGGCTGGATCGCACGCACCATGGTGAACACCGCCCTGGACCACATCCGCCGCAACAAGCCCTACGACCACAGCCTGGACCTGACCGAGGCCGAGCACCTGCACGCCGAGGACGAGCAGGTGGTGAGCTCCATGTCCACTGTGGAGCTGATGGAGCTGATCCAGGCCCTGCCGCCCGGCTACCGCACCGTGTTCAACCTGTTCGCCATCGAAGGCTATCCCCACAAGGAGATCGCCGAGATGCTGGGGGTGTCGGAGAACACCTCGAAGTCCCAATTCATGAAGGCGCGGGCCTACCTGCGCAAGCTGCTTCCCAAGGAGGCGGCGGATATCTACGGCGATGGAAAAGAAGGATGAGCTGATCGGCCTGCTGCAGGAACGCTTCACCGGCCATGAGGTGGAGGTGGCCCCCGGCACGTGGGAGGCCATCAGCACGCAACTGGCCGCCGGCGCCAGCGCGCAGGCCCTGCGCGAAACCCTGCAAGGCAAGTTCAACGACCACGAGGTGGAGGTGGACCCGGGTGTCTGGCAGCACATCAGCTCGCAGCTGGGCCATGGCGCCGCCGCAGCCGGCAGTGCCACCCTCGGCGTGGGGGGATGGCTGGCCGCCGGCGTGGCCGCGGTGGCCCTCACCGGAGGCCTGCTCTACTGGGCGACGAGCGATGCCCCGGTCGCCACCACCGTACCGGCCGTGCCGGCGGAACGCACGGTCCCCGCCTCGACGCCGACCCCGGCGCCGGCCGTGGTGGCCGAACTGCCTGCCGAACGGCCCACCACCGGAGCGGCGTCCACCGCTCAGGCCGCCCCCGCCAAGTCCACCCCGGCACCGGCGCGCACGACGGCCACCCCGGCCGCACCGGCTGCCCTGCCGACCACCGCCTCCCATACGGCGGACGCCGGCCATGTCCCGGCGGATACCCCCCCTGCCTCCACCCCGTCCGGCAGCGACCCGGGCGCCGCGGTGGTGAACTCCGTGCTCCAGCAGCTGGTCTCCCAGAACGCCACCAAGCCCGAGCCCGAACACAAGGAAACGGTGCCCCCGCCCGCCGCGAAGGACATGCCCACGGACCGCATCCAGCCGGATGCCGAGCAGCCGGTGGCGGCTCCGAACGCGGCCGTCCTCAGCGAGCCCAACATCTTCATCCCCAACGTTTTCAGCCCGAACAACGACGGGGTGAACGACGTGCTGGACGTGAAGGGCGGCCCCTTCCGCGAAGTGCGCGTCCGCATCATCTCGGCCAAGACGAACGCCTTGGTGTTCAGCAAGAACACCCTGGACGAGCCCTGGGACGGCACCGTGGCCGGCTCGCGGGCCGATGAAGGGTACTATTTCTACGCCATCGAGGTGGTCGGAGAGGACGGACGCACCTACTCGAAGGGCGAGGTGGTCCGGCTCTTCTACTGATCGATCGCCATGGGCCGCTCCAGCCTTCTCCTGGGTGCCCTCCTCCTGACCGGTGCGGCCACCGCCCAGCACATGGTCTTTCCCGACATGGCCGCTTATGAGGCGTGGAAGGCCCAGCAGGTGCTGCACCCCTCGCATCCGACCCCGGGACCCGATGCGGAAGCACGCGGCGGCGGCAACACCGCGACCTGCGACTGCTGGATCGAGCCGGACGCCACCTACCACACGATCAACAATGCGGCCCAATGGAACGCCGCGGGCTACAACAACGGCGACGACGGCTCCTACGGCCCCGTGGCCCTGCCCTTCTCCTTCTTCCTCTACGGCCAGTACTGGACCTCGCTCTACATCAACATCAACGGGAACGTCACCTTCGGCAACTACCTGGGCTCGTTCTCCGCGGGCGGCTTCCCCGCCGGGGTGGACACGGTGATGGTGGCCCCCTTCTGGGCCGACGTGGACCTGCGCGGGGCCGGCGCCGGCCTGAACAAGGTCTCCTACAAGGTGACCCCTTCGGCCATCTACATCAACTGGAACCGCGTGGGCTACTACGGCAGCCACACCGACAAGCTGAACACCTTCCAGCTGATCATCACCGACGGCGTCGACCCCATCGTGCCCAACGGCGCCAACGTGTCCTTCTGTTACAAGGACATGCAGTGGACCACCGGTGACGCGTCCAACGGCGTGAACGGCTTCGGCGGCTATCCGGCGAACGTGGGCGCCAACAAGGGCGATGCCGTCAACTACATCCAGTTCGGCCGCTTCGACCACGCGGGAACGGACTACGACGGGCCCTTCGGCGCCGCGGACGGCATCAGCTGGCTGGACGACAAGTACTTCACCTTCAAGACCGCGCAGAGCACGGGCAACGTGCCCCCGGTGATCAGCGGCCAGTCGGTCTGCGACTCGCTCACGGTCTGCTCAGGCGTACCGGTGGACCTCTTCGTGGACTTCATCGCGCCGGAACCGGACCAGGTGACCACCGCCCTCTCCTACGCCAACACGCTCAGTAACTACACCACCATCAGCTCCACACCCGGGCTCACCGCATCGATCCACACGCAGTTCCTGCCCACGGCGGCGGACGTCGGCTACCATGACGTCTTCTTCGAAGGCGCGGACAACGGCACGCCGGTGATGACCTCGGTGCTGAAGATCGTGGTGCACGTGCTGCCCTCGCCCGATGTCCAGCCGGGCGCGCTCACCGTATGCGACTCCGATGCGCCGGTGGACCTGATCACCGTGCTCGGCGGCGCCCCCCGCCCGGCGGCACTTGGACCAATCCGGCAGGGCATCCCCACGGCCCGCTGTTCCATCCCGGTGAGGATCCGGACGGGGCCTATACGTATGCGGCCGACGTGGGCGGAACATGCGCGGCCACCGGCACGGCCACCCTCACCACCGTGGCCCATGTGAACGCCGGACAGGACGTGGACCTGGCCTATTGCTCATGGGACCCGGTGGTGGACCTGTTCGCGCAGCTCCCCGGCGGCCCGCAGGGCGGGGGCACCTGGCTGGCCCCCAACGGCATGGTGATGGCGACCGGCCAGCTGGACCCGGCCACGGCCATTTCCGGCACCTACAGCTATCACCTGACGGCCACGCCCCCGTGCATGAACGACACCGCCTTCCTCAGCATCAGCGTGCCACAGGCCGTGGACGCCGGACAGAACGCCAGCATCGCCTTCTGCCGGGACGCGGCCCCCTTCAGCATGCGCGACAAGCTCGCGGGCACCCCGGACCCCGGCGGCACCTGGACCGACCAGCTCGGCGCCGTCGTGCCGGACCAGTTCGATCCCGCGACGGGCGCCTTCGGCGTGTACACCTACACCGTGCCGGCCGTGCAGCCCTGTCCCGACCGTTCCGCCCAGCTGACCGTGGCCATCGATTCCCTGCCCGTGGCAGGCACCGATGCCGGCCTGGTGATCTGTGCCAACGGGGGTGACACTCCCCTCTTCCCCCTGCTCGGCGGCGGCCCGGACACCGGCGGCCATTGGCTGGATCCGCTCGGGGCGCCGCACAGCGGCGTGCTGGACCCTTCGCTCGAGGTCTCCGGCGTGTACGCCTATGTGAGCATCGGGCCGGGCACCTGCATGCACCGCTCGGACACGGCCTTCGTGAACGTCCACATCGACCCGGTGCCGGTGATCACCTTCACGGCCGAGCCGGACAGCGGCTGCCACCCCTTGCGGGTGCACTTCACCAACACCACCGACCCCATCTATGTGGGCAACTCCTGCATCTGGGACCCCGGTGACGGCACTGGCACCGTGCAGGCCTGCGGTGGCTTCGAGCACCTGTATGAGCTGCCGGGCTGGTACCACGTGAAGCTGAAGGTGACCACCCCCGAAGGCTGCACCGACCAGCTGATCGTACCGGGCGCCGTGCTGGTGGAGCCCGCCCCGCAGGCCACCTTCACCTGGACGCCCGATCCGGGAACGGCCGGGAACAGCACGGTGGTGTTCACCGCCACCGACCCCCATGCGGTGGACTTCCTCTGGATCTTCCCCTTGCAGGAGGTGGCCACCGGCCGGCAGACGGCGAAGACCTTCGAGGACGCCATCAGCGGCACCTATGAGGTGTGCCTCGGCGTGGCCGACCGCTACAACTGCACCGACACGCTCTGCCGCACCATCGCCATCGAGGTGGCCGACCTGTACGTGCCCACGGCCTTCACCCCGAACGGGGACGGCCGCAACGACGTGCTGCTGCCCGTGACGTCCGGGATCGTGCCGGAAGAGTATGAGTTCCAGGTCTTCGACCGCTGGGGCCGCGTGATCTTCGCGACCCGGGACACCGCGGAGGGCTGGAACGGACGTCATGGTAACAATGGCGCCATTGTCCCTGAAGGAAGTTATGTTTGGAAGATCACGGCACGGCCGGTGCATGCCGCGGACAAGGAAGAGCATTTCGGGACGGTGACCCTTTTGAAATGACCACTGGAACCGTAAGGAACATGTACATCATGCGATCGTTCATCCCCACTACGCTGCTGGCCCTGGCCCTATCCCCCGCCCTCCACGCCCAAACCGTGACCATGAGCGTGGAAGAATACCAGGAGCGCAAGGCCGACGGCACTCTGCCTCCGCAATTCCACGTCACCTATTCCACGCTGCCCGTGGCCGGCGTATCGGTGAACACCGCCAAGCCCCAAGGCCGACCGAAAGGCGGCGGCGGCCAGGTGAACGGCGATTGCAACTGCTGGATCCAGCCCACCGGCGAGTACACGCTGGCGATGGGCCCCAATGACGACAACAGCACCAACCAGATCCCGCTGCCGTTCCAGTTCAACCTGTACGGCGACCTGTACTCGTCCTGCTGGATCAACAACAACGGCAACATCACGTTCACCGGCTCGGTGGGCTCCTACAGCGCCGGCGGGTTCCCCGCGGGCACCGATACGGTGATGGTCGCCCCGTTCTGGGGGGACGTGGACACCCGCAACGGCCTGGGCACGGTGAAGTACCTGATCACCCCCACGGCCCTGTACGTGAACTGGGACAACGTGGGCTACTACAGCGTGCACGGCGACCTGCGGAACTCCTTCCAGCTGATCATCACCGACGGTACGGACCCGGTGATCGGCGTGGGCAAGAACGTGTCGTTCTGCTACAAGGACATGCAGTGGACCACCGGTGACGCGTCCGGCGGCCACAACGGCTTCGGCGGCTACCCCGCCACGGTGGGCGCCAACCGCGGCAATGATGTGGACTTCATCCAGTTCGGCCGCTTCGACCATGCGGGCAGCAGCTATGACGGCCCCTTCGGCCAGCCCGACGGCATCAGCTGGCTCTCCGGCCAGAACTTCACGTTCACCACGGCGGTGAGCACCCAGAACATCCCGCCCATCGTCAGCTCCAGCTTCCTCTGCGACACGGTGCACGTATGCAACGGCGAGCTGGTGGACTTCAATGTGACCTTCCTCACCCCCGAGGCCGACCAGGTGATCACCGCCGGCAGCGGCTCGGCCCCCACGCTCCCCGGCTACCAGGAGACCATCACCGACAACGGCACCACCTACGTGATCAACAGCCAGTTCATCCCCACCGTGGACGATGTGGGCTTCCATACCATCACCTACACGGCCACGGACAATGGCAACCCCGCCCTGACCACGACGGTGGACATCGTGATCGAGGTGACCTACACGCCGGTGCCTCCGCCGATCATCACCGGCGACACCATCGCCTGTGAAGGCCAGGGCGTGGTGCTCACCGCCCAGGATGGCTTCGAAACGTACCTCTGGAACAACATGTACAACGGCCCGGTCATCCTCGTGGGCCCGGGCACCTACCAGGTCTATGCCACCGCCGGCTTCTGCCGCCTCGCCTCCAACACCATCACGGTGACGGGCGCCCCCACCCCGCACCCGGTGATCGACGGGGTGCTGTTCAACTGCGGCGGCAACCCCGCCGTGCTGAGCACCACCGAGCCCTACGCGGCCTACAACTGGAGCAACGGCAGCCACGACCCGACCGTGTCGGTGGGCACCGGCACCTATTCGGTGTCCGTGACCAACAACGAGGGCTGCAACGGCACCTCGCCCTCGGTGAACGTGAACAGCGCGAACTCGCCCGACGCCATGTTCAGCTCGGACCCCACCGGTGAAGTGTTCCCCGGCACCACGGTGGTGTATACCAACACGACGAACCCCAACGGCACCACCATCGTGAGCTGGGTGTGGACCTTCGACACGCTGGGCACCGCCATGGGGCAGACCGCCTCCTGGACCTACGACATGCCCGGCATCTATGCGGTGACGCTGACGGTGACCACCACCGACGGCTGCACCGACACCTTCGTCTACCACCAGGTGGTCATCCCCACCGACATCTTCCAACCCAACGTCTTCAGCCCGAACGGCGACGGGTACAACGACGTGCTCGAGTTCTCGGGCGCCGAGTTCTACCCCAACACCTCGCTGAAGGTCTTCAACCGCTGGGGCCAGGAGGTCTTCTCCAGCAGCAACTACAAGAACACGTGGAAGGGCACGGACATGCCTGAGGGCACCTACTTCTACATCCTGAAGCTGCAGAGCGGCAAGGACTATACCGGGCAGGTGACGCTCCTGCGCTAGGAGGCCGCGTCGCATACCCTTCGGAAGCCCCGCGCATGCGGGGCTTCCGGCTATCTTGGCCGCCCTTATGAAGGTCATCGACCACCTGCGTACCGCGGAGCGCACCCTGCTCTCCTTCGAGATCCTGCCCCCGCTGAAGGGCAATGACATCCGCTCGATCTACGCCGGCATCGACCCGCTGATGGAGTTCAAGCCGAGCTACATCAACGTGACCTACCACCGCGAGGAGGTCATCTACAAGGAGCGCGGCCACGGCCTGCTGCAGAAGATCCGCCTGCGCAAGCGCCCCGGCACCGTGGGCATCTGCGCCATGATCAAGGCGAAGTACAACGTGGACACGGTGCCCCACCTGATCTGCGGCGGCTTCAGCAAGGAGGATACCGAGGACGCCTTGATCGAGCTGAACTTCCTGGGGATCGACAACGTGCTGGCCCTGCGCGGCGACGCGATCAAGAGCGAGCCGCACTTCATCCCCGAACGCGATGGGCACGCCCACGCCGAGGACCTCATCCAGCAGATCGCCGGACTGAACAAGGGCAAGTACCTGCACGATGAGGAGCAGGAGGCCGCCCCCACCGACCTCTGCATCGGCGCCGCCTGCTACCCCGAGAAGCACCCCGAGGCGCTCAACCTGGGCACCGACATCGCCTACCTGAAACGCAAGGTGGACGCCGGCGCGCAATACCTGGTGACGCAGATGTTCTTCGACAACCAGCGCTTCTTCGCGTTCGTGGACCGCTGCCGGGCCGAGGGCATCACCGTGCCGATCATCCCCGGCCTGAAGCCGCTGACCACCCTCAAGCACATCGCCTTCATCCCGAAGACGTTCCACATCGACCTCCCGGACGAATTCGCCCGGGAGCTGGTGAAATGCCGCACCGATGCGGACGTGAAGGCGGTGGGCATCGCCTGGTCGGTGCAGCAGGCCCGCGAGCTGCGGGCACGCAACGCCCCCGGCCTGCATTTCTACACCATGGGACGGTCCGAGGCGGTGCGATCCATCGTTTCGCAGGTCTTCTGACCGGCACGCGGCCGCCCTTCCGTCCTGCGCAGGGCGTACCTTGGTGTCCATGCGCCGCTTCCTCCCCGCCGCGCTCCTGCTCCTGCCGGGCGCCGCATCCGCCCAATACGCCTACGACCATGCCGTGCTGGACGACATCGTGCGCGCGGAGCGGCAGGCCCATGGCGGCGTGCCGAAGAGCGCCCTGCCCACCCGCGGCTACGATCTGACCTACCTGCGCTGCGCCTGGGCCCTCGACCCCGCCGTGCGCGCCATCGCCGGCTCGGTCACCTCCTATTTCCGCGCCACCACGGACCTGGACGAGCTCCTCTTCGACCTCAGCGATACCCTCCTCGTGGACGCGGTCTCCTTCCACGGGGGCAACGCCCCCTTCACCCGGGCGGACGACCTGCTCTCCATCGCATTGCCGCTCACCATCCCCGAGGGGCAGCTGGACTCGGTCACCGTGACCTACCACGGCGTGCCGCGCCTGACAGGCTTCGGCAGCTTCGCCACCGCACAGCACAACGGCACGCCCGTACTCTGGACCCTCAGCGAGCCCTACGGCGCCAAGGAATGGTGGCCCTGCAAGCAGGACCTCAACGACAAGATCGATTCGCTGGACCTGTACGTGACCACGCCCGCCGCATACAAGGTCGCGGGCAACGGGGTGCTCGTATCGCGCACGGCCGCCGGCGCCGACAGCACCCACCATTGGCGGCACCGATACCCCATCGACCACTACCTCATCGCCACGGCCATCACGAACTATGAGGTGGCGGAGCGGGAGACGGTGATCGACGGCGACACCATCCGCATGCTCTCCTATGCCTATCCGGAGAACGGGTATCAAGGCTGGTTCAACGCGGGCGAGGTGCTCGAGCAGCTCACCTTCTTCAGCGGCCGCTTCGGCCTTTACCCCTTCGCCCGGGAGAAATACGGCCACGCGCAGTTCAGCTGGGGCGGCGGCATGGAGCACCAGACGATGAGCTTCGTGGGCTATTTCCACCCCGACCTGTCCGCGCACGAGCTGGCCCACCAATGGTTCGGCGACAAGGTGACCTGCGGCAGCTGGGCCGATATCTGGCTGAACGAGGGCTTCGCCACCTACCTCACCGGCCTCTGGCGCGAATACCACGAGCCGTCCAGCTGGCACCAGTGGAAACAGGACCGGATCGACAACATCACCAGCGCGCCGGACGGCAGCGTGCATTGTACCGACACCCTGTCCATCGCGCGCCTCTTCAGCGGGCGCCTCACCTACGACAAAGGGGCCATGGTGCTGCACATGCTGCGCTGGATCTGCGGCGAGGAGGCCTTCTTCCAGGGCGTGCGCGACTATCTTGAGGATCCGCAGCTCGCCTACAACACCGCCCACACCGGCGACCTGCAGGCCCACCTGGAACAAGCCAGCGGCCTGGACCTCGACGGCTTCTTCGCCGACTGGTACACGGGCGAGGGCTATCCCACCTATACGATGCCCTGGTCGCAGCAACCCGACGGCACCGTGGACCTGACGCTCTACCAGAGCCCCTCGCATCCCTCGGTGGACTTCTTCGCGCTGCCGGTGCCGGTGCGGTTCGCCAATGCTTCCACGGACACCATCGTCGTGCTGGACAATACCGTCAACGGGCAGGGCTTTTCCTTCCCGCTCCCGTTCCAGGCGGACCAGGTCACGATCGACCCCGACCTGTGGCTGATCAGCGGCCACAACGTGGCCACCGAGGTCGCCGATGCCGGCTCGCCGGCCGGAGGGCTGATGTTGTTCCCGAACCCGGCGGACGAACGCATCCAGTGGCCAGGGACGGCACGCGCGTTCACCCAGGCACGCATCCTGGATGTTCTGGGGCGCACCGTGTTCTCCGGCGCACCGCACGGCGATGGCCTGGACATCCGCACCCTTGCCCCGGGCGATCACCTGCTTGAGCTGAGCGATGGCCGGACAACGGTCCGTGCGCGCTTCGTCAAGCGCTGATGCACCACGCACATCCCCTTCCCCGGCAGGAAGCGACCGGGCCTCCAACAGAGCATCGGTCCGTGGCACGATGGTCCTATTTTGTTCCAGCATGAAACAGGTATTCCCCTTGCTGCTGCTGCTGGCGCACGGACACGCCTATGCCCAATACGCCAGCGACCAGGATAGCGGGCACTACATCGTCCGGATGGAGCGCCAAGCGCACCGGAGCATGGCGAGAAGCGCGTCGCCCATGCGCGGCTACGACCTGGTGTACCTCCGGTGCGCGTGGGACCTCGACCCCGCTGTGCGCGAGGTCAACGGTTCCATCACTTCGTATTTCCTCGCCACACAGGACCTTGACGAACTCGTTTTCGACCTGAGCGATACGCTCACCGTGGACGCGGCCACCTATCATGGCTCCGATATCCCGTCCATATTGGAGGACGACGTGCTGACGATCCCACTTCCCACGACAGTTCCGGAAGGACAGCTGGATTCGATCACGGTCACCTACCACGGTGTACCGGTCCCCTTCGCCCACGGCGGCCTGACCACGGGAACACACAACGGCGTACCTGTGCTCTGGACCCTCAGTGAACCCTACAGTTCCAAGAAGTGGTGGCCGTGCAAACAGGACCTCAACGACAAGATCGATTCGCTGGACGCCTATGTGACCGTCCCCGCCGGGAACAAGGCCGCAGGGAACGGCTTGCTGTTCGGGATAACGACCGAAGGTGACGATGTCACCTACCACTGGAAGCACCGCTATCCCATCGACTATTACCTGATCGCCACGGCCATCTCGAACTATGTCGTGGATGAACAGAGCATCACGATCGATGGACAGACCATCACGATGGTGTCCTACGTCTTCCCGGAAGGGCTTTCCGCCGGCTCGGCGGCCGCCACGATGACGCTCGACCAGCTCGCCTTCTTCAGCGGCCTCTTCGGCCCGTATCCGTTCGCCCGGGAAAAGTACGGCCATGCGCAGGTCAGTTTCGGGGGCGGCATGGAGAACCAGACGATGAGCTCGGTGGCCTCTTTCAATCCGGACCTCTGCGCACACGAACTGGCCCACCACTGGTTCGGGAACAAGGTGACCTGCGGCAGCTGGCAGGACATCTGGTTGAACGAAGGGTCCGCCACCTACCTCACGGGGCTATGGAAGGAGCACGCCGCCTCTCCCACGGCTTGGCGGAACTGGAAACTGGGACTGATCAATTCCATCACCAGCCAGCCGGACGGCAGCGTGTTCTGTGCGGATACCTCGAACGGGTTCGATGGCCGGCTCCATTATGACAAGGGCGCCATGGTGCTGCACATGCTCCGCTGGATATGCGGCGACGATGCGTTCTTCCAGGGACTTCGGGGCTACTTGGACGACCCGGCCCTCGCCTACAACACCGCACGCACCAGTGACCTACAAGCACACCTGGAACAAGCGAGCGGCCTGGACCTGGACCACTTCTTCGCCGATTGGTTCACCGGCGAAGGCTACCCGAGCTACACCCTTCCCTGGACCCAGCGACCCGACGGCACCGTGGACCTCACGCTTTACCAAAGCACCTCGGACCCTTCCGTGGACTTCTTCGAACTGCCTGTGCCGGTGCGATTCTCGAACGCGGAGAACGATACCCTCATCGTGTTCGAGCACACGATGGACGCGCAGGTCTTTTCGTTCGCATCGCCCTTCCAAGTGGATGAGGTGGAGATCGACCCGGACCTCTGGCTGATCAGCAAGAACAACAACGTGACAACGACCGCGGTGACGGACCTCGCCGCAGCAGCCGACCGGCTGGTGCTCTACCCGAACCCCGTGGAGGCCACACTTGCATGGCGCATCGCGTCCATGCGGCCGACCTCCTTACGGGTGCTCGACCTGCTCGGCCGTCCCGTGCTTGCCAGCCCATCTCCTGCAGCGCAACTGGATGTGCATGCGCTTCCTCCCGGAGGGTATCTGTTGGAATTGGGCGACGGACGGACGACGGTGCGCACCCGCTTCGTCAAGCGCTGATGCGCGCGGCGAGCATCCGCTCCACGTACTTGCCCAGCACGTCGAACTCCACGTTCACGCGATCGCCCGCCCGCAACGTGCGGAACGTGGTGTGCGCATGGGTGTAGGGGATGATCGCGACGGCGAACGCATCCTCCGTCAACTCCGCGATGGTGAGGCTGACGCCGTTGAGGCAGATGGAGCCCTTGGCCACCAGCAGGTGCCGCTCCGCGGGCAGCGCGAACGTGTAGCGCCAGCTGCCGTCCAGGTCCTCCACGGCCCGGCATTCCACGGTGGTGTCCACGTGGCCCTGCACCATATGGCCGTCCAGCCGGTCGCCGATGCGCAGGCTGCGTTCCAGGTCCACGCCGTCGCCCGGCTCCAGCGTGCCGAGGTTGCTGCGCTGCAGCGTCTCCTCCACCGCCGTCACGCGGTAGCGGTCGGCCCCGATCAGCTCCACCACCGTGAGGCAGACCCCGTTGTGCGACACGCTCTGGTCCACCCGCAGCTCGGGCGTCATCGCCGCGCGGACGACCAGGTCGCGGTTGGTGCCCGCGGACCGGACCTCCACCACCTCGCCCACCTCCTCGACGATGCCCGTGAACATCAGTTGAGCCGGCCTTGTTCGCTGCGCAGCAGGTGCACGTAGCCCCGCAGCACCACCGGCTCGTCGCCGGTCAGGCGGATCAGCTGCACCGTGCATACGTAGAAGTATACCCCGCTCGGCACGGGCTCGCCCTCGTTGTTGAGCGTGCCGTTCCAGAGGATGGCCGGGTCGGTGGTCTTGAACACCACCTGCCCCCAGCGGTTGAACACCTCCAGGTCGATCTGCTTCACGCCGCGGTACGGGAAGGGCCGGAAGAGATCGTTCTTACCGTCGTTGTTGGGGCTGAACACGTTCGGCAGGTTGTAGAACGGGCAGTTGTCGCCGCAGACCTGCGCACTGAACGCGCTCTCATTGCCCGTGCTGTCGATCGCCGTCACCACGTAGCAGCCCGCCACGGAAGCGCCGTCCACGTGGGTGAAAACGGTATCCTCCGCCCCGGTGATGGTGGCGATCAGCACCGGCTCCCCGCCGAGCGAGTCGGTGAAGTAGACGTGGTACCGGTACGTGTCGTCCGCGCAGCTGTTGTTGGGGTTGGTCCAGGTGAGCGTGTTCAGCGGGATCCCGCAATCGTTGTCGAGCGTGAGCGTGGGCGGGCACGGCGGCGTCAGGTCCACCGGCGTGGCGCAGACCTCCTGGCTGAAGTTGATCAGCGGGGAGACGATCGCGGGATCGTTGTAGGCCCCGAAGCTCTTCACGTAGTAGCAGTATGCCTCGCCGTTCACCAGGCCGGTGTCCACGAAGGTGGGCGCATCGGTGGTGCCCACCAGGGTGAAGGTGCCCCCGATGTCGCGGTACACCTCGAACTGCGTGTTGATCCACGGCGTGTTGTAGGCCATCGTCAGCGTCACCTGCTCATCGTTCGGCGCGGCCGTCAGGAAGACGGAGGAGGCCGTGTTGCTGGGCCCGATCAGCGTATTGCCGCCGTCGCCCCAGAGGTCCACGCGGTAGGCATGGCCCGTGGTACGCGTGTCCAGGGGCTGGTCCACGAAGACCGTGTCGGGGTGCGCGATGGTGGCGGACAGCCCGCTGGTGTGGACCAGGGTGCTCGCGCCCGTGAGGCCGTCACCGCGGTACAGCTTGAACTGGTAGGGGCCCGGATGCTGCGTGGTGTTCAGGTCGTACGCGTTGCTCCAGCGCACCGTGTCCACGCCGTTCACGTTGTCGGTGACGCCCACGCTCACATGGGTCATGATGGGGACGTCGCGCTCCAGCATGGCGCAGAACTCCTCGCTGGCATAGCTCTGCGCCCCATCGGGGAAGGTGGCCACCACCATGTAGCAGTAGGTGATGCCGAAGGCCAGGCCCTGGTCGGCATAGCTGGTGCTGTTGAGCCCGCTGGTGCTGCCGATGAACTGGTAGCCGGTGTAGGCCGGCACGCCGGTCTCGCAGTGGTCGGGGTCGAACCCGTAGAGCCCCTGCCGTCGATAGATGCGGTAGCCGGTGGCGTTGGAGCAGATGCTCGCGTCCCAGGCCAGCTGCATGGCCGCCCCGGCCGGCGTGGCGCTGGGGTTCTGCGGGGCCGGGGCCACCACCGTGATGAACATGGTGGTATAGTCCTGCAATTGCACCTGGTCGTAGTTGTCGCGGGCGTTGAACACCACCTGGTAGGGCTGGGCGCGCACGTGCGAGCAGTTGGTGTTCCAGGTGAAGGTGCCGAACACCGTGCCCTGCGTGGGCGAGGAGGTGAACACCGCCGGGTTGCTCGGCACCTGGAAGGGGCCGCCGAGCGCGCTGAGGGTGATCGTCTGCCCGGGGTCGGGGTCCGAGGCCTGCACGCCGAAGGTGAGCGTGGTGCCCGCCTCCACGCAGGTGTCGAGGATGTCGGCGATCACCGGGGGCCGGTCGTTGCACATGCCCACGATCACCTGCATGTCGCGCACCACCCAGCCGATGTTCACCATCACCCCGTTCACCCGGCGCCATTCCTTCACCGCGAACGCGATGTTGTAGATGCCCTGCACCTGTGGCGCGTCCCAGGTGATGGTGCCCGTCACCGGGTCGATGCCGTAGGTGTTGTTCGGGCCCGGCCCCACCTGATCGGGGAAGCGGTAGTCCGGATCGGGCCCGGCGGTGCTGATCGGCTCGCAGTTGGCCCCCAGGCACACCCGGGTCTCGAAGGAGAGGCTGTCGCCGTCGGTATCATAGGCCCCGGGGTTGTGGCTCCAGAGCTGGCCCACGCAGGCGTTCTGGATGGGGGCGTTGAGGAACCGCGGCGTGCAATCGTTGCCCGCCACCCCGATCACCAGCTTGGTCTGCACGCACATGGGCACGTTCACCGAGCCCCGGATGTTGATCACGTCCGCCACGCGGTTGGGGTCGGCGTATTCCAGGATGTACACCCCGGGCCCCGGGTACACGTGCGTCTCGATGTAGAGGTTGCGCTGCACCTGGATGCCCGCCACGGTGATGATGTCGCTCTGGTCCCGCGCGATGGTGTCCAGCGGGGTGTTGTCCCCCCAATCCACGATGAACTCGGGACGGTCGGCCGGCGAGTTGGGGTTGGTGTGGGTGATGATGGTGATCTCGTAGGTGAACCCCGTCGGGCTCCCGATGTGGCAGACCGTGATCTCCCCGGCCTCGTTGTGCGTCGCCCGGGCGACGGCCACGGACAGGAACAGGAGCAGGGCGAGGAGCGCGCGGGACAGGGGTCGCATAGGTCCTACAAAGTAAGTGATCTCCAGGCCTGGGAAGGTCGCGCGGACGATACCGTTCCATCGCTCAACGCGCCCGTTCATCGCTTTTGCCGCCGCCCTTGGCGCTCTTCGTGGAAGGCTATCTTCGGCCTCGCTCGCCGCGGCCTCCAGTCCCGGCGAAGCACCCATGATCGCCCTGACCAAGACCACGCGCACCGCCGGCGGCAAGGACACTTTGGTGATCCTTTCCGACGTGTCGCAGCTCCGCGGCATCGACCTCGAGCGCAGCGACCGCCAGTACCTGACCGAACAGCTCAACGGCGAGGCCAGCGTGGCCAGTTGCGACATCAGCGGGCGGCTGGTGCTGGTGCACTGCGTGCGCCCCGGAACGCCCTCGCGGCAGCTGGAACAGGCCCGCCGCGCGGCCAACGAGATGGTGCTGCGCCTGCTCGCCGCCCGGCGCGAGGAAGCGCAGGTGGTGAGCCTGCAGGACAAGGCCGACCTCACCCTCGCCTTCGCCGAAGGCGCCGTGCTGGGGGCCTACGAGTTCCGCAAGTACAAGACCAACGGCAAGGCCGGCAGCCTGAAGAAGCTGGCCCTGGTGGCGAGCGAGGTGAGCACCAAGGCCCTGGAGGAGCTGCTGGACGTGTGCGAGTGCACCTGCATCGCACGCGACCTGGTGAACGAGCCGGCCTCGTCGCTGAACGCCGTGCAGCTGGCGGCCGAGATCCGCACGCTGGCCAAGGCCTCGGGCTTCAAGGTGCAGGTGATGGAGAAGGCGCAGATCGAGGCGCTCGGCATGGGCGGGCTGCTCGCCGTGAACAAGGGCAGCGTGGACCCGCCGACCTTCACCATCATGGAATGGAAGCCCAAGGGCGCGGTGAACCGCAAGCCGATCCTGCTGGTGGGCAAGGGCGTGGTGTACGACACGGGCGGCCTCAGCCTGAAACCCACGCCCAACAGCATGGACTCCATGAAGTGCGACATGGCGGGGGCCGCCGCGGTGGCCGGGGCCATGGCCGCCATCGCCCGGCAGGAGCTGCCCGTGTACGTGGTTGGCCTGGTGCCCGCCACCGACAACCGCCCGGGCGGCAACGCCTATGCCCCCGGCGACGTGATCCGCATGCACAGCGGCCTCACCGTGGAGAACCTCAATTCCGACGCCGAAGGCCGCATCATCCTGGCCGACGCCCTCAGCTACGGCGAGCGCTACGAGGCCGAGCTCGTATTCACCATCGCCACGCTGACCGGCGCCGCCATGCGCGCCATCGGCATCTACGGCACCGTGACCATGGGCACCGCCGACGAAGCCCAGTTCCAGCGCCTGGAGGCCGCCGC
This sequence comes from Bacteroidota bacterium, assembly GCA_018267055.1. Taxonomy (GTDB): domain Bacteria; phylum Bacteroidota; class Bacteroidia; order Flavobacteriales_F; family PHOS-HE28; genus PHOS-HE28. The sequence goes on from JAFDZF010000103.1 coordinate 20,710, forward strand.
CGACCACACGTTCGAGCGCGTGGCCCGCATGCCCTTCTGGGAGGAGTACGGCGAGGAGATCGTGAGCGACGTGGCCGACATCAAGAACATGGGCAGCGACCTGGCCGGGCAGATCACCGCCGGCAAGTTCCTCGCCCGCTTCACCACCCGGCCCTTCATCCACCTGGACATCGCCGGGCCCTCCTTCGTCAACCGGCGCGACCATTACCGCACCAAGGGCGCCTCCGGCGTGGGCGTGCGGCTGTTCTACGATTTCATCAAGCGGCGCGCGGCGAACAAGAAATGAGCGATGTGAAAGCGCCCCGCGTGGGCATCAGTTGCGGCGACCTGAACGGCATCGGCCTGGAGGTGGTGCTGAAGACCTTCGAGGACACGCGCCTGCTGCAGGACGTGACGCCGATCCTCTATGCCAACGCCAAGGCCGTGAGCCACCACCGCAAGGCCCTGGGCCTGGACGAGGTGCAGTTCCACGGCGTGGCCAACGCCCAGGAGGCCCTGCCCAAGAAGCTGAACGTGGTGAACGTGTGGGAGGAGGACGCGGCCATCGAGCTGGGCAAGCCCTCGGGCAAGGAGGCCCGCTTCGCCGTGCTGAGCCTGGAGGCCGCCGCGCAGGACCTCGGCACCGGCAAGATCGACGTGCTGGTGACGGCCCCCATCGACAAGAACAGCATGCAGGCCGCCGGCTTCGCCTTCCCCGGCCATACCGAATACCTCGCCCACCTCGCGGGCGGCGACTCGCCCGTGCTCATGATCCTGGTGGGCGACGGCCTGCGCGTGGGCACGGTCACCGGCCACATCCCCCTCAAGGATGTGTCCGACGCCATCACCACCGAGCGCATCGTGGCCAAGGCCCGGCTCTTCCACCAGAGCCTGCAGCGCGATTTCGGCGTGGTGGCGCCCCGCATCGCCCTGCTGGGCCTGAACCCGCATGCCGGCGACAACGGCACCCTGGGCAGCGAGGACCGCGAGCGGATCGTGCCCGCGGTGCGCCGCCTGAGCGACGACGGCATCCAGGCCATGGGCCCCTACCCCGCCGACGGCTTCTTCGGCAGCGGGGCCTACCGGCATTTCGACGGCGTGCTGGCCATGTACCACGACCAGGGCCTGGCCCCCTTCAAGGCGCTCAGCTTCGGGCACGGGGTCAATTACACCGCCGGGCTGCCCATCATCCGCACCAGCCCCGACCACGGCACCGGCCTGGGCATCGCCGGGCAGGGCGTCGCGGACGAGGGCTCCTTCCGCCATGCCGTCTGGCTGGCCTGTGACATCCGCGTGCAGCGGGAGCGCTGGAAGGCCATGAGCGCCAACCCCTTGCAGCCGCAGCGCAAGGAAAAAGGCGGGGAGTAGCCGCACCCCGGGACGGAACCCGCTGGGCGCGAGCCGGATGGGCCTCGGGCGCCCCTTGCCGACCGCCTTCCGGGCCTTTCGGATCGGCCCCTTCGGCCGGAACCCCCGATCTCCCTACATTTGCCGGTCCGTTCCGGGGGGTACCCCGCGCCATGGAAGCGCTCGACCAACATACCATCGTCTTCACCGGCCTCAAGGACGGCGTGCACGACTTCGACTTCGTGCTGGGCGATGACTTCTTCGCGGCGACGGGCGTGGAGGAATACCGGGGCGGCCGGGTGAAGGCCCACGTGACGCTGGACAAGAGCACCCACCTGCTGGTGACCAACATCCACGTGGACGGCGAAGTGGACATGCTCTGCGACCACTGCAACGGGCCCATGCGGCAGCCGGTGAAGGGCGAGCAGCGCCAGATCTTCAAGCTGACCGAGGAGAGCGAGACGGACGACGACGAGCTGGTGAGCGTGGACCCGAACGCGAGCACCATCAACCTGACGCACTACCTCTTCGAGTGCATCAGCCTGCACCTCCCCATCCGCCACGTGCACCCGCCCGGCCAATGCGACCCGGAAGTGGACCAGGCGCTGGCCAAGATCCAAGTGGAGCACGAGCCCGTGCCCGACCCGCGTTGGGACGCGCTGAAAGGCCTCCAGAACAAGACCACCTGAACCTCATCATCCCGTACGACGATGCCAAATCCGAAACGTCGATTCTCGAAGACCCGCACCGCCAGCCGCCGCAGCACCAAGAAGGCCGGCGTGCCCACGCTGTCCGTGGACCCCGCCACCGGCGAGACCCACATGCGCCACCGCGCCTACCAGGTCGGTGACGACCTGATGTACCGCGGCAAGGTGGTGAGCACCAAGGCCGCCGAGTGATCCCCTCACACCCTTTGCACGCCGTACGGCAGCCCCGCGCTGACCGGCTCGCATGAGGATCGGAGTGGACATCATGGGCAGCGACCATGGACCGGTCGTTCCCATCCGCGCGGCCGTCATGGCCGCACGTGAGCTGCCGGAGGAGGTGCGCCTGGTGCTGATCGGCGACCAGGCGACCATCACGGAGGGCCTGCGTGCCGAGGGCGCCGATCCGGCCGCCTTCGACATCGTCCCGAGCACGGACGACATCACCATGGAGGACAACCCCACCCGGGCCCTCCAGACCAAGCAGCGCAGCAGCATCGCCATCGGCTTCCACCTGCTCAAGGAGGGGAAGATCGATGCCTTCGCCAGCACGGGCAACACCGGCGCCATGCTGGTGGGCGCCATGTTCAGCGTGAAGGCGATCCCGGGCGTCATCCGCCCCTGCATCACCAGCATCGTCCCCAAGGAGAACGGCCACTACGGCCTGCTGCTGGACGTGGGCGCCAATGCCGACTGCAAGCCCGAGGTGCTCTACCAGTTCGGCCTGCTGGGCGCCCTGCTCGCCAAGCACGTCTACCGCATCGCCGACCCCAAGGTGGCCCTGCTGAACATCGGCGAGGAGGCCAAGAAGGGCAACCTGGTGACCCAGGCCGCGCATGAGCTGATGCGCGAGAACGGCGGCGCGTTCACCTTCGTGGGCAACGTGGAGGGGCGCGACCTCTTCAACGACAAGGCCGATGTGATCGTGTGCGACGGCTTCACCGGCAACATCGTGCTGAAGGCGGTGGAAGCCTTCCACGAGCTGCTGAAGCAGCGCGGCGTGCACGAGCCCTTCTTCGACCGCTTCGACTATGAGAACTACGGCGGCCTGCCGGTGCTGGGCGTCAATGGCAACGTGATCATCGGCCATGGCATCAGCAACGAGGCCACCATCAAGAACATGGTCCTCTTCACCCGCCAGGTGGTCGAGAGCCGACTGAACGAACGCATCCGCGAAGCCTTCCAATGAGCAAGGTCAACGCCGCGATCACCGCCGTGCAGGGCCACGTGCCGGATTTCGTGCTGAGCAATGCGGTGCTGGAGACGATGGTGGACACGAACGACGCGTGGATCACCGAACGCACCGGCATCAAGGAGCGCCGCATCCTGAAGGGCAAGGACCAGGGCCTGAGCGTGATGGCGGTGGAGGCCGTGAAGGGCCTCTGCGCCAAGCGCGGCATCGATCCGATGGAGATCGACCTGCTGATCTGCTGCACGGTGACGGGCGACCACCAGTTCCCCGCCACGGCCAACATCATCTGCGACAAGGTGGGCGCCCGGAACGCCTGGGGCTTCGACCTGAACGCGGCCTGCTCGGGCTTCCTCTACGGCCTCACCACCGGCGCGCAGTTCATCGAGAGCGGCAGGCACAAGAAGGTGGTGGTGGTGGGCGGCGACAAGATGTCGAGCATCATCGACTACACCGACCGCGCCACCTGCATCATCTTCGGCGACGGCGCCGGCGCCGTGCTGCTGGAACCGAACACCGAAGGCTACGGCGTGCTGGACAGCGTGCTGCGCGCCGACGGCAGCGGCTGCCAGTACCTGCACCAGAAGGCCGGCGGCTCGGTGCGCCCGGCCACCCTGCGCACCGTGGAGGCCAAGGAGCACTTCGTGTACCAGGAGGGCAAGGCGGTGTTCAAGTTCGCCGTGACCAACATGGCCGATGTGAGCGCCGAGATCATGGAGCGCAACCACCTCACCAGCGCCGACGTGGCCTGGCTGGTGCCCCACCAGGCGAACAAGCGCATCATCGATGCCACCGCCCACCGCATGGGCCTGGACGACAGCAAGGTGATGGTGAACATCGAGAAGTACGGCAATACCACCTCGGGCACCATCCCCCTGTGCCTGTGGGAGTGGGAATCGCGCCTGCGGAAGGGCGACAACCTCGTGCTCGCCGCCTTCGGCGGCGGCTTCACCTGGGGCGCCATCTACCTCAAGTGGGCTTACGGCGGCTAAGTCAGTGACTTTTCTACCTTGGCCTCCCGGCCGAACCCCGGGAAGCTAGGAGACCAATACCATGGACCCTATGAACCTTTCCCAGATCCAGGACCTGATCAAGTTCGTCGCGAAGAGCGGCGTGAGCGAGGTGGAGATCGAGCAGAAGGATTTCAAGATCACGATCAAGACCCCGGCAGGGACCAAGAAGGAGGTCCAGGTGATCGCCGCCCCGGCGCCCGCCTACCTGCCGCCCCCGGCCCCCATGGCCCCGCAGCCTGCCGCGGCACCCGTCCCTGCAGCGCCCGCCGCCCCCGCGGCCGAGGCCAAGTACATCACCGTGAAGGCCCCGATGATCGGGACCTTCTACCGCGCCGCCGGTCCCGGCAAGCCCGTGTTCGTGAACGTGGGCGATGAGATCAAGCCCGGCAAGACCATCTGCATCATCGAGGCGATGAAGCTCTTCAACGAGATCGAGAGCGAGGTGAGCGGCAAGATCGTGAAGGTGCTGGTGGACGACGCCAAGCCCGTGGAGTACGACCAACCGCTCTTCCTGGTCGACCCCAGCTAATCCGCACCGGCCATGTTCAAGAAGATCCTGATCGCCAACCGCGGCGAGATCGCCCTGCGCGTGATCCGCACCTGCCGGGAGATGGGCATCAAGACGGTGGCCGTGTACAGCACCGCCGACCGCGAGAGCCTGCACGTGCGCTTCGCCGATGAGGCCGTGTGCATCGGCCCCCCGCCCAGCAAGGAGAGCTACCTGAACATGTCGCGCATCATCGCGGCGGCCGAGATCACCAACGCCGACGCGATCCACCCCGGCTACGGCTTCCTCAGCGAGAACGCCAAGTTCAGCCGCATCTGCCAGGAGCACGGCATCAAGTTCATCGGCGCCCTGCCCGAGCAGATCGAAGCCATGGGCGACAAGGCCACCGCCAAGGCCACCATGATCAAGGCCGGCGTGCCCGTGGTGCCCGGCACCGAAGGCCTCATCACCGATGTGGGCGTGGCCAAGAAGGAGGCGAAGAAGATCGGTTACCCGGTCATCCTGAAGGCCACCGCCGGCGGCGGCGGCAAGGGCATGCGCCTGGTGTGGAAGGAGGAGGAGTTCGAGGAGGCCTTCGAGAAGGCCAGCCAGGAGGCCGGCGCTGCCTTCGGCAACCCCGGCATGTACATGGAGAAGTACGTGCTGGAACCGCGCCACATCGAGATCCAGATCGCGGGCGACCAGTACGGCACCTTCTGCCACATGAGCGAGCGCGACTGCTCCATCCAGCGCCGCCACCAGAAGCTCGTGGAGGAGACGCCCAGCCCCTTCATGACCAAGGCGCTGCGCAAGAAGATGGGCGAGGCCGCCATCAAGGCCGCCGCCAGCGTGAACTACGAAGGCGTGGGCACCGTGGAGTTCCTGGTGGACAAGGACCGGAACTTCTACTTCATGGAGATGAACACCCGGATCCAGGTGGAGCATACCATCACCGAGGAGGTGATCGACTTCGACCTGGTGCGCGAGCAGATCAAGATCGCCGCCGGCATCCCCATCAGCGGCCTCAACTACGAGCCCACCCGCCACAGCATCCAGTGCCGCATCAACGCGGAGGACCCCTTCAACAACTTCCGCCCCACGCCCGGCCGAATCACCAGCTACCACAGCCCCGGCGGCCATGGCGTGCGCGTGGACACCCACGTGTATGCGGGCTACAGCATCCCGCCGAACTACGACAGCATGATCGGCAAGCTGATCGTGAGCGCGCAGACCCGCGAGGAGGCCCTGGCCAAGATGGAGCGCGCCCTGAGCGAGTACGTGATCGAGGGGGTGCACACCACCATCCCCTTCCACCTGCTGCTGCTGCAGAACGAGAAGTTCCGCGCCGGCGACTTCACCACGAAGTTCCTCGAGGACTTCGAGATCAAGCGGGCGTAAGGGGCCGCACCTATCTTCGAGGGACATCCCCCCGGCCATGCACATCCTGCGGAAGGTGCTCCTCGTGCTCCTGGTGCTGCTGCTCATCGGCGGCTACTTCCGCTACTTCTGGGTCTTCGGCGAGGGCGCCAAGGCCGGTGAACTGAACTATGTGGTGTACAAGGGCGTGCTCTTCAAGACATATGAGGGCAAGCTGATCCAGACCGGCATCCGCGGGCAGAACGGCACGCTGAACTCGTACGAGTTCGAGTTCTCCGTGGCCGACCCGGCCATCGCCCAGCACCTGATGGCCAACAGCGGCAACCGCTTCAACCTCCACTACAGGGAATACATGGGCCGGGTGCCCTGGCGGGGCCATAGCGTGTTCGTGGTGGACAGCATCATCTCCATGGAGGCCGTGGACCACTAGGCCGCCTACCTTGCCGCATGCGCCGGCTTTCCCTGCTCACCGCCTGGGCCTGTTGCGCGATCCCGATGGTGCCGGTATGTGCCGGACGAAGCAGCCATCCCGCGCGAACGCGAACCAGACGATGGGACAATCCACCCGTGGAAAGCGGCCGGCGGCGGCCTCCTCCATCGTGATGGCCTGTATGTTCCGGTGCGCATAGAACATGATCGGGGGCTCTACCGGGGTGCCGCTCACGCAAATGAACTCGTCCATGCGTGCGGTACGCGCGATCAGGATACCGCGCTCTTGATGGATCGCGTATGCATCGCCGGTGGCGGTACCATCGCCGGGCCGGTTGATCCATGTATGGATCGCCGCGGCGAGCACCACGGTGCAGGTACCCGCCGCGACGCCCCATGAGCGGCCCCGCTCCCACCACGCCAGCAGCACCATGGCCGATGCGGTGCACAGCGCGAACCCCAGCTTCAGCACGGCGAACTCATGGCCGGCATAGCGCAGGAAAAGCAACAGGTGCACCAGTGCGGGAATGAGCATCCATGCCCATGCGGATCCGGCGGGTCCGAGGCGCCAGCGCCCATTCATCCGCCTCCGCACGAACAAAGCCGATGACAACACCAGCAGCAAGGGCGCCCAGGAAAAGCACAGGTTGATGGCCAGGCCCAGCAGGAACCCGGAGAGCGGTGCATCCGCCCGTGGTACGAAGGTGCCGCGGTCCGCCCAGCGGTACGTGTAGTATTCGCCCAAGGCATGCCATCCCGCGATGCCCGCATAGCACGCGAGCATACCCCCTACCAGCAGGACGATGAGCGCAACGATGATCCCAGCGGCCTGGAACGCTCCCTTTTCACCGGTGCGCCACCCACGGACCAACGCATGGCCCGCGAACGTGATCGCCACGAAGACGCCCATCCATTCCGTCAGCAGCGCCGCGGACAGGGCCGCGAAGAACCAAACGCCCCTCCGCACCCGCAATGGGCCGTCCAGGAAGAACCGTGCACCCGCGGCCAGTGCCCAGGCCCATGGAAGCTGAACGGCCATATCGCTCATGTACACATTGCCATGGTACCATAACGGTCCCGGCATGAGCAGATAGAGCGCCGCGGCCAGTGGCGGCAGCTGCTCTGCCGATGGATGATGCGCGGCGCGGAACACGGTGCGCAGGAAGCGGTAAAGGAAATAGGCCGTCGACGCATGCAGCAGCAGGTTGAAGATCCGCAGCGGCACGGGCGAGGGCGGGAGGCCCAGCGCGCTGAACATGGCATACGGCGTCCAGTATGCCAGCGGCAGGTGCGAGAGGTAATAGCGCACCCCGGCGCGCTGCATGAACCCATAGACCATGCCCGACGCCTCCCCATCGCACAAGCCGGGGTAGGTCACCGCAGGCATCCCATGGCACGCGATGAAGCCCCGCTCCCACCAGACGTCCATCACCACCAGGGCCTGCGCCGTGGCGAACTCATGGTTCTTCGACAGGGGGCGGCCGAGCTGGGGCCACCGTACCGCGAGCGACAGGAGGAACACGGCGAGCAGCCACTGGACATGTCGCTTCGGCATCCGCGCAAAATACGTGGCGGCTTGTGCGGACGAAAGGTTGCCAGGGCCCGGCCTACCTTGCCGCATGCGCCGGCTTTCCCTGCTCACCGCCTGGGCCTGTTGCGCGATCCTCCTGGCGGTGCGGTGCACCGCACCGCCGCGCCAGGTGCTCACCTGGGACGTCTTCGGCTACTACCTCTACCTGCCGGCGACGGTCATCCACCACGACACCGGCCTGCGCGACCCTGCCTGGCTGGACGCCGTGATGACCACGTACGAACCCTCGGCCACCCTGTACCAGCTGGTGGACGGCACCGAAGGCCGGCGTGTGATCAAGTACAGCGCCGGGATGGCGGTGCTGTACGCGCCGTTCTTCGTCATCACCCATGCCGCGGCCCCTATGCTGGGGTACCCGGCCGACGGCTTCTCCCCGCCCTACCAATGGACCATCGCTTTCGGCTGCCTGCTGTATGCGATGCTGGGCCTGTTCGTGCTGCGGAAGGTGCTGCTCCACTTCTTCTCCGACCGGTGGACCGCCGTGCTGCTGGCGCTGGTGGTGCTGGGCACCAACTTCCTCCAGCTCACCGCGCTGGACGGGACCATGCTCACACACACGCCGCTCTTCACCCTGTATGCGCTGTTGCTGTGGGGCACGCTGCGCTGGCATGAGCGTCCGCACGCGCGCACCGCGCTGCTGATCGGGGCATCGGCGGGGCTGATCACCCTGGTGCGGCCTTCCGAAGGGGCCTGCCTGCTGATCCCCCTGCTCTGGCTGCCTTCCGGCGAGGCGCGGTGGAAGCGGAAGCGGCAGTTGGTCGTCACGCACCTCGGACATGTGTTGCTCGCCGCCGGGGCGTTCGGGATCGCCGTGCTCCCGCAGCCGCTCTACTGGCACGCCGTCACCGGCCAGTGGCTCTTCTATTCCTACGTCAACCCCGGCGAGGGCTTCGACCTGGCCACGCCGCACACCATGGACTTCCTGTTCAGCTTCCGCAAGGGCTGGCTGCTCTATACGCCCCTCATGGTGCTTGCCCTCATCGGCATCCC
>JAFDZF010000104.1 GCA_018267055.1 Bacteroidota bacterium
GGACGTCCGCCTGCTGCTGCCCGTCTCCGAGGAATACCGGGATCACCTCGCCGAGGTGGACCGCCACCGGCGGGCCAAGTGGCTGCAGTGCGTGCTGCCGGGGGCGGTCACCGTGGGCCTGGGCATCTACGGCTACCACCGCTATACGAAGTACAGGGACGCGCACGACGCCCTGGAGGCCGATGAGGCCTTCTACCGCGCGAGCAGCAGCCCCCTGGCCCTGTCGCACCTGAAGGACGAGACCATCCCGGCGCACAAGGAAGCGTTCAAGGACGAGCGCACGAAGTTCATCGTGAGCGCCGGCCTCTTCGGGGCGGCGGCGCTGGGCACGGCGTACGGCATTTTCCGCCAGGTGAAGCGGCCGAAGCCCGTGTTCGAGGACAAGGAGAAAGTGAAGTTCGACGGCCTCGTGTGGATGCCCACGCGCGAGGGCGGGGTGTTCGGGCTGCAGCTCGCCTGGCGATGAGGGGCCGCTTGTTCCCCTTGCTGGCCGGGCTGGCGCTGCTGACGGGCTGCTACAAGGACGAGCTCGACGTGGCGGCGCTGACCGACAACCCCTTCGATCCCGACTACACGGGCCCGGCGGTGTTCGTGTTCGACACCACCTTCGTGGAGACGGTCGATGTGGTGCCGCCCCACCAGCGGCAGGTGTTCCGCTTCAGCGTGCGCAGCGACCTCTTCCTCGCGCCCGCGGCGAACTACCGGGTGCGGGTCAAGGACCTGGACAATGGCGAGGTGCGCGAGCTGCCGGAGACGGCGGCGGGCAGCAACACCATCGCGTTCTACAAGTACGATTTCACGGCGGGGCAGCCGCTCTGCCTGGAGGTGGCCTTCATCAGCGACCTGGCGGAGGGGCGGCACGAGACGATCTGTGGCACATTGCAATGAGCGACGAGCAGGAAAACATCAGCGGAGCGGGCGAAGAGGCCGCGGAGAACGGCCAGGCGGCGTCCCCCAAGGGCGGGGTGCCGGGCATCCCCACCAGCCGGGACACGTTCAGCGTGAGCGGCATGTACCGGGAGTGGTTCCTGGACTATGCGAGCTACGTCATCCTCGAGCGCGCGGTACCGGCGCTGTACGACGGGCTGAAGCCCGTGCAGCGGCGCATCCTGCATGCGATGAAGGAGCTCGATGACGGCCGCTACAACAAGGTGGCCAACATCATCGGCCACACGATGCAGTACCACCCGCACGGCGACGCCAGCATCGGCGACGCGCTGGTGCAGCTGGGCCAGAAGGACCTGGTGGTGGATTGCCAGGGCAACTGGGGCAACACGCTCACGGGCGACAGCGCGGCCGCGCCGCGCTACATCGAGGCGCGCCTGAGCAAGTTCGCGCTGGACGTCGTCTTCAACCCCAAGACCACCGAGTGGCAGAGCAGCTACGACGGCCGCAACAAGGAGCCGATCTTCCTGCCGGTGAAGTTCCCGCTGCTGCTCGCGCAGGGCGCGGAGGGCATCGCGGTGGGCCTCAGCTGCAAGATCCTCCCGCACAACGTCAACGAGCTCATCGACGCGAGCATCGCCGTGCTGCGCAAGCGCTCCTTCGAGCTGCTGCCCGACTTCCCCACGGGCGGGATGGCCGACGTGAGCAACTACAACGAAGGCGAGCGCGGCGGGCGCGTGCGCTGCCGGGCCCGCATCCGCAAGGAGGATGCGCGGACGCTGGTGATCTCCGAGATCCCCTACGGCACCACCACCACCAGCCTCATCGAGAGCATCCTCAAGGCCAACGAGAAGGGCAAGATCAAGGTGCGGCACATCGAGGACAACACGGCCGAGCACGCCGAGATCCTCGTCCACCTGGCCGCCGGCGTGAGCCCCGACAACACCATCGACGCGCTCTACGCCTTCACCGACTGCGAGCTGAGCCTCGCGCCCAACGCGGTGGTGATCGAGAACGACAAGCCGCGCTTCGTGGGCGTGAAGGAGCTGCTGCGGACCAGCACCGAGAACACGCTGCGGCTGCTCGAGCTGGAGCTGCGGATCCGCCGCGAGGAGCTGGAGCAGCAGTGGCACTTCGCCTCGCTGGAGCGCATCTTCATCGAGAAGAAGGTCTACCGGAAGATCGAGGAGGCCGAGACGTGGGAGGAGGTGCTCGCCTTCATCCACAAGGGCCTGAAGCCGCACGTGCAGGAGCTGCGCCGTGCCGTCACCGACGATGACGTGGTGCGGCTCACCGAGATCAAGATCAAGCGCATCAGCAAGTACGACAGCTTCAAGGCCGACGAGCACATCAAGGGCCTGGAGACCGCGATCGCCGACGTGCAGGCCAAGCTGGACGGACTGGTGGAATACGCCATCGACTGGTTCAAGGAGCTGAAGAAGAAGTACGGCGAAGGCCGCGAGCGCAAGACCGAGCTGCGCACCTTCGACACCATCGTGGCCACCAAGGTGGCGGTGGCCAACCGGAAGCTCTACGTGGACAAGAACGAAGGCTTCATGGGCTGGAGCCTGCGCAACTTCGAGTTCGTCGACGAGTGCTCCGACATCGACGACATCATCGTGTTCCGCGAGAACGGCAGCATGATGGTGACCAAGGTGGCCGACAAGAAGTTCATCGGCAAGGGCGTGCTGCACGTGGGCGTATGGAAGAAGGGCGACGAGCGCACCATCTACCACATGGTCTACCAGGACGGCCCGCAGGGCGCCACCTACATGAAGCGCTTCGCCGTCACCGGCATCACGCGCGACACCGACTACGACCTCACCAAGGGCTCGGCCGGCAGCAAGGTGCTCTACTTCACCGCCAACCCCGACGGCGCTGCGGAGACCGTCCGCATCAGCCTGCGGCCGCGGCCCAACCTGCGGAAGACCCAGTTCGATGTGGACTTCGGGCAGCAGCTGGTGAAGGGCCGCGGCAGCCAGGGCAACCTGCTCACGCGGTACATGGTGCAGAAGGTCGTGCAGAAGGAGCGCGGCGGCAGCACCCTGGGCGCCATCCCCATCTGGTTCGATGAGACCGTGCGCCGCCTGAACGACACCGGCCACGGCCGCTACCTGGGCCGCTTCAAGGGCGACGACCGCATCCTGGCCATCTCGGCCAGCGGGCACTACCAGCTCTTCCCCTTCGTGCTCAGCACGCACTTCCCCGACGATGTGCTCACCGTGGTGAAGTGGAACCCGAAGGATACCGTCACCGCCGTCTACTGGGAAGGGGAGAAGGAGCAGTTCAACGTGAAGCGCTTCGCCATCGACGAGCCCTCGCGCGACCCGGTGCTCTTCATCACCGAGCATCCGGCCAGCAAGCTCACCCTGCACAGCCTGGTGACCGACCCCGTGCTGCACGTGGCCTACGACAAGCGCAGCACCGGCCGCGAGGACGAGGACATCGCCCTGGCGGCCTTCATCGCCGTGAAGGGCGTGAAGGCCATCGGCAACCGCCTCACCCCGCACAAGGTGAAGGAGCTCGCCCTCACCACGCCCGTCTTCATCCCCATGACGCCCGAGCTGGAGGAGACGCAGCAGATGCTGATCTCCGAGGAGGAGATCGGCAACCTGGAGGCACCCGAGGAGGAAGGCCTGGAGGAATCGCCCGTGAAGCAGTTCAAGAAGCAGCAGGCCATCAACGAGGCCGGCGAGGACCGCTCACCCGACGATCCGATCATCGGCTACAAGCCGGGCAAGCAGATCGAGCTGGGGCTGGATTGAGGAAGTGGGAAGGGAAAGGGGAGAGGTGAAGGGGGCGAAAGCCTCCATCAAGGTCATCTCCGTTCTTATTCCATGCGACCGGCACGGATGGGATTGCCGGGGATCATGTTGAGCGCGTACGCACGCACATGGACCGTTTGAACGCCGCCCATGAGCACCCACCCATAATGCGGGTGGCCATCGACGGTCAGCCGTATGCCTGCATAGAAGTCCCCGCTGATCCCATAGCTAGGGGCGCCGCTCGTCGGCGGATCGAAGTGGAAGGAGGCCCCTCCATGCCATTCGCCGTCGGGGCCGATCCATTCGCCGGAAGCCAATGGGGTCAACCGGTGGATCGGGCTGTTCGCCGGGTCAAGGCCCAGCACATCGATGCCATTGCCACCGACGCCTCCATACCAATAATAGCAGCAGTGCGGGGAAAGGAAGTGGTATGTGTGCGATGTGCTGATACGAAGGTCCAGCGCTCCATCATCGTTCATATCCAGCTGCAACGATGCGGAACTGTCCAGCGGGGTCCAATTCAGGTCCATTCCGTTCCATTGCATGGAAGAGTAGGACCGTATCAATGTATCCGGGTCGATGTCGACCCCATGGATCAGGGCTGAAGTGTCCGGGGTCGCCGTTGTGTCCTCCACAGGGTCATTGATATCGTCGTTCCTGTGGCAGGAGATGAACAGGGCGGATGCCAGCATCGAGGTCAACAAAGGGATGGAAGAGCCACGCATGAGGGCGGGCATAAGGAGGGTGATGTCAGACCGCGCAGAGCACCGGTATCCCCGGCGCATTGGTCAGCAGGCGCTCCTTCTCGGCATCGGCGATCCAGCGGTACTCGTCGCTGGCCTTGGCCATGATGGCGATGGCCCCCGCGCCGATGTGCTCCGCATAGCGGATGGTCTGCTCGGCGAAGCCCACGCTGAACACCACGCTGGGCTCGTTGGCCTCCACGTGGGCGATGCCTTCCTTGGCGAGGCGCTGCACCATCCGTGACTTGTTCTTGAGCAGCTGCTCGCTGGGCTGCTCGCCCGGGCGCATCAGTTGGTACACGTGCACCTCGGAGCCGTGCAGCCGGGCGAAGTAGCACACTGCGTCCAGCAGGGGAGCGATATCGGAATGGCCGGACACCGGCAGTACGATGCGCGCCATGCCGGGCGTGCCGGTGCTGCGCTCCTGCACCACCAGCGAAGGCACGTCCACGTGGCGCACCAGCTTGAGCATGTCGGCCCCGAGCAGGGATTGCCGCAGGCCATGCACCCCGTGCGTGCCGGCCACCATCAGGGCATGCCCCTTGCCGGCCTCCGCGATGATCTGCTTCAGCGGGTCGCCTTCGCGGAGCACCTCGGTCACGCGCACCTGTTGCAGGGCATCCTGGGCCGCGCGGTCCATGCGCGCGCTGAGCTCCGGCAGTCCGCTGGTCCGCCGCTCATGCTTGTCCACCACGTGCAGCAGGGTGATGGAGGCCCCGCTGCGCAGGGCGAGCTGCGTGGCGTGCGCCAGGGCGGTCTCGGCGGCGGGGGTGAAGTCGGTGGGGCAGAGGATGTCCATGGGCGCGGCGAAAGGGTCGACCGAAAATAAGGGGATGTCGTGCTGCGGCGGTCGCGGCCGTTGCTGGTAGGAAAGCGACCGTGCCTTGAACCTGCCGGAAGGGAGCGGCATGGGCGGTGTATGCTTGTGGAATGAAGACCACGACGGCCCTTGCCCTCGCGCTGCTGGCGGTCGCGCCGCTCGCCGCCCAGAACATCGAGCTGCTGGGCCGCCTGGACTATCAGGCCCTGCGCGGCAGCGACCTCAGCAACCTTTGGGGGTACGCCGATGAGGAGGGCCATGAGTACGCCCTGGTGGGGGTGAACGGCACCTCCTGGCAGGCGAACAGCGGCGGCCTGTCGGTGGTGGACGTCACCGACCCGGCGGACCCGCACGAGGTGTTCTTCGCGCCGAGCGCGCCCAGCATCTGGCGTGAGATCAAGGTGTGGAACGACCATGCCTACATCACCACCGAGGCCCAGGCCGGCCTGATGATCGTGGACCTGAGCCCGCTCCCGCAGAGCACCGTGCTGCCCACCACCATCTTCCATGGCAATGGCTGGATCACCTCGCACTCGCTCTTCATCGATGAGAACGGCCGCCTGTACATCCACGGCACCAACCGCGGCAATGGCGGCGTGATCATGTACGACCTCACGCAGGACCCGATGGTGCCGGTGGAGGTGGGTTCGTTCGATTTCTGGTACTGTCACGACAGCTTCGCCCGCGGCGACACCCTCTATGGGGCGCACATCAATGATGGCTTCTTCTCCATGGTGGACGTAAGCGACCCGGCCAGCCCCATGCTGCTCGGCACCCAGCCCACGCCCAATCA
>JAFDZF010000105.1 GCA_018267055.1 Bacteroidota bacterium
CCTCCGGGATGTGGATCTCCATGTCAGCCTTCCGGTTCGGTGGTGTGCGCCTCCTTGCGCGAGCGCAGGTAATCCTTGATGCGGCCGATGCTCAGCTCCACCTCCTCGCGGATGTCCTTCAGCGAGAGGCCGCTCACGCGTTCCAGCAGCGAGGGGGCCGCCATGCTGAGGGCGAAGAGGAAGGCCCGCTTGGCCCAGCCGCCGCGGCGTCCCAGGGCGAAGCCCAGCGAGGAGCCGAACGACCCGTTGCCGAAGAGCGAGCCGAGCACCTGGGCGGGCTTCCAGCTGCGGAGCATGTCGTGGACGGCGTCCTTCATCAGGCGGCCACGCACATCGTGGTCCTGCAGCGCTTCCCAATGGCGCCCCAGGCGGACCTCATGGTGCTGCCGGATGCCGTCGAGCCGCTGCAGCTCCCGCTCCACGTCGGCCATGCTGCGGAAATGCTCACTTCGGGCCATCGTGCATGGTATTGAGCAGGTCCAGCGTGAAGCGTTCCCGCATGCCGCCCCGCCACAGGAAGATGAGCACCAGCAGCACCAGCAGGTAGAAGCCGCCCATCAGCAGGAAGCCCAGGGCCGTGTTGCCCATCAGCTGGCCCAGCCCGAGCGCCCCGGCGATGCTGAGGAACACGAGCACCGTGCCGGCCAGCACGGCCAGCACCACGTAGCTCACCGTGGCCCCGGCCACCTTGGCGGTGCGGTCGGCGGCGAGCAGGACGTAATAGTCCCGCTGGGCGCCCAGATAGGCCTTGGTCTCGTCCACCATGCTCTTCATGAAGGTCCCGAAGTCCTCCTCGTTGAAGGGGTCCTGCGCGGGGCTTCGGCCGTTGGTGGCGCCCATCTGCTGTTCGCTCATGATCGAACGGAGTGTTTGCGGTGGTCGTCCTTCACGCGGTCCCAGAGGTCGCGCCCCTCATCGAAGAGGAAGCGCACGAAGTCCTGCACCTCGTCCTTGGTCATGCTCGCGGCCTCACTGGTGCGGCCCTTGGCCTTGTCCCAGCGTTCGCGGGCCTCGTCCACCAGGTCGTTGAGGCCGTCCTTGGCGTCGCCGGCCTTCTTGCGCAGGGCCTCCCGCGTCTCAGCGCCGGAGCGCGGGGCGAGGAGGAGGCCCAGCACGGCGCCCGCGGCGAGGCCGGCGAGCAGGGGAACGAGGATGTTGGATCGGTCGTTGCTCATGGAAAGGCGTTGAACGGTCCCGTGAAGATACGGCGGGCCGCTCAGCCCTTCGCCTTGCGGATCACGCCGAGCAGCACGGCGATCACCGCGATCACCAGGAGGATGTGGATCAGCGAGCCGGCCGAGCCGTTGATGAAGCCGAAGAGCCAGCCGATGACGCAGATCACCGCGATGAGGTAGAGAAGATTGTTCATGGTGGGGGAATAAGGGCCGGGCCGCCCGGAAGGCGGCCCGGCCGTGGATCAGTTGGCGGAGACCTTGTGGGCCGACCGGCGGCCGTTCGTGGCCGCATCGCTGGCGGCCCGTTCCGCGTCATCCGTGAGGCGGTCCTTCAGGTCGCGCCCTTCCTGGAAGAGGTAGCGGACGAAGTCCTCCACCTCTTCGCGGGTCATCGTGGCGGCGTCGGCGGCCTTGTTGCGCACCTTGCTCCATTGCTGGCGGCCTTCCTCGATGAGGTCGGAGAGGTCGTCCTTGGTGCGACCGGCGCGGCGCATCAGCGCACGGCGGGTCTTGCGGCCCGACTGGGGGGCGAAGAGGAGGCCGAGGATGGCTCCGGCGGCGAGGCCGCCGGCAAAGCCCAATACGGTTCGTTGCGTGCTCATGGGGGATGTGGGATTGTGGTGCCATCCCCCTGACAGGAACATGCCAGCTTTCCGCCGCCGAGCCCCGGCCCAGGCGTGACGGTGCCCGGCCGCGGAGAACCCACCGATGGCATGCACGCCACGTGGGGAAGCGGTTCCCCGATCGGCGGCTTGCCGGCCCGATGCTCAGCGGACCACCGCGTAGGTCACCTGCACCAGGCCGGTGTCGTACGTGCGGGTATCGAGCATCCGCAGGGGGACGCGCGGCAGGCCCGGAATGAACAGCGGCCGCCCGCCGCCGAGCAGCAGGGGATGTACCGCCAGGCACAGCTCGTCCACCAGCCCCGCCTGGAGGCATTGCGCGATCAGGTCGGCGCCCCCGAACAGCCAGATGTCCTGGCCGGGCAGGGCCTTCAAGCGGGCCACTTCCTGCGCCACCTCGCCGGCCAGCACGTCCGTATGGGGGATCACCTCGCGCAGCGTGCGGGAGAACACGTACTTGCGCTTCTCGGGCCAGGGGTTCGGATCGTAGACGAGCATGCCCTCATAGCTCTTGCGGCCCATCAGCAGGGCATCGCAGCGGGCCAGGAAGTCGGTGAGGCCGTAGTCCTGGTCGGCCAGGCACCAGTCGATCTCGCCGTTGGGGCCTTCGATGTAGCCGTCCAGCGTGACGGCGAGGTTGAGGAGGAGCTTGCGCATGGGGGAGCGCAAAGGTGGGAGGCCGGTCACAAAGAACCGAAGGAGGACGGATCCATTTCCGCCTCCCGCCCCGATCAGCCCTTCACCGGCACGCGCACGGCGGTGAACATCCGCTGCTGCACGGAATAGCTGTGGCCCTTGGAGATGATGTGGACGCGCATGCCCTCGATGCTGAAGGGCTCGCCTTCCTCCACGTCGGCGAAATCGCTGTAGGTGATCTCGTGGCCGTCGAAGATCATCACCTGTCCGCTGCCGATGGTCTCCAGCATCTCGCCGCCGGTGATCACCACGCCGGTGTCCTCGCCCAGGCCGATGCCGATGGAATTGGGGTTGCCGGCCACGGCCTGGATCAGGCGGCTGAAGCGGCCGCGCTCCACGAAGTGGCTGTCGATGATCACATCATGGACGAGGGCGGCGCCGGTGGTCATCTTCACACCGCCCTTGATCAGGCCCGAGGCGCTGTGGCCCTGGTAGATCATGGTGCTGCTCATGCACATGGCGCCCGCGCTGGTGCCGGCGATCACGAAGCCCTCCTCGTCGCGGTAGCGGCGCTTCATCAGCTCCAGGAAGGCGGTGCCGCCGAAGATGGTGGTGAGGCGCAGCTGGTTGCCGCCGCTCATCATCACGCCATCGGCATGGGCGAGACGCTTCACCATATCGGGCTTCACGTCCTGGCGGTCGCGGATGTCGAGCACGTCCACCCGTGTGACGCCGAGCTTGCCGAAGGCCTCGATGTAGTTGGCCGCCACCTCCTCGGGGATGCTGCTGGCCGCGGTGATCAGCGCGATGCGGGCGTTCGGACCGCCGGCCTCGTCCACCACCCGCTTCAGGATGCCGTCCTCGATGAAGGCATGGCCCGACGGGCCGTTCACGTTCTCCGTCCGGCCCTTGTCCTCGTTGCCGCCAATGGCGATCAGCTTCCCTTTCGGTGCACTGCTCATGATCGTGGTTCGTTCCCCCCGCCCCGGGCCGGCCAGGGGAAAGCCCCGGGACAGCGGGTGCGAAAATAGCCCGCCATGGCCCGCAGGTAAAGGCCGGCCGGTCATTCGGTGAACACCCCAAGGTTCCTATCTTGAGCGCACACCATCCTTTTTTCCCATGCGCATCCTGGAACTGAAGGCCATGCGGGGCCCGAACTACTGGTCCGTGAAGCGGCATCACCTGATCGTGATGCGTCTGGACATCGGGGAGCTGGAGCAGCGGCCGACGGACCGGATCCCGGGGTTCCATGAGCGGATCCAGGCGATGCTCCCCACGATGTACGCGCACCGCTGCAGCGAGGACCACGAGGGCGGGTTCTTCGAGCGGGTGAAGCGCGGCACCTGGATGGGCCATGTGATCGAGCACATCGCCCTGGAGATCCAGACGCTGGCGGGGATGGACACGGGCTTCGGCCGCACGCGCAGCACGGGGGAGACGGGCGTGTACAACGTGGTGTTCAGCTACGTCGAGGAGGCCGTGGGCCTATATGCGGCGAAGGCCGCGGTGGCCATCGCGCAGGCCCTGATCGACGACACGGCGTACGACCTGGACGCCGACATCCAGCGCATGCGCGAGCTGCGCGAGGAGACGCGGCTGGGGCCGAGCACGGGCTCCATCGTGCACGAGGCCCTGAAGCGCGGTATCCCCTACCTGCGGCTGAACGGGCAGAGCCTGGTGCAGCTGGGGCACGGCGTGCACCAGAAGCGCATCCGGGCCACCATCACCAGCAACACCAGCAACATCGGCGTGGAGATCGCCTGCGACAAGGAGGAGACCAAGCAGCTGCTCGAGAGCTACGAGATCCCCGTGCCGAAGGGCCGCGTGGTGCGCACCGAGGAAGGCCTGGAGGCCGCGCTGGAATCGGTGGGCTATCCCTGCGTGATCAAGCCCATCGGTGGCAACCACGGTCGCGGGGCCACCATCGGCATCAAGAACATGGAGGAGGCCAAGGCCGCGCTGGCCAAGGCGAAGGAGATCAGCCGCAGCGCCGTGGTGGAGCGCTTCATCACCGGCCTGGACCACCGCCTGCTGGTGATCGATCACAAGTTCGTGGCCGCCGCCAAGCGCACGCCCGCCGCCGTGACCGGCGACGGCCGGAGCACCATCGAGCAGCTGGTGGCCGAGGTGAACATGGACCCGCGCCGCGGCTTCGGGCACGAGAAGGTGCTCACGCAGATCACCATCGACGACCACAGCGAGAAGCTGCTCGCCCGCAACGGGATGACACCGCAGAGCGTGCCGAAGGCGGGGGAAACGGTCTACCTCAAGGCCACGGCCAACCTGAGCACGGGGGGCACGGCCACCGACGTCACCGAGATCGTGCATCCCTACAACGTGTTCATGGCCGAGCGCATCTCGCGCATCATCGACCTGGACATCTGCGGCATCGACGTGATGACGGACGACATCACCAAGCCGCTGAGCGAGAGCGGTGCGGTGCTGGAGGTGAACGCGGCGCCGGGCTTCCGCATGCACCTGGACCCCATCGAGGGGCTGGGCCGCAACGTGGCCGAGCCGGTGGTGGACATGCTCTTCCCGCCGGGCGCGCCCAGCCGCATCCCCATCATCGCCGTCACCGGCACCAACGGCAAGACCACCACCACGCGCCTCATCGCGCACCTCATGCGCAGCGTGGGCTACAAGGTGGGCATGACCTGCAGCGACGGCGTGTACATCATGAACCGCATGCTGATGAAGGGCGATTGCACCGGCCCGGCCAGCGCGCAGTTCGTGCTGAAGGACCCGCTGGTGGACCTGGCCGTGCTGGAGACGGCGCGCGGCGGCATGCTGCGCAGCGGTCTGGGCTTCGAGCACTGCGACGTGGGCATCGTCACCAATGTGGCGGCCGATCACCTCGGCCTGAAGGACATCAACACGCTGGAGGAACTGGCCAACGTGAAGAGCACCGTGCCGCGCAGCGTGCGGCGCGACGGCTATGCCATCTTCAACGCCGACGACGAGCTGGTGATGGCCATGCGCAAGCAGTGCGACTGTAAGATGGCCCTCTTCAGCCTGGACGAGAACAACCGCCTGATCAAGGCGCACATGAAGGGCGGCGGCATCGCGGCGATCTATGAGAACGGCTTCATCACCATCTGCAAGGGCGAATGGAAGCTGCGCATCGAGAAGGCGGTGAACGTGCCGCTGACCTACGGCGGCAAGGCGGTGTTCAACATCCAGAACATCCTGCCCGCGGTGCTGGCGGCCTATGTGCAGGGCGTGAAGGTGGAGGAGCTGCGCGAGGCGCTCGCGACCTTCGTGCCGTCACCGGCGCAGACGCCCGGCCGCCTCAACCTGTTCCAGTTCCGCAACTTCCAGGTGGTGGTGGACTACGCCCACAACCCGCACGGCTTCGAGGCGCTGGGCCGCTTCCTCAGCAAGATCCCCGACGGCCCGAAGGTGGGCGTCATCGCCGGGGTGGGCGACCGCCGCGACGAGGACACCGTGAACCTGGGCCGCCTCAGCGCGCGGATGTTCGATGAGATCATCATCCGCCAGGACCGCAACCTGCGCGGCCGCAGCGACGACGAGATCATCGCCCTCATGGTGAAGGGCATCACCGACGTGGACCCCGACAAGAAGTACATCATCATCAAGAAGGAGGAGGAGGCCATCCGCCATGCCATCAGCACGGCCAAGCCCGGCAGCTTCCTCACGCTCTGCAGCGACGTGGTGCCCGACGCCCTCGCCCTGGTGATGAAGCTGAAGGAAGAGGAGGACCGCGTGCCCTTCACCAAGGAGGACATCCCGAACCGGAACAAGGAACTGGTAGGTTAGGATGGATGCCCCACAGCAGGCCGAGGCCCGACCGGCGGACGTTCCGGTCGTCGACCGTTCGCGCTACCCCGAGTTGGGTGCGCGCTATCGCTCCATCGTCATCGATACGATGGTGCTGATCACGTTCATGTTCATCGCCGGCTATGCGCTGGACCCATTCCCCGACGCGCCGGAAGGCCTGCGGAAGGGGATCTTCTTCTTCATCTGGTTCGGATACGAGCCCTTGGCGATGACCTTCCTGGGGGCGACCCTGGGCAATCGGGTGATGAGGATCCGCGTACGGAAGGCGGCCGACGAGTCGCGGCGGATCGACATCGCGCAAGCATACCTGCGTTACGTGGTCAAGCTGTGCCTGGGCTGGTTGTCGTTCCTGACCATGGGCAGCGACACGAAACTGCGCGCCATCCATGACAAGGTCTCCGGGAGCGTGATGGTGAGGGAGGAGGCATTGACGAGTGAGGGTGGAATGTCCGCTCGGACGGTGATGGCCGCATAGCTCTGCGGGGCATCTTCTCCGAAGGCGCCCGCATGCTGTCGATATCTCCCGTCGGGTTCCTCGCAGGAGATCCTGCGGCGAGCGGAAGAGCGGAGGGTCAGCGCAAGAGCGTCACCGTGCCATGGCCCGTGCGTGCGGCGCCCGGTTCACCGGCGAACGCGTACCTGAGCACCCAGAAGTAGACGCCCTCCGGCACAAGGTCTCCGCTCGATGTGTGCCCGTCCCAGCCCAGGGCCGGCCGTT
Source organism: Bacteroidota bacterium (assembly GCA_018267055.1). Lineage (GTDB taxonomy): Bacteria > Bacteroidota > Bacteroidia > Flavobacteriales_F > PHOS-HE28 > PHOS-HE28. The sequence goes on from JAFDZF010000105.1 coordinate 6,954, forward strand.
CGGTGGTGAACACGGATTGGCCCCAGCGGTTGTACACCGTGAAGGAAAGCCGGTCCACGCCCTGCAGGGCGATGGGCGTGAACACATCGTTGTCCCCGTCGCCATTGGGCGTGAACACGTTCGGCAGTTCCACGGCCTGGCTGCAATCACGGGCGATGATGGTCACGCTTCCGGAGAAGGGGCAGCCGTCCACGAGCACCGTAAGGGTGTAGGTCCCCGTGCTGTCCACCGTCCGGGGCATGTCCGTTGGACCGTCGCTCCATGCATAGATGGCTCCCGGGATGGGCGCGCCGCCGATCACGGCCGAGTCGCCTGCGCACAGCTGGCGGTCCGCACCCAGGCCCAGGTCGGGCCGGGTCACGTAGTCCACCACCACGGTATCGGGCGTCCAGGTGCATTCGGGATGCAGCCATTGCACGTGGTAGGTGCCCGGCCCGGTCACGAGGAAGGTCGGGTCCGTGCTGCCGTCCTGCCAGAAGTATTGCGCGCCATCGCGGGTCGCGTCCAGCAGCAGGGTCTCGCCGGGGCAGAGCGTCGTGTCCGGTCCGAGCAGGTCCTGCACCGTGGGGCAGGGCAGGCCGGAATAGGCCACCACCACCATGTTCACGAGGTTGTCCTGCTGCTGCTCCACCATCAGGGTGGGGTTGTGGCGGTAGGTCACCTGGAACTGCTGGTCCCCATGGGCGATCAGGCCGGAGAGGTCGGAAAGCACATCGGCACCGGCGATCGCCTGGTCGGGGCTATCGTCGCCCACGCCTTCGAACGTGCCGTTCGCGTAGTGGAAGGTGGCGCAGGCGCCGAAGAAGTTGCCGGGGCCCGCATTGGAATCCCGGCCGTGGAATTTGCCCAGCTCGGTGCCGTTGACCGTCACCGTCTCATAATCGATCCAGGGGCTCAGCGCATAGGCGCCCATGGTGCCGAAGGCGATCGGCGCATCGGTGGACATCGGCAGCGTGGTGTGCAGCGTGTAGTTCTCTTCCAGCTGCGAGTCGAGGCCGCAATGGAACACGTCGACCGTGATGGGACCGGCGCCGGCCAGCTCGTATTCCGTGAAGAGCATGTACTCCTTGAAGGTGGTGAAGCCGCCAAGGATGGCCAGGGTGTACACGCCGATGGCCGGGTCCAGCACGGCGGTCAGGTCCACGCTGTGCAGCACGGCCGCGCCATAGAGGCAGCTGAACGCAGGCCCCGCCGTGGATGCGTCGAAGGTGACCGGGATGCTGCCCAGGGTGATGGAGACGCTGGCATCGGGCTGGCCGCCGATCGTGACGGCGTACAGGGTCGCCCGCCGCACGGTGGCCCCGGCCGGCAGGTCCATGAAGAGGGCGCCGGTGCCCTGGGTCTGGTCGCCGATGGAGAAGGTGCCGACCACGAGCCCCCCGTTGTAGGTATCGGTAGAAAGCAGGGCCTGGGCGGTGGCGGAAAGGGGGGCGAAGAGGAGGAGGCCACGGAGGAGGAGCCGTTGGGCCATCCCTGTGAGAGCAGGAGGCATCGTCTGGAGCAGCGGTGCGTGAGAGGCGCATCGCCGCATGCGAATATCGCGAGCTAGGAAAGATCTTGCGCCAAGGAGGAGGAAGGGACACCTGAGAAGAAGAGGTCCATCTCCTGTGCGATACGATCCAGTCGCCCCGCATCGACGGTCACGTGGGCCTGCATATCCCAAGGCTCGGCGATCCCCGGATGGCGAAGCTTCAGGCCGAGCGTGATATGCCCCAGGCGGTCATGGGTGGCCTCCAGTTCCATCTCGTTCTCCAGGGAGGACCACATCATCGCCCCGGGCCATCCGTCCCAGGCATCGGCCATCCGCTTGAACAAGCGGACAAGCTCAGGGTATTGCAGATATCCGTAGACGGTCCTTCGCACGTTGAACGCCCGATCGGAGACCAGGACGGTGAAGTCATCGCCGTCCCGTTCACAGAACGTGATGCTCGCGTCGGAGCACGAGGAGCGGATGATCACCCGTTCCATCCCTCCCTTCACTTCCGCAGGGCGCGCGCCAGCACGATCAGCAGGACGGCGCCCACCGTGGCGCAGATCAGCTGGCCCAGGATGTTGGTGGTGGCCAGGCCGAACAGGCTGAACACCCAGCCGCCGACCAGGCCGCCCACGATGCCCAGGATGATGTTGATGCCCAGGCCGTAGCCCTGGCCTTTCATGATCTGACCGGCCAGCCATCCGGCCACGCCGCCGATGAGGATGCTCCACAGGATGCCCATGGAGTGAAGATAGCGGGAAAAGGAACGGCCCCCGGGATCCGGGGGCCGCTCGGTGTTCGGTGGAAGGAGGCTTACTTCGCGCTGACCGGTTCGGCGGCGGCCACCGGCATGCGCTTCTCCTGGATGCGGGCGCTCTTGCCGCGGCGCTCGCGCAGGTAGAAGATGCGGGCACGGTTCACCTGGCCGCGCTTGTTCACATCGATCTGGTCGATGAAGGGGGAGGCGATCGGGAAGATCCGCTCCACGCCCACGTTGCCGCTCATCTTGCGCACGGTGAAGGTGGCGGTGCTGCCGCTGCCCTTGCGCTGGATCACCACGCCTTGGTACTGCTGGATGCGCTCCTTGTTCCCCTCGCTGATGCGGTAGTGAACGGTGATGGTATCGCCCGCCTTGAAGTCAGGATACTGCTTCACGGGGGCCCATTCCTTCTCGAGTTGCTTGATCTTGTCCATGGCGCTCAGCGGTTTACGGCGGGGCTCGCCCGCAATTGGGGCCGCAATATTAAGGAAAGATCGCCTTCGCGCGGCAGGGACTACCCACCTTCGGGTCCGTCCAGGAGGTCCGGGCGCCGTTCCCGGGTGCGCTGGACGCTCTGCTCATGGCGCCAGGCTTGGATCCGGGCCTCGTGGCCGCTCATCAGCACGGGGGGCACGGGCCAGCCGTTGTATTCGGCCGGACGGGTATAGACGGGGGGGGCCACCAGGCCGTCCTGGAAACTGTCCGACAGGGCCGAGGTCTCGTCGTTCAGCACCCCCGGCAGCAGGCGGATGAGGGCATCGCTGAGCACGGCCGCCGGGAGTTCGCCTCCGCTGAGCACATAGTCGCCGATGCTGATCTCGCGGGTCACCAGGTGCTGGCGCACGCGCTCGTCCACCCCCTTGTAGTGGCCGCAGAGCAGGATGAGGTTCTTCAGGGTGCTCATCCGGTTGGCCAGGGGCTGGTCCAGGCGCTGGCCGTCGGGGCTCATGTAGATCACCTCGTCATAGGTCCGCTGGGCCTTCAGGTGCTCGATGGCCCGGTGGATGGGCTCGATCAGCATCACCATGCCGGCCCCCCCGCCGAAGGCGTAGTCGTCCAGCCGCTTGTGCTTGTCCGTGGCGAAGGCGCGCAGGTCGTGCACGTGCACCTCGGCCAGGCCCTTCTGCTGGGCGCGCTCCAGGATGCTGTCGTTGAAATAGCTGTCCAGGAGGCCCGGGAGGGCGGTGAGGATGTCGATGCGCATGGGCCGGGCCGTAGGTGCCGGTCCTTGGCCGGCAGTGGCCGCGAAACTAGGGCTCCCCGCCAAGGAACAGGGAACGGCCCTGTCGGTGGGGAACGATCGGCCGGCAACTGGAAGCCGCCCTTCCCCGTAGGAACGGAAGCACGCGGTGCTACCTTCGGCATCGTTCTTGCCAAACCCGCGCAAAGCCACCTCCCGCATGATACGGTCGTTCACCCTCGCCCTGGCCTCGCTGCTCATCGTCAGTGCCAGCGCGCAGAAGAAGCCCTACGATGACCTGCTCGTGAAGTTCGTGGACGAGAAGTACGAGGACTGCCTGGCCAAGGCGCAGCTCTATACCGAGAAGGACGACACGAAGAAGGACCCGCTGCCCTACCTCTACATGAGCATGTGCCTGTACGAGATGAGCAAGATCGAGAAGTACAAGGCCATGGAGGACTACAAGAAGGCCGACAAGGAGGCCTTGAAGTGGGCCGAGAAGTACCGCAAGAAGGACAAGAACAAGGAGTTCTTCGACAACTACGCCGACTACTGGAGCGAGCTGAACACCATGGCCCAGGAGACCGGCCTCAACTTCTACGATGAGGGGGCCAAGAGCATGAGCAAGGCCAAGCAGACCTTCGACAGCATGACGGGCTACTACCCCGAGAACCCCGGCCCCTGGCTGATGCTCGCCCTGTGCCAGTACAAGAGCAACCTGGCCAAGGAGGGCGACGCCAGCACCGCCAAGTTCAAGTCGGCCCTGGAGGCCGCCGGTGGCGTGGAGGCCCTGCCCGAGGACCAGAAGAAGCTGATGAAGAGCGCCCTCATCAACTACGCCGGTTACCTGGACAGCAAGGGCGACAAGAGCGGGGCCAAGGCCGCGCTCGAGCTGGGCAAGGAGGCGCTGAAGGACGATCCCGAGTTCAAGACGGCCCTGCAGGAGTACCAGTAAGCGCCGAGCGGAACGGACCGAACAGGGAAGGCGGCCATGGGCCGCCTTTTCCGTTCCGGCCTATCGGAGCACGTCCCGGATGGCCGCGCGGATCGATGGGGTCACCAGGACCACGACGGCGACCACGCCTCCGCAGGCCCAGGGGATCCCGTGCAGCAGTCCCCGCAAGGCGGGGGCAGGAAGCCGGAAGCAGCCGATGCAGAGGGCGGTCACGCATGCGAGGCGGAGAAGCCACCGCACAGGCCAGGGCAGCCCGCCGAACAGGCGCAGGCGCCAGCACAGGAGCAGGAGCGTGGGCGCCAGCACGAGCAGCACCCGCATCAACAGCTGGGCCATGTGCCCGGCCGCATCGCCTATGCCGATCATGCGCGTGCGGGTCGCGGCCGCATGATGAGCATCACCAGCGCCGGCAGCAGCAGCAGTTCCGCCACGAAGGCGAAGGCCAGCGTGAGCGTGATCAGCAGGCCCATGTAGAACACGCTGGCGAAGTCGGAGAACGTGAGGGTGATGAAGCCGGAGATCAGCATGAGGCTGGTGACGGTGACGGCCTTGCCGGTGCTGAGGTAGGTGCGCTTCAGCGCATAGGCCACCGTGCGCCCCTCGCGCAGCTGCTGGCGCAATTTGGCCAGCATGTGGATGGTGTCGTCCTCGGCGATGCCGAAGGCGATGGAGAAGATGATGGCCGTGCTCACCTTCAGGTCGATGCCGCAGGCGCCCATCACGCCGGCCACGAAGGCGAGGGGCACCAGGTTGGGCAGCAGGGCCACCAGCACCATCCGCGGGTCGCGGAAGAACCACATCATGATCAGGGCGGTGAGCAGCACCGCCAGGCCCATGCCGCCCACCAGCTGCGCGCTCAGCGTGGCATTGTTGCGGTCGATCAGGTAGGCCATGCCTGTCTGGTGGAAGCGCACCAGGGTGCTGTCGGTGTGCGTCGCGATGAACCGTTCCAGCTCGGCGTTCTTGCGGGTGTCCACGTAGCCGCCCTGGTCCACCATGCGCCCGCTGAGGCGCGCGCCCCGGCCGTCGGCCCGCACGAGGCTCGCCAGCCCTTCCTTCCCGGCGAAGAGGCGGGCACGCTTCGCCAGGCGGTGGCATTCCAGGCTGTCGTCCGGCAGGGTATAGAAGGATGCCTCACCGCCGTTGAAGGCCTTGTTCAGCGAGCGCATCAGGGTCACCGGCGACAGCACGCTGTTGACCCCGTAGTCCTGCTCCACGTGCGCCTGCACGCGCTCGATCTGCCGCAGCACCTGCGGGTCCCAGATGCGGCGGCCGGTGTCCGCCAGCGTGATCTCCACTTCGAAGGGGCGCACGCCGCCGAAGCGCTGTTCGAAGAACCGGTAGCCCACCTTCTTCGCATCGTCCTCGGGCCAGTCCTCCAGCAGGTAGTTGTTCACCTTGATGCGCGTCATCAGCGCGATCCCGGCCACGGCGATGGCCCCGAAGCCGAGCACGATGCCGCGCCGGTGCCGGATGGTCCATTGGAACAGCCGCGGCAGCCGGCGGTCCCAGGGCGAGGCGCGCGTGCGGTGGGGCAGCAGCTTCTCCGGCCCGATGAACACCAACAGCGCGGGCAGCAGCGTGAAGGCCAGCACGAAGGCCAGCAGCACGCCGATGCCTGTGTAGAAGCCGAACTCCTGCAGCGGCTGGATGCTCGCGGTGCCCAGCGTGGCGAAGCCGATGGCCGCGGTGAGGGCGGTGAGCAAGGTGGGCAGCCCCACCTCCCGGTAGGTCCGCGCGAGCGCCTTCACCCGTCCGTGCCCGGCGCGCAGCTCGTCCAGGTAGCATTCCAGGATGTGCACCACGTCGCTCATCCCCACCACGAACAGGATGGTGGGCAGCAGCATGGTAAGGATGCTCAGCGGCTTGCCCAGCAGCGTCATGAAGCCCACCTGCCACAGGATCGCCAGGCCCACCGTGACGATGGGCACCGCCACCCCCCAGAACGAGCGGAAGCCGGCCCACAGGAAGATCGCGAGCAGCGCGATGCTCGAACCCAGGAAGAGGAAGAGCTCCTCCACCATCATCGCGATGTAGTAGTGCTGCCCATGGATGCGTCCGCCCAGGCGCACGTGCTCCAACCCGCTCGCCGCGATGCACGCCTCCACGCCGCTCAGGAGCGAATCGCTCTTCGCCTTGGACAGCCCCGGCTCCGAGATCAGCACCAGCAGCAGGGCCTGGGCGCGGGCATCGAAGAAGGTGTCGCGCACCCGCGGGTCCTGCCGGATGCGCACCGAGTCCACCGCCAGCAGGCTGTCGTTCGTGAAGCGCAGGTAAGGCACCTCGAAGGCCCCCACCGGCGTGACCACCGGCTCGGTGAGGCGGGTGGGCGAGGTCACCGAGCGCACGTAGGGCACCTGCTCCAGCGCCGCCGTGAGCGCGTCCACGCGCGTGAGGAAGCGGCGCTCGAACACGCCCTGCGGGCGCTCGATGCCGATGAGGAGGAAATCGTTGTCGCTGCCGAAGCGGTCGCGGAAGGCCTGGTAGCGGTCCAGTTCGGGGTCGTTCTTGGGGAAGAACTTCTCGAAGTCGTAGTCCACCCGCGCATGCCGCAGCGCGAAGGCGAAGAAGAGGGAAACGGCGCCGACGGCGATCAGCGCCCAGCGGGCATTGCGGCGCGTGAGCCGGCGTTCAAGGCGGGTGCCGTCCGGGGCCATCCAGCAAGCGGTGGCGCGAAGTTGGGACATGCCGGGCATCGGACCGGGTAAATTCGCACCGCATGCGAAGGATGATGCGTGGTTGCGCCGGGGTGCTGCTGTGGCTGATGGCCGCGGGCAGCGTGCAGGCCGGCAAATTGGAAAAGGCGTTCGAGGCGCTGAAGGTGTACAACTACTTCCTCGCCCGGGAGCTGTTCCAGGGGCAGACGGAGAAACACCCGGCCGCGGCCTGGTACGGCCTGAGCGTCATCACCGGCCGCAACGACAACCCCTTCTTCCAGGCCGATTCAAGCTGGCTCTTCATCCGCAAGGCCGATGCCGCCTTCGCCACCATGGCGGAGAAGGAGCGCACGGCCATCCGGGTCCTGGGCGTGGACGCCGCGAGCATCGCCGCGCAGAAGGAGCACCTCTATGCGATCGCCTGGACGAAGGCGGACGAGCAGGACGACATCGCGGCATACCAGCGGTTCATCGACACGTACCCCGACAGCAAGCAGCAGGCGGACGCCATCGTCCGCCGCGACCAGCTGGCCTTCCAGGAGGCGCGGACGGCCAACACCGCGGCGGCCTACCAGGCCTTCATCGGGCGCTATCCCGGGGCGAAGGAGATCTACGAGGCACGTTCCCGCCTGCAGCAGGCCATCTACCGCGAGGCCACGCCCGATCGCAGCATCCCGCAGTTCGAGCGCTTCCTGCGGGAGCACCCCGAAAGCCCCTACGTGCGCGATGCGCAGGATGCGCTCTTCGAGCTGAGCGTGCCCGACCGCCGGACGGAGGACTACCGCGCCTTCATCCAGCGCTATCCGGACAACCCGAACGTGGGCACCGCCTGGCGCGGGATCTATGAGAACTACACGCGCGAGCTCAGCGTCGGCAACATCACGCAGTTCCTGAAGGACTATCCGGACTACCCGTTCGTGACCGAGCTGGTGGACGATTACAAGGTGGCCGGCCTGGCGCTGTACCCCTTCCGGCGCGATGGCAAGTGGGGCTTCATCGATGGCCAGGGCGAAGAGCGGGTCCCGGCAGCCTACGAGTTCGTGGAGCCCTTCATCAACGGCCAGGCGCAGGTGGGCCGTGACGGGCGCGTGGGCACCATCAACAAGATGGGCAAGGAGGTGGTGCCCATCACGTACGACGACGTGCTCGATGCGCACGAGGGCCTCACCACCGTGGAGCAGGGCGACAAGGCCGGTGTGGTGGACCGCAGCGGGCGCCTGGTGGTGCCGATGGCCTTCGCGGAGGTCGGCGAGTTCGAGGAGGGCCTGGCCTATGCCGCGAAGGACGGGCGCTACGGCTACATCGATGTGGGCGGGCGCGAGGTCGTCCCCTTCACCTTCGACGGCGCCATGGGCTTCCGCAACGGGCTCGCCGTGGTGAAGAAGGACGGGCTCTTCGGCGTGATCGACAAGACGGGCAACACGGTGGTGCCGTTCCAGTACGACTGGGTCGAGGGTTTCGCGGCGCCCGTATCGCGGGTGCGCCGCGGGGGGCGCATGGGGCTCATCAGCGGCTTCGGCGACGTGCTGTTGCCCGTGGAGCATGAGCACGTGGGCCCGTTCAACGACGGCCTGGCGCTGGTGATCGACAAGGGCAAGTGCGGCTATGTGAACGCGGTGGGCGCCTGGGTGGTGCCGCAGCAGTTCGACGCCAACGCCGCCACGCCCGGCCTCGGCGATTTCCACAACGGGGTGGCCCGCGTGCTGGTGGGGACCAAGTACGCCCTCATCGACACCAGCGGCATCAAGGTGTTCCCGCCGCAATACATGGACATCGGGCTGATGGAAAGCGACGTGGTGCCGGTGAAGAAGAAGGCCAAGTGGGGCTATGCGGGCCGCTCGTTCACCACGGTGGCCGAGGCGAAGTACGACCAGGCCTGGGAGATGCACGGCGGCTATGCCCGCGTGAAGAACGGCGAGCTCTTCGGCCTGATCGACAGCACCGGCAAAGAAGTGCTCCCGCTGAAGTACAGGTCCCTGAGCGATGTGCGCCAGGGCCACGTCATCGCGGCGCAGGCCGGCGGCACCGGTGTCATCGACCTGCAGGGGAAGGCCCTCGTGCCCTTGTCCTGCACGTCCGTGGAATGGATGGACAAGGACCTCTTCCGGGTGATGCGCGGGGAGCGCATGGCCTATGTCCGCCTGGCGGACGGGGTCTTCATCTGGAAGGAGGACGGCTATGACGCACCGATGGCCCCGGGGTCAGCGGAGTAGGGTCACGCTGCCGATGAGGCGGCGCTGCGTCACCCCATCATCGCCCACGGCCCGGTAGTGCAGCGACCAGACATAGACCCCCGGTGGGGCGGGTTCGCCGTCGACCGTTCCGTCCCAGGGCACGCCCGGCGCCTCGCTGGAGAAGATCGCGGCGCCCCAACGGTCGAACACGAGGAACAGGTACGCGATGGGCTCGCCCGTGAAGGAAGGCACGAAGCCGTCATTGATGCCGTCCCCGTCCGGCGTGAACGCGTTCGGTGTGAAGACCTCCGGCGCACAGTCGCCCTCGGCGATCAGGATCGTGTCGGCGGCGTTGATGCAGGGACCGCTGAGCTGCACGTGGTAGAGGCCCGGCATGGTCACCACGAGGGAGGCCGCGTGCGAGCCGGTGCTCCAGCGGTAGGTGGCGCCCGCGGTGGTCGCATCCAGGGTCAGTGACCGGCCGGGGCAGATGGCGGCATCGGGGCCCAGGTCGATATGGTCGACCAGCGGGGTATAGGCGATCGCCACGGCGTCCGACGCGCTGCAGCCATCGAGGAGGAGCGATACACCGTACGTGCCGCCGGCCAGCACCAGGAGCGAGTCCGCCGAGGAGCCATCGTTCCAGAGCACGGAGGCGCTGCCCGGCGCGATGCGCAGCACCAGGCTGTCGCCTTCGCACAGGGTGCGGTCACCGCCGAGGTCGGGCGGCACCAGGGGCACGTAGGCCACGTGGATGAGGTCCTCCGCGATGCAGCCGCCCACGTTCACCTGCACCTGGTAGGCGCCGGGCTGTTGCACCAGGAGCGAAGTGCCCGACGAGCCGTCCGACCAGGTGATGGCCGCGTTCGGGATGTCGGCCTCCAGGCGGAGCGAGGCCCCGGGGCAGAGGCTGGTGTCCGCGCCCAGTTCCAGCGAAGAGGGGGAGAAGTAGTTCACATCCACCGCAGCGGAGGCCGTGCATGCCGCGATGGACGCCGTCACGCTGTAAGCGCCTGCGGCTTGTACGAGGTAGGTACCAGCGGTCGAGCCGTCCTGCCAGAGATAGCCGGCGCCCGCCTGCGTCACGTCGATCGTCCACGTCGCTCCTTCGCACAGCGTGGTGTCGCTGGGCAGGTGGAGCACGGGCGTCGGCCGTTCCGTGATGGTGAGCGCGTCGGAGCTCGTGCATCCCTGGCGGGTCACTTCCACGCTCCAGGTGCCGGGCCCGGCCATCCGCGTGGGCAGCGTGCTCCCGTCGTTCCAATGGTAGGTGCCGCCCGGCATGCCCACGTCCAGCGGCAGGGTGGTGTTCGCGCACAGCGCCGTGTCGTTGCCCAGGTCGACCACCGGCAGGGGGATCGCCGTCACCAGCACGGTATCGCTGGTCGTGCACCCGCTGAGCGTTGCGCGGGCCCAGTAGGTGCCGCCTTCGTCCACGGAGCGGTGCGGTCCTGTCGAGCCATCGTCCCAGAGGTAGGCGGCGCCGGGGATGTCGTTGGCCGCCAGCTCGAGCGTGGCGCCCATGCACAGCTCCCGGTCGGCGCCGAGCGACAGGGCCGGCAGGTCCACGTACGCCACATCGATCGATGCGCTGAAGGAGCAGCCGCTCGCGGTCACGTCCACCGTGTAGGTGCCTGCCGCGTTGACCGGCAGGGTGGCACCGGTGCTGCCGTCGTTCCAGTGGTTCGTTCCGCCCGGCAGCGAAGCGTGCAGCAGCAGGGTGGCGCCGGGGCAGAGGGTGGTGTCGTTGCCCAGGTCGACGCCCTGGGCGTCGAGGTAGGCCACCGCGATCGCATCGGTGGCGGTGCAGCCCGCGGCGTTCGTGGCCGTCACCGTGTAGGTGCCCGTGCCGCTCACCAGGAGGTCGCTTCCGGTGGAGCCGTCGTCCCAGGCCAGGGTCGCATCCGCGGAAGCGGTGGCGTGCAGCAGCAGGGTGGCGCCGGGGCAGAGGGTGGTGTCATTGCCCAGGTGCACGGTGGGGGCGCCCACGGTGGCGATCTCGATGGAATCGCTCACGACGCACGTGCCGAAGGTCACGTCCACCCAGTAGGTGCCGAAGCCCCCGGCGATCAGCATGGTGCCGGTGGAGCCGTTGTTCCACACATAGTCGTCGGCGCCGGGCGTGGTGGCGTCCAGCGTGATCAGCGCGTTGCTGCAGAGCGTGGTGTCGTTGCCGATGAAGACCGCGGGCAGGGCGAAGTGGTCCACGGTGATCGCGTCATGGCCGGTGCAACCGAAGGCATCGGTCACCGTGACGCCATAGGTCCCCGACGCGGCCACCGTGATCACGGCGTTCGTGGGGCCATGGTCCCACACGGCCGACAGGCCGGGGCCGGAGGCGTCCAGTTCCAGCGTGGCACCCGGACAGAGGGTGGTGTCGTTGCCCAGGTCGATCGTCGGCGGGACGCGCTCACCCACCTCCACGTGGTCGGTGCTGGAACAGCCGCTCACCGTGACGGTCACGTCCCAGCTCCCCGTGCCGGCCTGGACGGAAGGGCCGGTGCTGCCATCGCTCCAGTGGTAGGTGGCATTGGCCGTGGTGGCATCCAGCAGCACCGTGGCGCCGGGGCAGACCAGCCGATCGTTGCCCAGGTCGATCACCGGCAGCGGGGTGACGGTCACCTGCACCGAATCGCGCACCGTGCAGCCGTTCAAGGTGGCATCCACCCAGTAGTCGGCGGTGACGGCGGCATCGATGTGGTCCGTGGTGGCCCCGGTGCTCCAGAGGTAGGTGGCGCCGGGGATCGCCAGGCTCAGCGGCACCGTGTTCCCGGCGCATACCACGGTGTCGTTCCCCAGGTCGACGGTCTGCAGGCCGAAGTTGGCCAGCGCCGCACTGCCCACACCGGTACAGCCGTTCACGGTCACCTGGACGCTGTAGCTCCCCGGCACGTCGGTGGTGATCGCGGGTCCGGTGCTGTCGTCGTTCCAGAGGTAGGTGGCGCCCGGGGTGGTGGCGGTGAACTGCACGGGCTCGCCCGGGCACACGATGCGGTCGCCGCCGAGGTCCACCACGGGGATCGGCTCCACGGTGACGTGGATGGAATCGTGCACGGTGCAGGCGCCGCGCATCACGTCCACCTCGTACGGCCCGGCGGAGCCCACGTCATAGGTGGCCGCCGTGGAACCGTCCTGCCAGCGGTAGATGGCGCCGGCGGTCGTGGCGTCGAGCGTCAGCGGATCGCCGGCGCAGATGGTGCGGTCGCCGCCCAGGTCCACCGTTGGTCGGGGATCCACCGCCACGTGGAGGATATCGGTGGCGGAACAGGCGCCCCGGGTCACGGTCACGCTGTAATCGCCCGGCAGGTCCGCCTGGAGCGTGGCGAGCGTGCTGCCGTCGTTCCAGCCGTAGGTGGCGCCCGGCACCGTGGCGTCCAGCAGAAGCGTGGCTCCTTCGCAGAGCGTGGTGTCGTTGCCGAGGTCCACCGCGAACGGTTGGTCGAAGGCCACGGTGATGGCGTCGCTGGCGCTGCAGCCGTTGACCTTCACCGTCACGTTGTACGACCCGGGTTGATCGACGGCGAGCGTGGCCCCGGTGCTGCCGTCGCTCCACGTATAGGAGCCGCCCGGCAGCGTGGCGTCCAGCAGGAGCGTGGCCCCGGCGCAGAGCGTGGTATCGTTGCCCAGGTCCACCACCGGCAGCGGGGTATAGTCCACGTGGACCGACCGTGTGGCAGCGCAGCCGTTCTTGCGTACCGTCACTTGGTAGTCACCGGGTTGGGTCACCAGGAACGAGGCGTTCGTGCTGCCGTCCTGCCAGTTGTAGGTGACCCCGGGCCCCGGGACGAACGCATCGAGGAGGAGGGTCTCGCCGACGCAGAGCGTGGTGTCGTTGCCGATGTCCACCACCGGGAGCGGGGTGTAGTTCACGGTGATCGCATCGCTGCGGCTGCAGCTGTTCGCGGTCACTGTCACGCTGTAGGTGTGCGAGGCGGGACCCGTCACCGGGTGCGTGGCGGCCGTGGTGCCGTCGTCCCACACGTAGGTGCCATTGGGGACCGTGGCGTCCAGGAGCATCTGCTGGCCTTCGCAGAGCGTGGTGTTGGGGCCGAGGTCGAACACGGGCAGGGGCGTCACGTTCACGCGCACGATGTCGCGCAGCACGATGGTGCCCGACACGCTGATGTCGTCGATGCCGATGTCGTTGCCCACCCCCCAGGCCGAGGTCACCTTGATGCAGAAGTTCGCCGAGGTCTGGTTGGGCCCGCTCGTCCAGGTGGTGCTGTAGGTCTGCCAGACGCCGGGGCCCACGGGCGTGGTGAAGCCCCCGGCCGACGCGCCGTCCACCCACCATTCCAGCGTGGGCGGATTGGGCGCGGAGAGCGCGCAGGCGCGGAAGCTGATCGTGTAGGTCTGGCCCGGGCACACGGTGATGTTCTGGCACCACACGTCCCACCAGCCATGCTGCCAGCCCGCGTTGGCCATCAGGAAATTGCCGTTGCCCACGCCGGTGAACTGGCTGTGGAACCAGCTCGCGTTCTGGCCGATGAAATAGTTCGGCTCGTTCCAGAGGTCGGGGCTGTAGGTGAACTGCGAGCTGAAGCCCGTGTTGCCCGCGCTGAAGTTGCCGTTCGTCACCAGGTTGCCGCTGGGGTAGCTCACCTGGCACCAGTAATCGTTGGCGACGCCCACCGTGATGTCGGGGGTGGTGGCGCCCGTGCTCCAGAGGTAATTGCTGAAGTTGGGCGGACCGTTCAGCTGCGTGGTCTGGCCCTGGCAGATGGTGCGGTCGGCCCCCAGGCTGATGGAGCAGTCGGGCTGGCCCTGGGCGAGCAAGGCGGCCCCCAGGCCCAGGAGGGCGCCTGCGGACCGCAGCGGAAGGAAGGACCGAAGCGCCACGGTAGGACTACAACGACCCAAAGTTCGGGCCATTCCCCGGAAAGACGATGGAACGGGCCCCGGCGGTGTTCACCGGGCCGTGAACACCCGGTTCAGGCGCTCGTAGCGGTGCTCGTCGACGGTGGCGAAGGCACGGGCCAGGTTCGCTCCCACCAGCTGGCTGCGGGAGCGGCTGGGGGCGTCGTGCACCACCGTGTTGAAGCACAGCAGCCCGCCCGGGGCGGTGCAGCGGCGAAGCCCGGCGATGAAGGCCTCCGTTTCGATGCCCGCGGCCAGGTCCAGCTCGTGGAAGAGGTCCACCACCACCAGGGGGTAGGAGCGGTCGTGCGTGGCGACGAAGGCGTGGGCGTCCTGCTCGATGAGGTCGAGCCCGCCGAACGCGTCCACCTGGAAGGTCCCGCGGGCGAGGGCCAGCATGCGCGGGTCGTTGTCGACGCCGGTGATGGGGCAGGGGAGGTCCAGCTCGCGGCGGAGGATGGTGGCGGCGCTGCCGGCGCCGAAGCCCAGGAGGAGCACGCGCTCCGGCCGCCGTTCCGCGATGCCCATGTCGGCGAAGCAGAGCTGCCACACCCGGTGCAGGCTGCCATAGCTCTGGTTGGCACGCGCGCTGTTCACTACGGGACGGCCGTTCTCCCACACCACATGAAGAGGGCCGCGGGGCCCGTCGATGCGTTGCGCCGGGATCGGCCAGAAGTGGCTGAGGAAGCGCCGGAGACCGTCCATACCGCCGCAAAGGTGGGGGCTATCTTCGCGCCCCTCTCATCGGGTCCATGATCACGCTCACCGCCGTCACCCGCTACAAGCTGCGCAAGCTGCTGAAGTACGGCCTGGTCACCGTGGCGGTAGGCGGCGTGCTGATGCTGTTCAACGGGCAGGGGCAGGGCGCCTACCTGGGCGCCTGGCTGCTGCTGGGCATCTGGACGGGCGTGCTGGAGGAGTTCCTGTTCGGCCGGCGGTTCCGCTCCCTGGCGGTGCCCCTGCAGTTCATCGGCAAGGCCCTGGCGGTGAACGTGCTCACCATCGCGCTCATCTTCTTCGCCTTCGCCATCAACAGCGAGCAGCAGCTGCCGGGCGGCGGCGCGGGCACGACGCATGCGGGCCAGCTGATGGCGATGAGGCCCTTCTACCGGCTGGCGGGCCAGGTGGTGGTGGTCACCTCCATCGCCATCCTCGTGGTGCAGGCCGAGGAGCTCATGGGCCGGCGCCTCTTCCTCGGCTTCCTGCTGGGCCGCTATGAGAAGCCTTATGCCGAGGAGCGCATCGTGCTCGACATCGACCTGGTGGGCAGCACGGCGCTGAACGAGAAGCTGGGCGACCTGCGCTACTTCCGCTTCCTCAACCTCACGCATTCGCTCATGACCGATGCGGTGCTGCGCAACGAGGCGGAGATCCACAAGTACGTGGGCGACGAGGTGCTCTTCAGCTGGACCATGCGCGAGGGCCGGCGCGACCTGAACTGCCTCGACCTGTACTTCGACATCATGGAGCGGATCCAGGCGCACGAGAACGACCTGCTCCGCGAGTTCGGGGCGGTGCCGCGCTTCCGCGGCGCGGTGCACGGCGGGCGCGTCATCACCGCGCAGGTGGGGCACATCAAGCGCGCCATCGACTTCAGCGGCGACGTGATGAACACGACGAACCGCATCCTCGGGCTGTGCAAGGACCTGAAGGCCGACCTGCTGGTGTCGGAGGACCTGCTGAAGCGCATGCCCGATGCGGAAGAGCGCTTCATCCTGGGGCCGGAGCTGGTCCTGCCCGTGAAGGGCCGCCGGCGGGAAGTGCGGGTGCGCGCGGTGCAGCGGGCGCGGAAGGTCTGAGGCGCGCCACGTGCCCGCTTGTCGATCATGGGCGCAGGGGGCGCCCCTACTTTTGATGCTTCACGAACGTTCCCGGATGCCCATGCGCTCGTCCTTCCTGCTGCTCGTATCGGGTCTGTCGATCGCCCGGTGCGTCGTGGCGCAGACACCGGTGCCGCTGATCACCGCGGCCGACCGCTTGATCGTATTCCAGGACGGCCGCTTCGAGGACCTGGAGCCGCGCAAGCCGCAGGCGGTGTTCCCGAACGGCGACCGCCTGGCGTACCTCAGCGACGGCGGAGACCTGAAGCTTTACGTGGACGGGCGCGTGACCGACCTGCAGCGCGGCGAGACCGTGCAGGTGAAAGGCTCCCAGCACCTGCTCGCCTGGAAGACCGGCCCTTCGCTGCGCATCCCCACCGGGGATGGCGCGGAGACGCTCTGCCGCGGCGTGGGCGAGTTCAGCGTGCACGACAGCCTGATCGTGTACCACGACCAGCTGGACCAGACGCTGGTGGTGTATTGGCGCGGCCGCACGATGCCCGTGGCCGATGTGCTGATGGCCGGCGAAGGTCCGCAGTGGAAGGCCGGGGCCAACACCCTCGTCTTCTTCGACAAGGGCGCGCGGCGCGTGCTGCTGTTCTACCGGGGCGAAGTGAGCACGCTGTGCACCGGGGCCGATGTGGCCCGTGTGGCGCCGGGCGGCGATGTGGTGGCCTACATGGACGACCGCGACGACACCTTCCGCGTGTTCGACCGCGGGGAGAGCATCGACCTGGAGCCTTTCGCGCCGGTGAGCTTCCGCACGGGTGCGGGGCTGGTGGCCTACATCAGCACCGGCGGCGCCTTCCGCTGCTACCGGGACCACCAGGTATGGACCCTGGCCGACTTCGCGCCCACCGAGTACTGGGTGCAGGACAGCGTGCTGCTCTTCGTGGACCAGGGCATGCTGAAGACCTTCACCGACGGCCGCGTGGACATCATCGAGCGCTACGTGCCCGAGCAGTGGGCGGTGAGCGGCGACCTGGTGGCCTACCTGGACCTGAACCGTTCGCTGCGCCTCTACCGGCGCGGGGTGCGCATGGTGGCGAGCAAGGAGGCGGGCATCAAGCGGTTCGACCTCTACCGGGGCGCGGTGGCCTACCGCAGCAACAGCGGCACCAGCAAGGTCTGGTGGAACGGGAAGCTCTACGAGCACTACTGATCCCCGGCCAGCGAGATGGTGAAGAGCTCCACCATGTGCCGCTTGCCCTTCAGCGGGATCTCGCCGATGGCCTTCACCTGGTAGCGCGACGACCGCAGCGAGAGCACGTTCATCAGCTCCTTGCTCACCAGGTTGTCCACGCCGTAATCGTTGCAGCTGGCCTGGATGTGCGCGGTGGTGTTCACCACGTCGCCGCTGAAGATGGTCTGCTTCTTCACCAGGCCCACCTCGCCGGTGGTCACGTGCCCGTAGTGGAAGCCCGCCTTGAACACGGGGACGATGCCGTAGGTGTCGTGGTAGTACGTCGAGCGCTTCTTCAGCTTCTCGCGGATGGCGAAGAAGCAGCGGATGCAGCGGTCGCCCTTGATCCCCTTGTTCAGCTGCCAGCTCACGCTGATCTCGTCGCCGACGTACTGGTAGATGTCGCCTTCGGAGTACACCACGGGGTCGGTGATGTCGGCATAGACGTCGTTCAGCAGCTGGAAGTAGCGGGTGTCGCCGATCTCCTCGGCGATGGCGGTGCTGGAGCGCATGTCGAGGAACATGAAGATGCGCAGCTCCTGGCGGGGGCGGTGGTAGCGGCCCAGCAGGTAGCCGGCGCCCCCGCTGCCGTACTGGTCGTTGAGGCGGACCATCAGCATGGTGGCGGCCATCAGCAGGGCCCAGTAGAGGAAGTGCCCGAGGAACCGCCAGCTGAGCAGCACGCCGGTGAAGGCGCTCCCGAAGGCCGGGGCCGCCAGCGCGGGCAGCACCGCATAGGCGATGATGGTGGCGGCGAGCACCAGGCCCGTCATCAGGCCTACGGCGGGCGGATAGGGGAACTTGCGCAGGCGGTCGCGCACCAGGAAGATGTAGGCGCCGCCCACGAGGAGCCCGCCGAAGAGCGAGCGCCAGAAATGCTCGTTCAGCACGGCTTCCCTTTGCGGGTCGAGGCCGTGCTTGGCCATGATGTTGCTCTCGAAGAGGGCGCCGAACACCCCCAGCACCAGCCACGCCAGGGTGATGCGCAGCGTGCGGCGCGTGCGGCGGCGGATCTTCGACAGGGTCAGCGGCATCGGGGCGAATCTACCGAGCGGGCGTGGTGGCGTCCTTTTTCGCGGTGGCGTCCGCATGGCCGCGGCGGGGCAGGATCACCAGGTAGTACCACCCGACGCAGAGCAGGCCCGCCGCGAAGAAGAGCGCGGCCAAGTGGCGCGTGCCGTCGTTGAGGAAGAACTCGCCGATCATCCACGTCGAGTTGGCCGTGATCCAGAACACCACCGCCAGGCTGTGCAGGAACTCGCCGATCTCGGTGCGACAACGCCAGGCGATCCAGGCGGCCATGCCCACCGTGGGCGCGATCATCACCACCCCGGCGACGTGGAGGTCCATCACCCAGCAGAGGTCCTTCAGCAGCCACAGCACGATGTGGAAGTTCTCGCTCGATCGGATGGTCTTGAAGAGCTGCATGGCGGGGAAGGTCGCGGTGCGAAGCTCGCATCCGGCGTGGAATGGAGGTGCGCGATACTTTCGCGCCATGTTCCGATCGAAGGGGCCGGCGCGCGCGTTCGCGGCCGGCGTGGCCCTGTTCCTCCTGTCCGGCGGCGCGGCGGCCCAGCGTTTTTCCGTGAAGCTGTACGGCATCGTCACCGACCACTTCACCGGCGCCCCGGTGAAGGGCGTGCTCGTGCGGCTGCTCAAGGCCGGCGCGACGGAGGCCGAGTGCGTCACCCGGTCCGACGGACGCTACGAGTTCCTGCTCGACCGGGGCTGGCACTACGCCGTGTGGTACAGCAAGAAGGACCTGGTGACGAAGCACGTCAGCGTGGACACCGAGGCCATCCCGCCCTATCCCGATGTGCCTTTCTATGAGATGGACCTGCAGATGACGCTGTTCCCCTGGATCGCCGACTTCGACTTCGGCATCTTCGAACGGCCGATCGGCGAGGCCGCCTACAAGGAGAGCGTACGCAACATGAGCTGGGACATCGCCTACACGGAGAAGCTGCGCCCCGTGATCTCCCGGGTGATGGAGGAGTACGAGAAGACGTACGGCGGTTACTACAAGCGCACCGGGCGCACGCGGAAGGACATCGTCCGGTGAAGGTGGAAGGGTGAAGGCTTATTGTTGAAGATGGAAGTGGTGCTCCTCTTCCTTTCAACGGTCGACCTTCAACAATAAGCCTTCACTCTTTCCAAGAGCGTCCGCACCTGCACCGCCTCCCGCACATCGTGCACGCGGAGGAGGTCGGCCCCGTTCAGCAGCGCGAGCGTGTTCAGCACGGTGGTGCCGTTGAGCGCCTCGTCGGGAGCGGTGCCCAGCACCTCATTGATCATGCGCTTGCGCGAAAGGCCGGCGAGCACCGGGAGGCCGAGGGCCTTCAGCCGGGGCAGGGCGCGGAGCAGGGCCAGGTTGTGCGCGGTGGTCTTGCCGAAGCCGAAGCCCGGGTCGAGCACCACGTCGGCGATGCCGGCGGCGTGGGCGGCCCGTGCGCGCTCGCTCAGGAACAGGGTGACCTCGGCGGCCACGTCGGTGTAACGCGGGTCGTGCTGCATCGTCCGCGGGACGCCCTGCATGTGCATGGCGATGTACGGCACGCGCAGCCGCGCCACGGTGGGCAGCATCGTCGGGTCCAGCAACCCCGCGCCGATGTCGTTCACCAGCCGCGCGCCGGCCTCCACGGCGGCCTCGGCCACCCCGGCGCGCCAGGTGTCCACGCTGATCAGCGCATCCGGATACCGATCGGCGATGGCCGCGATCACCGGCACCACGCGCTCCCGCTCGTCCGCCTCGGCCATGTCGGCCGCACCAGGGCGGGTGCTGGCCCCGCCGACGTCGAGCACGTCCGCGCCCTCGGCCAGCATGCGTTCCGCGGTGCGCAGGGCCTCCGCTACGGTGGCCTGCCGGCTGGCGCCGAAGAAGGAATCCGGCGTGGCATTGAGGATGCCCATCACCAGGGGGAAGCGGGGCCGCAGCCACCGATCGCGCAGGCACCACACGGTATCTTCGCCGCCGTTCATCACGCCCCGAAGATCCGACGGACCTTTCAATGGACAAGACCCTGCAGCAATACGATGCGGCGATCGCCGAATGCTTGGCGCTCTTCGGCCGGAAGGCGCACGACTACGGCACCGCCTGGCGGATCCTGCGCGTGAGCTCGCTCACCGACCAGGTGCTGATCAAGGCCCAGCGCATCCGCACCTTGCAGGAGGTGGGCGAGAGCCGTGTGGGCGAGGGCATCCGGCCGGAGCTGGTGGGCATCGTCAACTATGCCGCCATGGCCCTGGTGCAGCTGAAGCTCGGGGTGGTGGACGTCCCGGACCTTTCGCCCCAGCAGGCCGAGGAGCGGCTGCGGGAGGAGCTGGCGGCGGTGCGCGCCCTGATGCTGCGCAAGAACCACGACTACGGCGAGGCCTGGCGCAGCATGCGCGTGAGCTCCCTGGTGGACCTCATCCTGATGAAGCTGCTGCGCATCAAGAGCATCGAGGACAACCAGGGCCGCACGCTGGTGAGCGAGGGCATCGACGCCAACTGGGCCGACATCGTGAACTACGCCGTGTTCGCGATGATCCGGATGGACGAGGGGGCTTGACCGGTCGGGCACGTGCCCGATCGACCGTCCACGGATCGTCGAGGTCTATGGGAACCGGAACGAGTTGATCATCGCTTCGGCGAGGAAGCGGCTTTCCTCATAGGCGCCGGCTTCGGCGATGAAGGTGAGCACGTAGGTCCGGCCCGCATGCGGCCAGGCGCTCTGGCGGAGGCGCACCGGCCGGCCGTCCCGGGTCGCTTCCAGCTCGCGCAGGTGCTGGTCCTCGAACGGCTCGTCGGCGATCAGGCGGAGGTCCTGCAGATGAAGGTCGGTGGCCGCGGCGGTGAGCACGTCGGCGAGCGATGGACCCTGTTCCCGCACCTCCAGCTGCACCCGGGCGGGGGAGGCGCCGCTGCTGTCGGGCGGGGCCAGGAAAGCGACGGTGGTGCCATCAGCGCCGCTGCCGTCCACCGACCAGGTGCCGGGATGGTCCAGGGCGCAGGCGGCGTTCTTCCAGGTCTTCCAGGCGGGAGCGCCCTTGGTCACGGTGGTCACCACGCGGGCGGGCGGCATGGCGGGCGACTGGCCCAGCAGGCCCAGGGCGCAGAAGAGGAGGAGGAAGGTGAGCAGGGGACGCATGGGGTGGGGCCGGCCGAAGGTCCCTGCAAGATCGCATTTGCGGGCCATCAACAAGCGGCTGTTGATCGATCCCGCGAGAAAGGCCCGATCGGGCTTGGATCCCGCGATCGACGGGGATAGTTTCGCGCCCACGGCCGGCATGCCTACAGCCATGCGGGTCGAACAGCATGCGCGCTCTCCGATATGCCGTCGCTCTAGGGCTCGTCATGGGTGTCACCAAGGCATCGGCCTATTCCCTGAAGGTCCAGGGAGTGGTCACCGAGTACCTCTCCGGCCAGCTGGTGGCCAACGCGCTTGTGCGCGTATACAAGGACGGGGTGAAGCAGTACGCCGCGGAGACCGGCAGCTTCGGGCGCTACGCGTTCACCCTGGACAACAACGCCAAGTACGTCCTCCGTTTCAGCGCGCCGGGCCATCAGACCAAGTGCTTCAGCGTGGACACGCACGGGCTGGTCTGGAAGGACGGCGGCGGCACCAAGGAGGTGTTCGTGGAGATGACCCTCTTCACGAAGATGCCCGACATGGACCTGTCGTACTTCGACCTGCCGATGGGCATGGCCCGCTTCGAGCCGTCCACCGGCCTGGTGTCGTGGGACCAGGAGTACGATGCGCGCATCCGCAGCGAAGTGCAGTCCATCATGGCCGAGTACGAGCGCCGCATGACCGCCACGGCCGATGCCGGGCTGCGGTCCCCGGCCGACCGCTCGCGCGGCGATGTGGCCACCCTGCGGGCGATGGCGGAGCGGCGCTGAGCGCGTCAACGCCGTGTTAACGGTGGGCGAGGACCTGTTCCTCCGGCTATTTTCGCCGCGTTCCTGAACGAATCCGCTCCCCACCCGCCATGCGAGCCCTCCTCATCCTCTGCCGGATCCTTGTCGGCGCCACCTTCATCATCAGCGGCCTGGTCAAGGCCAACGACGCCCTGGGGTTCAGCTACAAGCTGGAGGAATATTTCGCGGAGAGCGCGCTGGGGATGCCCTGGCTGGAGCCCGCCTCGCTCGCGCTCGCCATCCTGGCCTGCGTGGCCGAAGTGGTGCTGGGCTTCGCGGTGCTGGTGGGCGGCCGCATGAAGCTGGCCACCTGGACGCTCCTCCTGCTCACCCTCTTCTTCGGCTGGCTCACGGCCTACACCGCCACCTGCGATCCGCAGGCGAAGTACGAGGCCGTGGTGAACGGCGAGAAGGTGATGAAGGACGTGACCTGCGTGACCGATTGCGGCTGCTTCGGCGACGCGATGAAAGGGTCCCTGGGCCGCAGCCTCACCCCGTGGGAGAGCTTCACCAAGGACATGGTGCTGCTGGTGTTCGTGCTGCCCATCTTCCTGTTCCGCAAACGCATCCACTTCAACACCTGGGGCGATGACATGGCCATCCTGCCGCTCTCCCTGGTGCTGCTGGCCTTCTACTGCTGGGTGTTCGCCTGGTGGTTCCCGCTGGTGTTCGCGCTCATCGGCCTGGCGGGCTACATGGGCATCAAACGGCTGGTGCAGGGCGTGCGCGCCGAATGGATCACCGCGGCCTGGATCACCGTGATCACCGTGGCCTTCACCTGGTACTGCTATGCCCACCTGCCCTTGCGCGACTACCGGCCGTATGCCGTGGGCAAGAACATCCCCGAGGAGATGAAGGGCGGCGTGCCGCCCGTGGAGCACATCTTCGTCACCTACAAGAACACCCGCACCGGGGAGACCAAGGAGTTCGACAGCAAGGGGACCTATCCCTGGGACGACAGCACCTGGGTGTATGTGGACCGCCGCATCGAGACCCTGAAGGCCGGCAAACCCGCCCCGATCCAGGACTTCTCGTTCACAGACCGCGACGGGGTGAACGTGGGCGAGGACATCCTGAACGAGCCCACACCGGTGCTCCTCGTGGTGGTGAAGACGATCGACCAGGCGTCCACCGATTGCCTGCCGGCCATCAAGGCGCTCACCGATGCCGCCTACAAGGACGGCTGGTACGTCTACGGCACCACCTCCAGCAGTTACAGCGACGTGGAGACCTTCCGTCACGACCACGAGCTGGCCTTCGACTTCCTTACCTGCGACGAGATCACGCTGAAGACGATGATCCGCAGCAACCCCGGCGTGATCCTCCTGCAGCAGGGGACCGTGCGCGGCCAGTGGCATTGCAACGACGTGCCCACGCTGGAGGAGGCGAAGAAGAAGCTGAAGTAGGTCGAGGTCATCGGGCATGTACGGAGGGTGCGCGCTCCCGCATCCGTGGTCGGCCGTTCCAGGGGCCTTGGGGGCCATTCGGCCATGCCGCGCTTCCGGAAGGGCCTTTGTTCGTACAGATCACGATCCATCGTTGACAACGTTCGGTCCCCGCCGCGGGAAGGGGGCGCCCCGTGCCGAGATTTGTCCTTCCGCCCATTCCGAACAGCACGGCGGAGCAGGACATGCGAACGATCATCGCCGGCAATTGGAAGATGCACAAGGACCGCACGGAGGCGGAGAACCTCCTCGATGCCATCGCGGCCTCCGGCCCGTTCGACGGCGTGGAGGTGCTGGTGGCGCCGCCGTTCCCCTTCCTCGACCTGGCGGTGCGCCACGTGGGGGGCAAGGGGGTGCGGGTGGCGGCGCAGAACTGCCACGAGGCCGGCCAGGGCGCTTTCACCGGCGAGGTGGGCGTGCCCATGCTCCGGTCGCTGGGCGTGGGGGCCTGCATCGTGGGCCACAGCGAGCGGCGCCAGTACTTCGGGGAGACCGACGTGATGGTGGGCCGGAAGGTCGCCGCGCTGCTGAAGGACGAGCTGCAGCCCATCTACTGCTGCGGTGAGCAGCGTGCCGAGCGGGAGGGCGGCACCCATTTCGACGTGGTGGCCACCCAGCTGCACACCGCCCTGAGCGGGTTGGGACCGAAGGAGATCGCGCGGTTGGTGGTGGCCTATGAGCCCGTGTGGGCCATCGGCACCGGCCTCAACGCCACGCCGGAACAGGCGCAGGAGATGCATGCGTTCATCCGCGCCGAGCTGCGGAAGCTCGCGGGCGACGCGGCGGACGCGATCCCCATCCTCTATGGCGGCAGCTGCAAGCCCGATAATGCGGCCGGGCTGTTCGCTGGCGCCGACGTCAACGGCGGCCTCATCGGCGGCGCCTCCCTGGTGGCCGATCAGTTCATCGCCCTGGTGCGCATCGCCCGGGACGCAAAGCGGACGGCGTGAAGTACACCGAGGTCGACTTCCTCCTGGCCCCGCTGGAGCCCTGGCGGGACATCCTGCTGGTGGAGCTGGGCGAGCTGGGCTATGACAGCTTCGAGGAGACCATGCACGGGCTGCGGGCCTACATCCCCACCGAGCGCTTCGAGCGCACGGCCCTGCGGTCGCTGCTCACCCTGCGCGACCCGCACGTGACGGTGACGCATACCGTGCGCGAAGTGCCCGAGACCAATTGGAACGCGCAGTGGGAGAGCAGCTTCCGGCCGGTGGAGGTGGGGCGCCAGGTCCGCATCCGGGCGGAGTTCCATCCCCACGAGGAGGGCTTCGCCCACGAGATCGTCATCACCCCGCGCATGGCCTTCGGCACGGGGCACCACGCCACCACGCGCATGATGGTGGAGGCCATGCTGCAGCTGGACCTGCGGGGCCAGGAGGTGTGCGACCTGGGTTGCGGCACGGCGGTATTGGCCATCCTGGCCGAGCGGCTGGGCGCCCGGCATGTGCTGGCGGTGGACATCGACGGGAACGCGGTGGCCAATGCCCGCGAGAACACGGCCTTGAACGGATGCCACCACATCACCGTGGAAAAGGGCGAGGTGGGGCTCCTGGCGCCGCGGACCTACGGCACTATTTTGGCGAACATCGAACGGAACACGCTGCTGCGCGACATGGCCGCCATGCGCGATGCCCTGGCCGCGGGCGGCGCATTGCTGTTGAGCGGGTTCATCCGCCAGGACCGCCAGCGCATGCTCGACGCCGTCCAGGAGGCGGGGCTGCGGCCTGTGGAGGACCTGGAGGAAGGGGAATGGGCATTGATCGGATGCAGAAGACCATGAGCAGGATCACCGGCCACCTGTCGTCCACCGTCCGTTGCGCGGCCGGCCTCCGGAGGTCCCTCCGCCTGTGGATCGCGCTGGCCCTGCCGCTGGCGCTCATCGGCCGGGCCGACGCGCAGACCAAGCCGTTCACCAACGACCAGGCGGTGTTCCTGCAGGAGATGACCGACTTCCTGGTGGGGGCGGACAAGAAGGAGGGGAAGCCCTTCATGGAAAGCGTGTTCACGCCGGCATGGAACGGGCCCTTCTTCTCCACCGAGCAGCGCACGCGCGTGGTGGGCATGGCCAACGTGATGCTGAAGAAGCGCTTCGAGGCCTTCCCGTCGTTCCAGGACTACCTGGGATCGCTGGTGGCCTTCGCCTCCAGCGGGCGCAGCGCGGCGGACTTCGACACCTGGATGAAGTGCCTGGAAGCGGCGGGGGCCAGCTCCCGCAAGCAGAACCTCGCCGACCTCATCGCCATGAGCGCGGGCCTCTTCAAGGACAACACCTTCTACAGCAGCGCCAGCACGCGGTGGCGCACCCGCACCAAGCAGTTCACCTTCGCCTTCGACAGCATCCCCAAGGTGGTCTTCGGCGCCACCGACCTCATCTGCCTGGCCAAGGGCGACAGCGCGGTGATCGCGAACACCAGCGGCACCTACTACCCCACGCAGCAGCTCTGGCATGGCAAGGGCGGCCGCCTCACCTGGGAGCGCGCGGGCCTGAAGCCCACCAGCACCTTCGCCGAGTGGGACCACGCCTACACGGTGAAGGCGAAGAGCTCCGATATCGAGGTGGACACGGTGCGGTTCACCGACCCCTACTTCGACCACAAGCTGATGGGCCGCCTCACCGACAAAGTGATGGCGAACGTGACCAAGGAGAACGCCAGCTACCCGCGCTTCGAGAGCTACGACCGCCGGATGAAGATCCGCGACATCATCGAAGGGCTCGACTTCGAGGGCGGCTTCACGCTGCAGGGCGCCAAGCTCCAGGGCTACGGCACCAAGGAGGAGCCGGCCTACCTCACCTTCTACCGCGACAAGCGCCCCTTCATCATCACGGCGGGCCTCAACTACTCCATCGAGCCGGACAAGGTGGCCAGCGAGGACGTGGGCGTGGTGATCCGGCTGGACAAGGACTCCATCACGCACCCCAGCGTATCGCTGCGCTTCCTGCGGGGGAAGAAGCAGCTGGCGCTGATCAAGCGCGACGAGGGCCTGTCCAAGGGCCCCTTCTATGACACGTACCACAAGCTGGACATGTACTTCGAGGAGCTGACCTGGAAGCAGGGCGACCCGCTGTTGCAGATCGGCAACCTCCAGGGCTCGTCGCAGACGCGCACCTCGTTCGAGAGCTCCAACTACTTCAAGGAGAAGCGGTACATGGCCATGCTGGGCATCGATGCGGTGCACCCGCTCTCGCGCCTGCGCGAGTTCGGCAAGCAGGCCGGCGACGACTTCGGCGCGAAGGAGTTCGCCGTGTACACCAAGATGCAGATGGAGCAGGTGATCCCCATGCTCATCGACATGGCCAACAAGGGGTACATCGATTACGACCCCGAGGAGCAGCACGTGCACCTGAAGCCGCGCCTGCGCGAGCACATCCTGGCCAGCGCCGGCAAGGTGGACTACGACGTGCTGCAGTTCAACAGCACCAGCGAGGACGGCGTGAACGGCACCATCAACCTGCTGAACAACGACCTGGCATTGAAGGGCGTCTCGCGCATCGTCCTCAGCGACTCGCAGGATGTGAAGATCTACCCGAGCGACAAGCTGGTGACCATCAAGAAAGGCCGCGACTTCACCTTCGGCGGCAACATCCAGGCGGGCAAGCTGAACTATTACGGGAAGGAGTACTACTTCCACTACGACCCTTTCGTGATCGACCTGCTGAACGTGGACAGCGTGAGCTTCTATGCCGACAGCTTCGAGCCCGACGAAAAGGGGCAGCGCGCCCTCATCCGCGTGAAGAACGTGCTGGAGAACGTGACGGGGACGCTGGAGATCGATGAGCCGAGCAACAAGAACGGCCTGCAGCAGAAGAAGTACCCGCAGTTCCCCAAGTTCAACAGCACCAAGGAGAGCTTCGTGTTCTACGACAAGAAGAGCATCCAGAAAGGGGCCTACAAGCGTGACAAGTTCTACTACAAGAGCGATCCCTTCCAGATCGACAGCCTGGACAACTTCACCAACGAGGGCCTCACCTTCTCGGGCACGCTGATGAGCGCGGGCATCTTCCCGGACATCCGCGAACCCATCCACCTGCAGCCCGACTACGCGCTGGGCTTCGTGCGCGCCACGGGTGACGGCGGCCTGCCGCTCTACGGCAAGAAGGCCAAGTTCGCCAACACCATCAAGCTCGACCGGAAGGGCCTGCACGGCGAGGGCGACCTCACCTACCTCACCACCATCGCCAGCAGCAAGGACCTCGTCTTCACGCCCGACACCACCTTCGGCGTGGCCGACACGCTCTACAACGGCGCGGCGCAGAGCAGCACCATGAACGTGCCCAACGTGCACGCGGGCAACGTCTTCCTGCGGCTGGAGCCCGCCAAGGACGTGCTGCTGGCGCAGAAGATCGACCGGCCCATGGTCATGTACGAGGGGCAGGCCTTCCTGCACGGGCGGACCGAGCTGACGCCGAAGGGCATGACGGGCGCCGGGCTCGTGGACTTCACCAACGCCACGCTGGCCTCGGCCCTGTTCGACTTCAAGACGATGAAGCTGCATGCCGACACCAGCGACTTCCGGCTCACGGAAGGCGACACGTCGAGCATCGCGTTCAAGACCGACAACGTGAACGCCACGGTGAAGCTGGACGAGCGGGTGGGCGAGTTCGTGAGCAACGGCAAGAACACCAAGGTGGAGTTCCCGGTGAACCAGTACATCTGCTTCATGGACCGCTTCAAGTGGTTCATGGACCAGGGCGACATCGAGCTGGAGAGCGACGCCACCGCGGCCGCGGGCAGCCAGGACCTCCAGCTGTCGGGCAGCAACTTCATCAGCGTGCGGCCGGACCAGGACTCGCTCAGCTTCATGGCGCCCAAGGCGCGCTACGACCTGAAGAAGCACCTCATCACCGCGAACGACGTGCGCTACATCCAGGTGGCCGATGCGCTGATCACGCCGGACAGCATGCGCGTGCGCGTCCGCCGCAACGCCGAGATGGACCCGCTCACGCACGCCACCATCACGGCCAACTTCGTCACCAAGTACCACACCATCACCGACGCCACGGTGAACATCAAGGCCAAGCGCCAGTACAGCGGCAGCGGCAGCTACGACTACATCGACGAAACGAAGAAGGCCTTCCCGATCCGGCTGCAGAACATCAACGTGGACACGGCCTACCAGACGTATGCGCGCGGGCGGATCACCCAGGAGGAGAGCTTCCAGCTGAGCCCCGCCTTCGACTTCTTCGGCGACGTGCTGCTGGAAGCCTCGAGCAAGGAGCTCACCTTCACGGGCAGCACCCGCATCCAGCACGACTGCCCGGGCATCGCCCGCAACTGGATGGGCTTCAGCGGCAAGATCGACCCGCTGGAAGTGTTCATCCCCGTGGGCGACTCGCTGCGGGACAACGAAGGCCTGCCGATCGGCGCGGGCATCTACCTCACCAAGGACGACCCCTTCAAGACCTACGGCACCTTCCTGAGCCGCAAGCGCGACAAGGCCGACCGCACCATCATCAGCGCCAAAGGGCTGCTCTTCTACGACAAGGCGAAGACGGCCTACATGATCTCCAACAAGGACAAGATCCGCCAGCGCGACCTCCCCGGCGACCTGGTGAGCCTGAACGTGAACGACTGCAAGCTCACCGCCGACGGGCGCATCGGCCAGGGCGTGGACCTGGGCCGCGTGAAGGCACAGGGCTTCGGCAACCTCGAGTTCCGCGGCGACAGCGGCCTGGCCAGTGCGCAGGTGACGCTCTATGCCGACTTCTTCTTCCTGGACAACGCGCTGGACAAGATGGTGGCCGACATCAAGGCCTACCCGGACCAGAAGCAGGTGGACATCGGCAAGACGCCCTATGAGCGGTCATTGCGCGAGGTGCTGGGCAAGGAGCAGAGCGACAAGCTGATCAGCGAGCTGAACATCAAGGGCGAGATCAAGCGCCTGCCCGACGAGCTGCGGAAGGCGCTGGTGCTCTGCGACCTGAAGCTGCACTGGAACGCCGAGGAGGAGGCTTGGCAGAGCCGGGGACCGATCGGCGTGGGCACCGTGCTGAAGGAGCCCGTGTTCCGCTACCTCAAGGGCAAGGTGGAGTTCCAGCGGAAGCGCAGCGGCGACGTGATGACCGTACTGTTGATGCTGGACGACCAGACCTACTGGTTCTTCCAATACGCCCGCAATTACCTTTATGCCTACAGCAGCAGTGCGGAATTCAACACGATGCTCAGCGAACTGAAGGACGACAAGCGCCAGCTGGAGAGCAAGAAGGACGAGCCGGCCTACCAGTTCATTCTCACCAACAAGCGCAAGGTGGACGAATTCCGCGACCGCTTCGGTCTTTGAACCATGGACTTCCCCTGGGTGTACGGCATCACCGCCATGGTCATCGGCTACCTGTGCGGCAGCATCCCCACCTCCGTCTGGTGGGGGCGTGCCTTCTACGGCCTGGACGTGCGTGAGCACGGGAGCCGCAACGCGGGCGCCACCAACACCTTCCGGGTGCTGGGGCCCAACGCGGGCATCCCGGTGCTGATGATCGACGTGCTCAAGGGCTTCCTGCCCGTGCGGCTGCTGCCGGCCTGGAGCGGCCTGGAGCCCGGCACCGACGCCTGGACACTGCTGCGCGTGGCGCTGGTGTTCGCCGCCGTGCTGGGCCACCTCTATCCGGTGTTCGCCGGCTTCCGCGGGGGCAAGGGCATCGCCACCTCGCTGGGCGGGGTGCTCGCCATCCATCCCGGCTCCGCGCTCATCTGCATCGGCGTCTTCGCCCTGGTCTTCTGGGCGCGGCGCTACGTCTCCCTCGCCTCGCTCGCCGCCGCCCTGGCCTTCCCCTTGTCGGTGGCCCTCGTCTTCCGTGAGCCCAGCGGCGTGCTGCTGGGCTTCGCGATCGTGCTGTGCGCACTGGTGTTCTATACCCACCGGCAGAACATCGGGCGTTTGTGGAGGGGAGAAGAGGGGCGCTTGCGGCTGGCGGGAAGGTCCCCCGCCAAGCCATGAAACGGAACGGTCCTCCCCGCCGTAGAAGCGCCCACTCTCGGATGATGACCCGCTCAACGGGCATAGGATTCCTCGTGTGCCTGCCCTTCGCCGCCCTCGCCCAGGGGGGGGGCAAGGACCTGCGCACCAAGGCCGACGCGCTGTTCGCCCAAGGCGAATACGCCCAGGCCATGCCCCTGTATTCCCAGCTGGTCAGCCTCACGCCCGACGACCGCGAGCTCAGCTATCGCTACGGCACCTGCTCCCTTTACGGCGGCGAGGACAAGGAGAAGGCCATCGGCTTCCTGAAGTACGCCACTGAGGGGCCCACGCCCCCGGCCCTGGCCTGGTACTTCCTGGGCAAGGCCTACCACCTCACCTACCATTTCACCGAGGCGCTCGCCGCCTATGAGCACTACCGCGGCACCGCGGACAAGAAGGCCTTCGCCGAGCATCCGGTGGACGCGCTCGAGCAGCAATGCCGCAACGGGAAGAACCTCCTGAGCAACCTCAAGGAGATCGCCGTGCACAACAAGGTGGAGGTGGCCGGCGCCGAGTTCTTCCGCTTCTATGACCTCAGCGACATCGGCGGCAAGATCGTGGTGACGCCCGACGAGCTGAAGAGCTCCCTGGACAAGAAGAGCAAGATCACCGGCCTGGTGTACCTGCCGGCCAAGGGCGGTCCCATCTACTTCAGCAGCTACGGCAAGGACGGGAAGACCGGCCGCGACATCTACCGCACGGAGCTGCTGCCCACGGGCGAGTTCGCCACCCCGGTGAAGCTCGCGGGCTACATCAACACCAACGAGGACGAGGACTACGCCTGCATGGCGCCCGACGGCCGCAGCTTCTACTTCAGCAGCAAGGGCCACAACAGCATGGGCGGCTACGACGTGTTCCGGAGCACGTACGACAAGGCCTCGGACGTCTTCGGCCCGCCGGAGAACCTGGATTTCGCGGTGAACACGCCGGATGACGACGTGTTCTACCTGGTGGACGCCGAGGGCAAGGAGGCCTGCTTCGCCAGCGGGCGCGACAGCAAGCAGGGCATGCTGCACGTGTACCGGGTGGGCACCACGCAGGCGCCCATCAACATCACCGTGCTCAAGGGCACCTTCGCCTCGCAGTTCGACCCGGCCGACCGCAAGGCGCACATCGTGGTGGAGGATGCGCTCACGCGCGAACAGGTGGCCGATGTGCGTACCGACATCAATGGCGACTACGTGCTGGCCCTCCCGCGCGGCGGCAAGTACAAGTTCATGGTGCAGGCGGGGCCGAGCGGGCGCACGCATGCCGGCATGGTGGAGCTGCCGCGCGCCGAACAGCCGCAGGCCTTCCGCCAGGAGATGCGGCTGATCGACCAGGGCGGCGAGAAGCTGATGATCAAGAACTACTTCGATACCCCCTTGCAGGAGGACATCATCGCCCTGGCACTGGACGAGATCAAGCGCCGCGCGCGCCTGGACGTGAACGGCAGCCAGCCCATGGCGCAGCAGCCCGTGGAGCAGAAGCCCACCGGCGACGTGATGACCCGGGCCGGCTTCACCGGAGACCGCACCCCGCAGGATGCGGTGCGCCTGGCCCAGGAGGACGCCACCGCCCTGACCGGACAGGCCCGGCAGGAAGGCGAGCAGGCCCGGGCCGCCTATGCGCTGGCCCTGGCCGGTACCGACGAGGCCGAGCAGGCCGCCGACCGCGCGAAGGACCTGGTGGCCCAGGCCGGCACCGCCACGGACGAAGCGAAGAAGAACGAGCTGATGATGCAGGCCGCCCGCGAACGGCAGCGCTCCCGCGAGGCCAACACCCGCGCGCGCGCCGCCTACCGCACCGCCCAGGACCTGGACGCCGCACGGCTGGCCACGCAGCAGCGCGGTGAGCGGGCCGCGCAGCTCAGCACCACCCTGGCCAAGGCCGTGGAGGCCGGCAACGACGAAAGCACGCTGACCGCCCTGCAACAGTTGAAGGCCCGCCTGGACGAGCGCGACGGTCCCACGGCCCAGGCCGATGCCGCCGAGCGCACCCGCCGAGCGGCCTCCGAGAAGGAGAAGGAAGCGGCCAGGAAACTGCAGCAGGCCAATGCGCGGCGCGACGAGGAGAACGAGCTGGCCGACCGCATCGGCCGGTCGAAGCGCGAAGCGGAGGAGGCCAAGGGCAAGCGCAAGGAAGACCTGGCCAAGGAGATCGCCCAACTGGAGGAGCAGCAGCGCTTCCTGCGGGAGGAAGCGGGCCAGGCTTTCGCCAAGGCGAAGGAAGCCGAGCGCGAAGCGGCCATGGCCCGCGGGCAGGCGGGCTTGATGACGCACCTGTCGACCCAGGCCGGTGCCGCCCCGGCGGAAGCGCCGGACGCTGCGAAGATCGCGGCGTTGGGCGAGCGCATCGGGGCGAACGAGACGCGCATCGCTGCCACGGCCGTGGATGAACGCTACGATGCCGCCATCGCCGTACCGGCCGCCGTCGCCGAGCAGCGCACGTTCGACTGGGGCCGCACCGACGCCGTGGCCGATCAGGCCGCTCCCAGCCGCCCCACCGAGGCCGCCCAGCGCGACCCGGAACAGCGCACCACGCGGACGGGCACGGCAGCGGCCGAAGCCCCGGCGGCAGCGCCGGTGGATGCGACGGCGGGTATCCCGGTGAAGCCCGCGGCGGACGCTCCCGTGCGGAACGATCGCCCTGCGGAGGAACGGCCGGCGACAGCATCCCCCGTGCCGGCGCGGGCCCCCACCGAGACGGCCTCGATGCACGGCATCGCCACGCCCGACAGTGCACACGGCGGGAACGCCACCGAGGAGGGAACAGGAACGGCATCCGCATCGGCGGCCGGAACGGACCGGTCCGCGGAGCGCACGGCCACGCCGGAGGCCGACGAACCCGAAGAGGAGGCCTTCCTGCTCGCGAACCAACTGGCCGAGCTGCACCAATTGCGGCTGGTGGAGAAGGACAAGGTCCGGCAGGACAGCCTGGACCGTGCCATCGCTGGCACGGAACAGCGCATGCGCAGGACACAGCATACGGAGGCGCCCATTGAGGAGCCGGAGCCCTCGTCCGAGGAAGCCGGGATCCCCGCTCCGGAGCGTCCGGAGTTCGACCTCGCGGCGCTGGAGTTCGACCCGGCCATGCTGGACAGCCTGCTGCTGGAGGACATCTATCCGGGCTTTTTCCATGATCGTCGTCGGATCATGACGAACCAGGAGGACCCTGAGCGCGGCATCTCGCTGCATGGTCTGGAGATGATGCTGGTGGACAGCATCGATGCCCAGGTGCGCCGCCAGCTGGCCACGCTGGAGAAGGCGCCCGAGAAGGCTTCGGTGGTGCTGCCGCGCATGGAGCGCCTGCGGACGCTGAAGCAAGCGCGCCTGAAGGAGGCCACGGTCCTGCTGGAGCAAGCGAACGCCGCGGCCGCTCCTGTCCCAGCCGCCCCGGTGGCCACGGCCCCCACGCCGCACAACGACAGCTACATCGCCGTGGCTTCGCGCCCGGACCGCATCTATGAGAGCGTCATCGACCACCGCTCGCCGAAGGTCACGGAAGCCGTGGCGCTGAAGGACAAGGACCTGGAGCGCATGATGCGGATGGAGGAGACCATCGACTCGCTGGAGACCGTGCTCGACGGCATGCCCGGCGGCAAGGCCTGGGACAAGTTGCGCCAGCGCACCGACCGCTTGATCGACGACCACCTGATCCTGCGTACCGAGCTGGGGCAGCGCATGGGGCACGTCATGAACGACGAGTTCGCCGCCGCCAAGGACAGCACCGAGGCCCTGGCGAAGCGGTCGGCCGCGAAGGGCTTCGCGCCGGACGAGCCGCTGCTGAAGAAGGCGCAGGGCATGGAAGGGGAGGCGGCCGGTGCCATGCTGGACGCCGCGGCCCTGCGCAAGCGCGCCGAGCGCACCGAGAACATCGTGGTGCGCGACAGCCTCTACCGCCAGGCTTATGCTGCGGAGCTGGGTGCCCTGCGCACCATGGACCGTGCGCAGACCGTGCGCAGCTACATGCTCAGCGACGGCTTCCAGCCCGGCGAGGACATCGCCTACGCCCTGGTGGAACGCCGCCTGTTCGACCGGTCCACCACGTCCCAGACCTGGGCCGCCTCCGAAGGCACGCCGGCCGCCATGGCTCCCGTCACCGCGGCGCCTGTGGTCCGTACGCCGGCGCCTCCGGCCCCGGTCACCACCGCCCAGCAGGCCCGGGAGCGTTCCGCGGAACTGGAGCGCGGCTCACAGGACCTGCAGGCACGCGCCACCGCGCAGCGCGACAGCGCGGCTACGGTGCGGGGACAACAGCAGCAGCGCATGGCCCAGCGGGCCGAAGCATCGCGCCATCGGTCGGATTCACTGCACGCGGAAGCGCAGCGCATGGACGTCCTGGCCCAGCGACTGGGCGAGGAGGAGCGCGTCACGGCCGAGCGGGAGACGCTGAAGAAACGCCTGGCCGGCTACTACTTCCTCTCGGCGGAAGAGCAGACGCTCGTGCTGCAGGAGGAGGACCACAGCCGGTATTTCCAGGCCAAGGTGAAGTCGCTCGACCAGCGGGCCCGTGCCGGCGCCGACCTGGCCCAGGCGGACAGCAGCGCGAAGCTCGCCGCGGAACTGGTCCGGAAGGCCGCCGCGCTCCGGCAACCGCCGGCCGGCAATGCCGCCCCGCAGGAACAACGGCTGCAGGAGGCCGCCGCCCTGGACACACGCGCTGCGCGGCTTACCGCGCAAGCGGACTCGCTGCGCAATGCGGCCCGCAACCTGGACCAGGCCGCCACAGTGAACGACGCCCAGGCCGCCGTGCTCTTGCAAGGGCTACCCGAGGACCGTTCCACGGCGATCATGGCCATGGAGCAGCGCACACGCCGCCCAGGAACGGCCGCGATCGCCGCACCACTGCCGTCACCGGTACCGACCAGCAGGCCGGAGCCTCCGGCACCGGTGGTCGCCGCCGTCACGCCGCCTGCAGCGAAGGAGCCTGTAACACCGACCGGAGCGGCCCCGGAACAGCCGGTCGTCCGGACGGACGGACCGGTGGCCGTGGTGCCCTCGCCGGCCGCAGCGGAGCCGTCGCACCCGGCCGCTCCGGCCCCGGAGCCGGCCAAGCCCGCCACCGCCCCGGTGAGCACGCCTGTGGTCAGCACCCCGCCGCCTGCCGCTCCCGCATCGCGGCCGACGACGGCCCCGATGCAGCCGGTCGCGACCGAGCGTCCGCAGCCC
>JAFDZF010000106.1 GCA_018267055.1 Bacteroidota bacterium
AACGGGACATGGACCGGCTTCTGTGGCCCCACCTGCCAGCTCACCATCGCCGGCCCGGGCAGCAGCCGTCCGGAGCAGCGTGTGACGCTGGCCGAACAAGGCCGTCTGGAGCTCTGGCCCAACCCCGTGGGCGATAGCCGCGTGAGCCTGCGGATCGATGGCCTCACGGAGGAGCACCAGCACATCAGCATGGACCTCTACGATGCTTTCGGCAAGAAGGTGATGACCCAGGGCTTCGAGAACGAGGGCCCGGTCTTCAACACCATCCTGCAGCTGCCGAACACCCTCGCCAAGGGCGTCTACCTGGTGGATATCACGATCGATGGCCGCACGCACGTGCAGCGCCTGAGCGTGCAATAGAGGACTCGCTCGACGAACGAAGGGCGGTGCCGCAAGGTGCCGCCCTTCGTCGTTGGACCTGTATCGTTCCACTGAAGATCGGCAAGGCCGCTTGGAAATGCCGACGGGTCCTCCGGGTTCAACAGGAAAGTCCTCCCATGGCCTTCCTTCCCACCTCCGGCACTCGTGCTCGCGGACCGCGGCCCATCATGCTCGATATGACGCCGCTGGCCGACCTCGCCTTCCTGATGCTCTCCTTCTTCATCCTCACTACCACGATCCGGCGGATGCAGGCCCTGGAGCTGTTGTACCCTTCCGGGCCGGGCAAGGCCGCGGACGTGGTGACCGTGCTGCTCACCGGCCGGGACGGGGTCTACGGGTATGCAGGGCCGTTCCGGCCGGACAGCACGCAGCTGCGGCGCTTGGGTCCCGATCAGGTGCACGCGCTGGTGACGGCCGCCGATGCGCGCCGTTCCACCTGGGTGATCAAGCCGCACCGCACGGCGAAATACGTGGCGGTGATCGACGTGATGGACGAGATCATGGCCGCGGGTATCACCACCTATGCGATCCGCGACAGCCTCGACACCGCCGAGCGGCTGGCCCTGGACGCCCTGCACTGAGCGGCTTGGACGTGTATAGGACCGCACCGATCAGGCGAGGCCTCCCGCAATGAACGTCCGGAGCCGACGGTTGTACCGCTGAATGGAAGAGACCTCTACGCTACGTCCAACCAACACGCACCACCATGTTGATCGCAGCCGTTCTTCTTCTGTTCACCCTCCTCTGCATCACCCTGAGCGATGACCGCGCCTGGGACAATGTGACGCGCGCGGCGCGCAACCGGCTGGTCTTCGACGGCCGGCACCAGGCCTACGGGGCGTTCCAGCTCCGGCGCGAGTACGACCGGCGGTTCGCGCTGGCGATCCTGCTGGGCCTGGGCACCCTGGGCACGGGCGTGGCCGTGGCGCGCTTCCTGACGCCGGAGATGGTCATCAGCCTGCCCCGCCCGGATGAAGGCAGGATCATCGAGTTCCCCCCGATCTTCGATCCTCCTTCCACGACCCCGGATCCACCCGCTCCCAAGGCGGCCCCGCCTTCGCCTCCCGCTCCGCCGACCCCGCCCGCACCAGGAGCAGGCTCCATCATCGTCATCGACTCCACGCGGACAGCGCCGGACCCGGGCCCTCCCACCCCGCCGGAGCCTGCACCCGGTCCGGTAGGCCCTGTAGGCCCGGACCCCGGCCCGGTGCCTCCCGGCCCTCCCGGCGGCGGATCCGGGAAGACCATCGGCAGCACCCTTCCCTCCACGGGCTTCTTCGACGCACCCGTGGTGGAAGAACTGCCTGAGTTCCCCGGCGGCGAGGCGACCATGTACCCCTGGGTGCGGAAGCACATCGACCTGGACGGCATCGATTTCGAGCACGAGCGGATCTACGTGCAGTTCGTGGTGGGCGCGGACGGGACGATCCGCGACGTGAAATGCCTGAAGGGGAGCAACAAGCTGCTCATGCGCGCCGCGGAGGACGTGGTGCGCCGCATGCCGAAGTGGAAGGCCGCACGCATGGGCGGCCACGACGTGCCCTGCCGCTTGGTGCTCCCCATTAGCTTTGAGTCCCACTAGCCCGATCGCATGAAGTACTTCGCCCTGGCCATGAGCGCCGTGTATGTGCTGGCCGGCTGTGCGTTCCTCTTCACCGATGCCCTCGTGCAGTTCATCCCGCGCTTCCGCCTGCCCATCGGCCTGGTGCTGGTCGGCTATGGGATCCTGCGGTTCTTCCTGTGGCGGCGGAAGTACGCGCAACACCCCGGCGACGAGTGAAGGCCTGGTCGTGCCCGATCGGTGCCGCACTGCTGCTCGCCGCGGGGTGCGGGAGCAACGGACCGGACCCGCGCAGCGATGACTCGCCCACCTTCGGGCAGGTGCTGATCCTGGCCGACGAGGATGTCCGCCCGGTGATCGCCGCGGAAGAGCGGGTCTTCGAAGCGCTCTACCGCGACGCGCAGCTGGACATCCGCTACCTGCCCGAGGCCGAGCTGCTGAAAGCGATGCTGAACGACAGCGTGCGGTGCGCCATCATGACCGTGGCCCCCGGCGCCGACCAGCAGGCCTACTTCGACAAGCGGCGATTGAGCGCGCCGAGCGTGCCCATCTATACCGACGGCATCGCGGTGGTGGTGAACAAGGATTGCACATCCCGCCCCCCGACGGTGAACGACCTCCGGACGCTGCTGTCCAAGGACCATGACAAATCCATCTGGTGGTCGCCCTGCTCCGGGTCGAACGCATTGCCCATCGCGCTCTTTCCGTCCACCGGGAGCGGCGTGGCCCGTTGGCTGGCCGACAGCCTGTTCGATGGGAAGGCCGAGCTCGCCGGCCACGCCGTGGCGAACGTGGACTCCGTGGTCTCCACCGTGGCCCGGGACCCCCGTGCCGTGGGGTTCATCCCCTTCGCGGCCATCAGCGACCTGGACGACCCGCACATGCGGGCGCTGCGCGACCAGGTGAAGCTGCTGGCCGTCAGCCGGTCGGACAGCACGCCGGCGGTGCTTCCCAGCCAGGGCGCCCTGGCCGACGGACGGTACCCGCTGCGCCGCACGGTACGCATGGTCTTGACCGAGGGGAAAAGCGGCCTTGGCACCGGTTTTGTTTCCTTTGTGGCGAACCACAAAGGACAGCGCATCATCCTCAAGCTGGGCGTGGCCCCGATCAAGGTGCCGGCCCGTGAAGTGGAGATCGTCCACGAATAGGAACAGCAACGGAATGAAGACCTTCCTGACAGCGGGCCTGGCCACCGTCGTACTGGCCGCCAACGCGCAGTTGCCCGACGCCATCAAGCTCACCGACAAGGAGCAGTTCGAGAAGGCCACGGCAGCCTTCAAGCGCCTGATCGCCGCCGAGCCCAGCAACGGGGAGGCCTGGTTCTACATGGGCGAGAACTACTTCGCCAACGACCGCACCGACAGCGCCGAGTACTGCTACCGCAAGGGCATCGAGGTGAACCCGCGCTTCCCGCTGAACCACGCCGGCCTGGGCAAGGTGCTCCACGGCCGCGGTGATGCGGCCGGGGCCACGGGCCACTTCAACGCCGCCACCGCCGCCGCGCTGGACAAGGCGAGCAAGTTCGGCAAGCCGCTGGTCGCCGCCACCTACCGCGAGGAGGCCGAGGGCCTGCTGGAGGGCGTGAACAAGGAATACGGCGCCGCCATCGCCCTGCTGGACAAGGCCATCGAGCTGAACCCGAAGGACCCCGAGCTCTTCATCCTCAAGGGCGACGCGCTGTTCGACCAGAACCCGCGCGACGGCTCCACCCCGCTGGAGAACTACAAGAAGGCAATGGAAGTGGACGCGCTGAACGCGAAACCCGTGGCGCGCAAGGGCTTCATGTACTACCGTGCGAAGAACTTCCCCGGTTCCATCGAGGAATACACGAAGGCCATCGCCATCGACCCGGCCTTCGCGCCCGCCTACAGCGGCCGTGCCGAGGCCTACTACATGGCGCGCGACTTCGACAAGGCCACGGCCGACATGAACAAGTACCTGGAGCTGAACTCCGGCAGCCAGAGCGCCCGCGTGCGCAACGCCCAGTTCCTCTTCCTGGTGAAGAAGTACGACGAGAGCCTGAAGGAGATCGAGGTGCTGGAGGCGCAGGGCGTGAAGAACACCGTGCTGAAGCGCATCAAGGCCTACGACCTGACCGAGAAGGAGGACTTCACCGGCGCCGAGGCGGCCATGAAGGCCTACCTGGCCGAACAGCCCGAGGAGAAGCGGATCGGCCTGGATTGGGAGTATTACGGCAAGATCTGCCAAGGGCTCGCCAAGGCGACCACCACCAGCACCTCCGTCCAGATCAGCAACGGCAACATCGTGGTGAACGCCGGTGGCGCGCAGACCACGGTGAGCTCCGGCACCAGTTCCACCACCGTCACCACCACCCAGCCCGCCCCCTACGATTCGCTGGCCGGGGAATACTACCTGAAGGCCGCGCGCATGGACAGGACGAAGGATTACCTCTTCCTGGAAGCGGCCAAGGCC
Organism: Bacteroidota bacterium; assembly: GCA_018267055.1. Taxonomy (GTDB): domain Bacteria; phylum Bacteroidota; class Bacteroidia; order Flavobacteriales_F; family PHOS-HE28; genus PHOS-HE28. Next base: position 4,376 of record JAFDZF010000106.1, read on the forward strand.
TTCACCGATGCCAAGGTCTACGACAAGGCCATCGGCGCGATGCGCGAGAAGATCGCTTCGGGCAAGCCCGAGGTGAACGACTGGTACTACCTGGGCTCCATGGCCAACCGCGCCAAGCACTACCAGACGGCCGATAGCGCCTGGGCGGAGTACATCGCCAAACAGCCGAACATCTACCAGGGCTACCTGTACCGCGCCCGCGCGCAGGCCGGCCTGGACACCGCCGAGACGAAGGCCTGGACCGCGAAGCCGTACTACGAGGACGTGATCCGCAAGATGAAGCCCGAGGAGCAGGCCAAGGCGAAGGCCGACCTGGAGGAGGCCTACAACTACATGGGCCTGTACTACCTCTACAACAAGGAGACGATGGACCGCGCGAAGGCCAAATGCTTCTTCGAGAAGGTGGCCGCCCTGGGCGCCAACACCAGCATCACCAAGCAGGTGAACGACGTGTTCCTGAAGATGAAGGAGCTGAAGGACGTGACGCCGGGCAGCTGCGACGTGCTCTGAACACCCCGATCCGATGAGGAAGGGCCCCGACGGGGCCCTTCGCTTTTCCGGGCACCGCCTACATTCGGCGCGATGATGTCCCGCACCAACCGCCTCACCCTGTGGATCCTGGCCGCCATGGCCCTGGGCATCGGCGTGGGCTACGCGATGCATACCGGCATGGACGCGGCGGAGCGCGGCGGCGTGGCGGCGGACCTGAAGCTGCTCACCGACATCTTCCTGCGGCTGGTGAAGATGATCATCGCGCCGCTGGTGTTCAGCACGTTGGTGGTGGGCATCGCCAAGCTGGGCGACCTCCGCACCGTGGGCCGCGTGGGCGGCCGATCGCTGCTGTGGTTCCTCACGGCCTCGCTGGTCTCGCTGCTGCTGGGCATGCTGCTGGTGAACGCACTGCAGCCGGGCGTGGGCCTGCACCTGGCCATGGACCCCAACGACGCGAAGGACGTGCTGGACAAGGCCCACAGCTTCACCCTGAAGGATTTCGTGGCCCACGTGTTCCCCGAGAGCATCATCGCGGCCATGGCGACCAATGAGACGCTGCAGATCGTGGTGTTCAGCATCTTCTTCGGCGTGGCCTGCGCGGCAGTGGGCGACTATGCGAAACCCGTGGTGCACTTCCTCGAGGCGGTGTCGCACGTGATCCTGAAGATGGTGGGCTACGTGATGAAGTTCGCCCCCCTGGGGGTCTTCGGCGCGGTGGCCGCGGTGATCGCCGTGCGCGGGCTGGGCGTGTTGCGCACCTATGCCATCTACATCGGCGAGTTCTACATCGGCCTGGCCATCCTGTGGGCCGTGCTGCTGCTGGTAGGGTACTTCTTCCTGGGGCGGCGGATGGCGGAGCTGCTGCGCCGCATCGTGCAGCCCATCGCCATCGCCTTCAGCACCACCAGCTCCGAGGCGGTGATGCCCAAGCTGATGGAGGAGCTGGAGCGCTTCGGCTGCAAGGACCGGGTGGTGAGCTTCGTGCTGCCGCTGGGCTACAGCTTCAACCTGGACGGCAGCATGATGTACATGACCTTCGCCAGCCTCTTCATCGCGCAGGTCTACGGCATCCACATGGACCTGGGCACCCAGCTGCTGATGCTGCTCACGCTGATGCTCACCAGCAAGGGCATCGCGGGGGTGCCACGGGCCTCCCTGGTGGTGGTGGCCGCCACACTGGGCATGTTCGGCGTGCCGGTGGAGGGCATCGCCCTGATCCTCCCCATCGACCACTTCTGCGACATGGGCCGCAGCGCCACCAACGTGGTGGGCAACGCCATCGCCACCAGCGTGGTGAGCAAGTGGGAGGGCGACCTGGGCAAGTAACCCGGGTGACCGGCTAGCGTACCAGCGGTCTAATTTGGCACCGCCAAGGTGCGTTCCCTTTGACCATCCCGACCATGTACGACCTGATCGACCACTTCCCGAAGCAGCTTGAAGAAGCCCTGACCATCGGCCGCGCGGCCAAGCTCGGCGCGCCCAAGGGCCCCTACACCAACGTGGTGGTCACCGGCCTCGGCGGCAGCGGCATCGGGGGGCGCATCGCGGCGCAGGCCGTGGCGGACGAGGCCACCTGCCCCATCGAGGTGTACAGCAACTACTACCTGCCGGCCTACGTGGGCAAGGGCAGCCTGGTGATCGCCTGCAGCTACAGCGGCAACACCGAGGAGACGCTGGCCGCCATGCACCAGGCCCTGGAGCGCGGCGCCCGCGTGGTGGCCATCACCAGCGGCGGCACCATGCTCGACCTGGCGCGGTCCAAGGGCCTCGACCACATCGTGATCCCCGGCGGCAACCCCCCTCGCACGATGCTGGCCTATTCGCTCACCCAGCAGTTCTTCGTGCTGAAGCACTTCGGCATCATCAAGGCCGACTTCGAGCCCGCCATCGCCAATGCCGCGCGGAAGCTCCAGGCCGACAAGGCCCAGGTGCAGGCCGCGGCGAAGGACCTCACGGAAAAGATCCACGGCAAGCGCGTGGTCATCTACAGCGAGGCGGGCACCGAGGCCGTCTGCATCCGTTTCCGCCAGCAGCTGAACGAGAACAGCAAGGAGCTCTGCTGGCACCACGCCATCCCCGAGATGAACCACAACGAGCTGGTGGGCTGGGCCGGCGGCGACCAAAGCCTGGCCGTGGTCATCTTCCGCCACAAGGCGGACCACGAGCGCTCGCAGATCCGCATGGAGATCAACAAGGGCGTCTTCGCCAAGTACACCCCGCATGTCTTCGACGTGTGGAGCGAAGGCATGGACCCCCTGGGCCGCCAGCTCCACCTGATCCACCTGGGCGACTGGGTGAGCTACTACCTGGCCGAGAAGAAGGGCGTGGACCCCACGGAGATCGCCGTGATCAACATGCTGAAAGGCAAGCTGGCGGAGGTGAAGTAGGGTCGTCGGTCGCCCGCGGACAGCCGTCAGCGGCCCGCATGGCCCTACCGACGGCTGACGGCTTTCGACCGAACTTTGCGCCCTGATGCGCACCGTCCATTTCCAGGACCTCGGCCCGATCGACTACGCCCGGGCCTGGGACCTGCAGCACACCCTGTTCCAGGCCACCATCGACCGGAAGATGGCCAACCGCGCCCTGCCCGCGGAGCAGCAGGTGCCCACGGAGGACCACCTGCTCTTCTGCGAGCACCCCCACGTGTACACCCTGGGCAAGAGCGGCAAGGCCGCGCACCTGCTGCTGGACGAGGAGGGGTTGCGGCAGCGCGGCGTCCAGTTCTTCCCCATCGACCGGGGCGGCGACATCACCTACCACGGGCCGGGGCAGATCGTGGGCTACCCCATCCTCGACCTCGACCACCACTTCACCGACATCCACCGCTTCCTGCGCACGTTGGAGGAGGCCGTCATCGGCACGCTGGAAGCCTACGGCATCAAGGCCGGCCGCATCGAGGGGCTCACGGGCGTGTGGCTCGATGCCGATGCCCCGCTGAAGGCCCGGAAGATCTGCGCCTTCGGCATCCGCGCCAGCCGGTGGGTCACCATGCACGGCTTCGCGTTCAACGTGAACACGGACCTCGCCTACTTCCGCAACATCGTGCCCTGCGGCATCGC
>JAFDZF010000107.1 GCA_018267055.1 Bacteroidota bacterium
TCCATCTGGGCGCTGGCCTATGCCTTCATCCTCGTGCCGCGCTTCATCCGCGACGCCGTGTACGACCTGGTGGCCCGGCATCGCTACAAGTGGTTCGGCCGCGCGGACACCTGCATGCTGCCGACGCCCGAGCTGAAAGCGCGTTTCGTGGCCTGAGAACGGTCACGGCAATTGCTGGGAACGGACGGCCGTTGGCAAGGCCCCGCCGACGCTCACCAGGATGGGATCGCGATCATTGCCCGCGCCGGTGTACTTCACCGTGCCGTCCATGTTCACGTCCTCCACGCGGTACTGGCCGTTGAGCGTGCCGGTGGGGATGGACCCGCCGATGGCCACCAGCACGGGATCGCGGTCGTTGTCCGCACCGGTGTAGGCGATCACGTTGTTGCCGTTCACGTTGCCCGCCCACAGCGTGCGCTGGGTGCCCACGCTGCGCCGCGCATCGGCGCCATAGGTGGCCGTGGATGCGCTGCGCAGGTCCACCACCGTGGCCGTGGCGCTCAAGGCGACGGGCGAGACCGTCATCGCGCCCAGGTGGTTGCGGTGCCGCACCGCCACGTGGTAGCTCCCCGGTCCCACGGTGAACTGCAGCGGCGATGTGCCGTCGGCGGCCACCACGTCGCCGTCACGCTGCACCAGGCCCTGCCGCGTGGCCACCACCATGCCGGGCCGGGCGGCCGAACGCAGCTCCACGCGCACCCAATCCACCACCGCGTTGTTGCCCGTGGCGTTCAGCACCGACGGGGCCACCGTCTCCCCGCCACCCTTCGCCACCTGCGCATAGCCCAGGGCCGAATACGGCTCCGTGGCCGGCACCAGTCCGCTCGCGCGGAGCTGGTCGCCCATCAGCCCCGTGGACGCATTGAACGGACCGTCCAGGAAGAGCTTCGGAGAGACGCGCACCGCCGCGGACGCATCGATCACCCGGAACAGCTCGCCGCTCTCGACATTGCACACGTACAGTTCCCCGTTCACGTCCTCCCCGAAGCCGGCCAGGCCGAACGAGCCCGAGCTGGTGAGCTGCTCCTGGACCCACGTGCTCCCGCTCTTGCGCAGCGCGTGGATCCTGCCGTGGCAGTAATCCGTGAACAGGTAGCGTCCCTGCAGGTTCGGATAGATCGTCCCGCGGTACATCCGCCCGCCGATGATGGAGCACCACCCGTCGGCATGGCTGTATGCGGCGATCGGCGGGACATAGGTCCCCGTGCAGTTCGTGAGGTCGTAGGGCGCGTCTCCCTCGTAGCACTTCCAGCCGAAGTTGGGGCCGCTGTTGTCGCCTGCGGGGCGGTGGTCCACCTCTTCCCACAGCCCCTGCCCCACGTCGCCGATCCAGAGGTCGCCGTTCGTGCGGTCGAAGGAGAACCGGAAAGGGTTGCGCAGGCCGGACGCATGGATCTCCCGCCGCGCCGTGTTCGACGTCGCATACGGGTTCGTGGGCGGGATGCCGTAGGGCGATCCGCTGTGCACATCGATGCGCAGCATCTTGCCGAAGGCCGTCGTAAGGTCCTGTGCCCGGTTGCCGGGATCGCCGCCATCGCCGCCGTCACCGGGCGCGAAATAGAGGTAGCCGTCCGGACCGAAGGCCAGGTCGCCGCCGTTGTGGTTGGCGTACGGCTTGGCCAGCGTCCACAGGATGGCCTCGCTCGACGCATTGGCGACCATCGGGTCGCCGCTCACCGTGAAGCGCGAAAGCCGCAGCGTGCCGTTGCCCGTGCCCGCGGTGTAGTACACGTAGAACGCACCGGTGGTGGCGTACTGCGGATCGAAGGCCAGGCCGAGCAGGCCCTGCTCGCCCCCCGTGCTCAGCACCCGCGCGGTGATGTCGAGGAACGGCGTGGCCGCCAGATGGCCGTTGGGCTGCAGGATCCGGACGACACCCGGACGCTCCACGATGAACAGCCGCGCGTCACCGGCATGCACGATGTCCACCGGGTCGTTCAAACCGGAGAGCACGCGCTCGAGCTCGACGGTCTGTGCATGGAGGACGGTGGTACAGCAGGTGGCGAGGAGGAGCGGGACGAGATGCTTCATGGGAGCGGGGATGTGACGCGCCATGAAAACACCATACCCGCTGCGGCCGGAAGCGCGGTGCCGCCGGAAGCTGGGGAATATCCCCCCGTCCGCGGGCCCGGGATGCGGAAATGCTGGGGTGATGGCTCCACAGCGCCCCGACGCCTACTTTAGGAGGCATGCGGTCGCGGCATGGCCTCACCCTCCTGGCTTCGGTGGCCCTCCTGCTCTCCGCGCGGGCCCAGGCGGTGATCGAGGCGCGCGTGGTCGACGGCGCCAGCGGCGCCGCCCTTGCATACGCCAGCATATCCGCCCGCAACAGCGGCGCCATCACGAACGAGGAAGGCCGGTTCCGCCTGGCCCTTTCCGCGGGCGACGATTCCCTGGCCTTCTCCTACCTCGGCTACCGGCGCCTGGTGCTGCCCGCATCGGCGTTCCCCACGCTCACCGAGGTACGCCTGGAAAGCGCCGAAGTGGAGCTGGCCTCCGTGGAGGTGCACGGACGCAACGACGCCTTGAAGCGCCTGGTGATCGCCTCCGCCAAGGCGCTGGACCGCATCGGCCGGCACCGGGCCAAGCTCTACTTCGAGCTGGAGACGCGCGCCGCCGATCAGCCGGTGGAAGTGATCGAAGGCCTCTACAACGCCACCTGCTCCGGCCCGGAGATCACCGAGCTCGACCTGAAGAACGGCCGCCTGGGCATGGCCCCCTTCGAGGGCCGCTACTTCGCCAACCTCAACACGAGCCGCGGCATCATGCTGCTGCACCCCACCCGCAGCAGCGACGACTTCCCCGCCAGCCCGCTCCAGTACCGGTCCGTCAAGGCACTGGGGCGCGATTATGAGGTGACGCTGCTCGCCATCGTGCACGATCCGCAGGAGCTCTACCACCTCCTGCTCGAGCCCCGCACGCCGAACGGCACCTTCTTCACGGCGGACCTCTGGGTGGACCCCGCCACGGCCGAGGTGCACAGCCTGCAACTGAGCTGCGACAGCTGCGCCCGCCATCCCTTCCTCCCCCTCGATCCGAAGGCGGTGCTGCGCGACCTTTCCCTGCGCTTCAAGCAGACCTGGACCCGGCACCGCGGCCACCCGGTGATGGACCATGTGGAGCTCGACTACGCCGTGACGTACATCGAGGACGGTAACAAAACCCGGATGGCGGCGGGGACCGAGGGCTATCACGCCGGCCACAGCACACGGACGAAGGGCGTCCTGCATTTCTTCGACCACGACAGCGCCTTCATCCTGCCGCTGTTCCGCTATCCGGAAGGGATGACCGACTACCGCAAGATCTCCCTCTTCCCCTATGACGGCCGCTTCTGGCGCTCGGTGCCCACCCTGGTGCGCACGGAGCAGCAGGAGCGCGACCTGACGTTCTTCGACCGCCACGGCGTGATGCTCGGCCACCGGTACCAGCCCCCCGGCCTCCGCGGACGCGAGTTCTTCTCCGACAACAACGCCATCTGGGCGGCGGACCGGCGCGTCCGTGTGAAGCAGGTGACCCGGCAGGCCCCGGAGGGCGGTGGCCTGTCCACCCGGTACACCGCCCTCCCCGTCTCGTCGCTCATCGACCTGCAGGTGCAGATCTTCCTCAACATCGATCCCGACAGCAGCGGCTACCGCACCTTCTCCGCCACCGTGTTCGACGGGTTCCGTTCCCGCTACGAAGCACCCGAGCAGCCGTGGACGGACGTGTTCCTCAACCTCTTCTTCGACCTCTGCGAGATGGAGCGGCGGCGTATGCAGGCGGAGCTGGACGTGCCCGGGCTCTCCCTGGAGCGCATCCGCCGGATCCACCAGGAGGCCGAGGACGCGATGGCGCGCACCACCTACCGCTACATGACCGAGGTGAAGTACGGCGCGGACGCCGCGGCGCTGCAACGCTGGAACGACCGGGTGCGCGACGCCCTGGGCATCGACAACATCGCGGTGTTCAAAGCAGCGGACCCGCCGGCCACCCCGGAAGGCGGGGCGGTCCCGCCGCCGCCCGCCCGCTGAACCGCTATCCGGCCCGGCGGTACTTGGCCAGGTTGATCAGCAGCACGCTTCCCAGGATGACGCCGAGCCCCAGGAGCTCCCGCCCCTGGATGTGCTCACCGCCCAGGTACGCGCCCAGCAGCACGGCCACCACCGGGTTCACATAGGCGTAGGTGCTCACCTGCGTGGCGGGCCGGACGCCCAGCAGCCACACATAGGCGCTGAAGCCGATGAGCGAGCCGAAGACCATCAGGTAGGTGATGCCGACCCACGCGCGCGGCGGCACGGCGGCCAGGTCGAGCACGGCCCATTCCCCGCGCACGGAGCCCACTGCCAGGAAGAACAGGCCGCCCATCAGCATCTGCCAGCCGGCGTTCGCCGCCGGCGCCACCGTCGGCGGGTGGCGCTTGGCATACAGCGAGCCCGCCGCCCAGGAGAACGTGCAGCCCACCAGCATCAGCAGGCCGATGAGCTCGGCCCCCATGGAACCTTCCTCCACGGGTGCGCCCATGCGGTCGCTGAAGAGCAGCAGCACGCCGCCGAACCCGGCGAGCACGCCGAGCAGCGTGGAAGGGCTGCGGAAGTTCACCGCCCATTGCGGCCTGTCCAGCACCACCATCCACAGCGGCACGATGGCCACCACGATGGCGACCACGCCGCTCGGCAGCGACCGCTCGGCCCACACCACCGCGCCATTGCCGATGAGCAGCAGCGCGAAGCCCGTGATCGCCGCATGCTTCAGGTCCGGCCCCGGCCGCACGGGAACGCCCCGCGCAGCGGACCATGCGAGCATGAGCCCGCCGGCCGTCACGAAGCGCAGCCCGCCGAGCAGCATCGGCGGGAACCCCATGAGCGCCTCACGGATGAAGAAGTAGGTGGAGCCCCAGATGAAGTAGATGGCGATGAACGCGAGGACCACCATCAGGCGCGATGGACCCGCGGAAGGGGAAGTGGACATGCGGGGGCAAAGATCGGCGGACGCCGGATGCGCGAAAGGCCGGAACGCCGACGGTCCCGTGACCAGCGGTGATCAATGGGATCGGGGGACCGGCCCTGCGACCGGCGAGCGGAGCGGCACGCCGGCGAGGTAGCCCTGCCTGAACTCCGCACAGGGGTCCAGCCCCGTGCAGTGCCGCAGATGGAGGCGCACATAGCGCAGTTCCTCGCAATGGTCCGTGGAGCTGCGGTCGATGCCGCGCTCCAGCTGCCTCAAGTGTTCGCGCAACGTGCGGACATCCCTCGCATCGGGCAACCGGTCGTCGAACAGGATGACGGAGGAACGGGTGGGCGCCGAAGGCAGGAGGCGGAGCTGGGCGTTCACCCAGGCCACGCGTTCGCCCAAGTGGCGGACGGTGTAGGGGAACAATTTCCGGCGCCTGAACACACGACCAAGGTAGCCATGGTCCGGCGCATCGGCCGCAAGCGCCGTTATTTCCGGGCCATGCGCCTGCACCGGCCGGCGGATGAACGAAGCGGATGGCACCGAACGAGGGCCGCCCCAAAACACGATGGCGCTCATCCGCCTTCAGGCCATGAAATGGAAGGCGATGAGGACGATGGTGAGGAACACCAGCGAGAGCCCGCCGAGGAAGACGGCGTCGGCCATGCGCTCGATGCGCTCGCTCCGCGCGGGGTCGGAGGTGCGGATGGACAGGAAGGAGAGCAGACAGCTGCCCATCAGCAGGATGGCCGCCACACCCGTGGCCTCGTCCATCAGGCTGGTCGCGGCACGGTCCGAGAGCTTCAGCGAGGTCATCACGATCAGGCAGAGGCCGAGCAGGTTCGAGGACGTGCTCAGGATGTGGGGCGAGCGCTGGACGGGCATGGGACGTAAAGATCGCTCGCAGCCCGCTCCTCCTCGCACATTCCACCTTCCACGCCCGTCGCGACACCGCGGCCCGGCGGAGCGTCCTACCTTCGCGACGAACGCCTGTCCTGCCCATGTCCAGCCCCAAGACCTCCACGGCCGAAGCCGGGATCACCCTGACGGAACTCAAGGAGGAGATCCTCCGCGACTTCGCCCTGGCGCACCTCAGCCGCGAGGCCAGCCTCATCGGCCGCAAGGAAGTGCTGGGCGGCAAGGCCAAGTTCGGCATCTTCGGCGACGGCAAGGAGCTGGCGCAGATCTGCATGGCCAAGCAGTTCCGCCCCGGCGACTGGCGCAGCGGCTATTACCGCGACATGACCTTCATGTTCGCCATCGGCGAGCTCACCGTGCAGCAGTGGTTCGCCCAGCTCTATGCGCACGCCAGCCTGAAGGACGAGCCGGCCAGCGCGGGCCGCATGATGAACGGCCACTTCGCCACCCGCAGCCTGGACGCGCACGGCCGCTGGAAGGACCTGGCCACGCAATACAACAGCAGCGCCGACATCAGCCCCACGGCCGGCCAGATGCCGCGCCTCCTCGGGCTCGCCCAGGCCAGTGCCGTGTTCCGCCGGAACACCGCGCTGCACGGCCACACCCACCTCAGCGACAAGGGCAACGAGGTGGCCTTCGGCACCATCGGCGATGCCAGCACCAGCGAGGGGCATTTCTGGGAGACCATGAACGCCGCCGGCGTGCTGCAGGTGCCCCTGGCCATGAACGTGTGGGACGACGGCTGGGGCATCAGCGTGAGCAAGGACCACCAGACGACGAAGGGCAGCATCAGCAAGGCGCTGTCCGGCCTGCGGAAGGAGGAAGGCACCAACGGCATCCGCATCCACACCGCACGCGGCTGGAACTACACCGAGCTGAACAAGGTGTACGAGGAGGCCATCGCGCTGTGCCGCGAAGAGCACGTGCCCTGCCTGATCCACGTGGAGGAGGTGACCCAGCCGCAGGGGCACAGCACCAGCGGCAGCCACGAGCGTTACAAGGACAAGGAACTGCTCGACTGGTACAAGGACTATGACTGCCTGGTGCAGTTCCGCAAGTGGATCCTCGGCTTCAAGCCCAACGGCGCGCCCATCGCCAGCGCTGACGAGCTGGATGCCCTGGAGCAGCAGGCCCGCACCGATGCCCGCGCTGCGCAGAAGGCCGCCTGGAACGCGTTCCAGGGCGAGATCAAGGCCGAGCTGGCCGAGGCCGCCGCGCTGATCGATGGCCTGGCGGCGGACACCCCGTCGGGTGCGGCCGCAACGCTGGCCCCGCTCGCCCAAGAGCTCCGTGCCGACATGGCCCCCGGCCGCAAGGAGGTGCTGGTGGCGGCGCGCAAAGCCCTGCTGCTCACCCGCAACGACCACAGCCCCGCCCGTGCGGAGCTGGAGGAATGGGTGAAGGAGAGCCTGGTCGCCAATGCCGAACGCTACGGCAGCACGCTGTACGCCGATGGCGAGCGCAGCTGCGTGAACGTGCCCGAGGTGCCCGCCGCCTTCACCGATGAACAGGTGGACGGCCGCATCATCATCCGCGACAACTTCGCCGCGCTCTTCGAACAGGAGCCGCTGCTGCTGACCTTCGGTGAGGACACCGGCAAGATCGGCGACGTGAACCAGGGCATGGAGGGCATGCAGGCCCGCTTCGGCGAGGTGCGCGTGAGCGACACGGGCATCCGCGAGGCCACCATCCTGGGCCAGGGCATCGGCATGGCCCTGCGCGGCCTGCGCCCGGTGGCCGAGATCCAATACCTGGACTACCTGCTCTACTGCCTGCAAGGGCTCAGCGACGACCTGGCCACCACGCGCTGGCGCACCAAGGGCGGCCAGCAGGCGCCGCTGATCGTGCGCACCCGCGGCCACCGCCTCGAGGGCGTCTGGCACAGCGGCAGCCCCATGGGCATGATCCTGCACAGCCTCCGCGGCATCGTGGTGTGCACCCCGCGCAACATGCAGCAGGCCGCCGGCATGTACAACACGCTGCTGCAAAGCGATGATCCCGCCCTGGTGATCGAGCCGCTGAACGGCTACCGCAGCAAGGAGCGCCTCCCCGCCAACCTGGGCCGCTATACCGTGCCCATCGGCCGCGTGGACGTGGTGCGCGAAGGCACCGACCTGACCCTGCTCAGCTACGGCAGCACCTTCAACCTCTGCGCCAAGGCCTGCGACGAGCTGGCCGACCTCGGCATCAGCGTGGAGCTGGTGGATGCGCGCACCCTCCTCCCCTTCGACCGCGAGGCGCGCACGGTGGAGAGCCTGCGCAAGACCAACCGCCTCCTCATCGTGGACGAGGACGTGCCGGGCGGCGCCAGTGCCTACCTGCTGCAACAGGTGCTCGAGGTGCAGGGCGGCTACCGCTGGCTCGACAGCGCGCCCATGACGCTCACCGCCAAGGAGCACCGCCCGGCCTACGGCAGCGACGGCGACTACTTCAGCAAGCCCAGCGTGGAGGACGTCGTGGAAGCCGTGGTGGCCATCATCGCGGAAGCGGATCCGGGGCGGATCTGATCGGTCTCCAGGGCGTTCGTGGACCATCGCTGAACCTGCGGTGAGCAGGTATCAACGATCCTGCTCCGGAAGACCTCCTATTTTCAAGGCATGGTCCCGCCGCTTCGCCTGTTGGCCGCGCTGCCACTGCTCGGCCTTGCGCATTTCGCCACCGCCCAATGTGATTATGTGCCCGCCACCGATACGTCCGACCCATTGGTGACCTACACCTATGGCGGCGGCTCGATCTCCAGCTTCGGCTGCGCGCCCATCGACCCCACGTACTGGATGAGCGGCAACAGCATGTACATCATCGCCACCTACGCCATGCCGGCCGACCACCCCATCATCCGCGTATGGGGCATGAACGACAACGACATCGCTTCCGTGGAGGTGGACGGTGCGGCCTACCCGCTGAACGATGCATCGGCCACCATCGGCGACCGCGTCATCTGCGGTGAGGCACCGGGCCCCGGCGTCCATTTCGCGGAGGGGAACTTGACCGGCCCTGTGGAAGGCAACTACTCCTATGAGGACATCACCCTGAACGTGGACGGTGTGACCAGCATCCGCGTGAACACCCTGGCCGGCCTGGGCTGGGGGTTCGTGGGCGTGGGTGTGACGTGCGTTGCCGGCCTGCACGATGCGGGAGCGGCCGGCCTCCGCATCCACCCCAATCCGGTGACCGACCGGCTCTACATCCAGGGCGCCCTTCCGCGCGACGCATCCATCACCCTCAGCGATGCCACGGGCCGCATCCTGCTGCGCACCGACGCTTCCGCACGCACCATCGACCTCAGCGGCCGGGCCCCGGGCCTATACACCGTCACGCTCGACCAGGGGGCGCACCGCTGGGTACAGCGGGTGATGAAGCCCTGAGGCGACCGGTCATCCTGCCTGCGCTACCCCGCGCGCCTCAACCCCATGACCCCGATGAGGATGCATGCGAACCAGAGCGCCTGCATGCCGTCATAAGGCTCCTTGAAGTAGAGCACGTCGATCAGCTTGGAGCTCATCAGCGCCACGGCCATCCACACCGCATACGCCGTGCTGGCCGGGATGGTGCGCATGGACATGGACAGGAAGATCACGTTGCCCGCGCCGAACACCGCATAGCCCAGGAAGGGCAGCACCGCCTTCGCATGCAGCGGGTCCCGGAAGAGGCCGCCCCAGCCCATGGCCCGCAGCGCCTTCACATCCATGAACTTCACCGCATAGAGCCACACCGCTTCGCTGAGCGAGGCGATGAGGAGGTAGAGCCAGCCGATCGTCATCCGTCCAGGTCGGGAAAGGGCACAAAGGACGGCCGATCGGCCGATCCATCCACCAGGGTCCCTACCACATCCCGCTTTTCGCCCCCTCCCATGACCCCGTAGTTTCGCCCCATGCAGCAGCGCCTCCACTACCTCAGCGAAGCCCCCGGCCTTTACCAGGCGATGTACGCCCTGGAGGATTACCTGAAGGCCTGCGGCCTTGAGGCGCCCCTGATCCACCTGGTGAAGCTGCGCGCCTCGCAGATCAATGGCTGTGCCTACTGCCTGGACATGCACTGGAAGGACCTGCGCGCCATCGGCGAGACCGAGCAGCGCCTCTACTCGCTGGACGCCTGGCGCGAATGCCCCTACTACACCGACCGTGAGCGGGCCGCCCTCGCCTGGACCGAGGCCGTCACCCTGGTGACCGACGGCCAGGTGCCCGACGCCGTCCACGAAGAGGTGAAGCCGCACTTCAGCACCAAGGAGCTGGCCGACCTCACCGGCGTGGTGGCCACCATCAACGCCTGGAACCGCCTGCTCATCGCGGGGCGTGTAACGCCCGGCACCTACCGGGCGAAGACCGAGGCCGCCCGCTGAACCACCGGAGGACCCGGGGCCGGCAGGCGCGTCGACCGCTCCCATGCCCGGACCACCCGTTCCCTTTCCCGGCGAGAAGCGTTCGACCGGGGTCGCCGATATTCGCGGCCTCTCACCCGGACAGCTCCTTGTCCACGTACGCCGCTCTCCATGCTCCCGTCATCCCGATGGCCCGCTGCTCCCTGTCCTGACCTGCGCTGCCTGGTGATCCTGCTGCTCGGCCTGGCGTCCCCCCGCGCCGGGGCGCAGGCGCTCCTGTGGCACGAGATGGTCCATGGCGGCCTCATCACCGGCAGCGCCTCGTTCGGCACCGCCCCCTCCGGCAGCAGCTCGTTCGAGCTGCCCCTGCCCCCGGGCAGCATCATCCACAAGGCCGTCCTGTACGGCACCGAGGTGAACGGCCCGCATGCGGCCACCACCGTGAAGCTGAACGATGTCCCTTACATCTTCGGCCCCGCCACGCAGGGGCCCGGATACAACAGCCTGTACGGCCCGGTGATGCTCCACAGCGTGGACCTCACCCATGTGCTGGACCCGGCGGTGACGCACTACACCATCACCATCCCCGCGTCCGAGGCGTCCTTCAACCGGTTCACCGAGTTCTACTTGCTGGTCACCTACGAGCGCCCGGGCGATGCGCCGGTATGGGTCGACGTCTTCTTCGCGGACCACGACAGCGGGCACCTCGAATCCTACACGATGGCCACCACCCTGCCCATGCTCACCACGGACAGCGTGGCCTTCGCCACCATGGGCGGGTATGCGGACAACACGACGCAGGACTGCGAGATCGTGCGGGTGAACGGCACCCAGCTGGGGAATTACCGCGGCGGCGACTTCAACGCGCAGAGCACCTTCGGCACCGCCGGCACCTTCTTCTATTCCCGCGACCTCTTCCTGGGCCTGGGCGATGACAATGCCGACCAGCTCATCAGCGGGCAGGACGTGGTGAGCAACATCGCCGGGCTGCTCACCTCCGGGACCTCCTCCCTCAGCGTGGAGTACGAGCACGGCCCCAGTTTCTCGCCGAACGACAACCTGATCAACCTGATGGTGGTCGCCTACAACGCCGACATCTGCACCATGACGCTCGACATGGGTCCCGACAGCCTCTTCTGCGCGGGCCATACGCTGGTGCTGGACGCGACGATGCCGGACGCCACCTATCACTGGCAGGACGGCGCCACCACCGCCACCTATCCCGTGGTCGCATCGGGCACCTACTTCGTGGACGTGACCTCCGGCACCTGCCACTGGTCCGATACCGTGGTGGTGGACGTGGCCCCTGCTCCCCTGTTCGACCTCGGCCAGGACGTGGTGCTGTGCACCAATGAGCAGGCGCAACTGGACGCTACCAGCCTGCCCGGGGCCACCTACCTGTGGGAGGACGGCTCCACCGACCCGGTCCGCACCGTGGGAGGAACCGGCCTTTACCACGTGACCGCCACCCTGGGGGCGTGCACCTTCACGGACAGCATCCGCATCGCGGTGGATACCTGCTCGTTCGGGATCGTCCTGCCCAATGTGTTCTCGCCCAACGGTGATGCCAGCAACCCCGTGTTCACCCCGATGGCCGTCCGTGGCATCGCATCGCTCCGGATCACGGTGTTCAACCGCTGGGGCCAGGAGCTCTTCGGCTCCTCCTCCCCGCAGTTCGCCTGGGACGGCCGCTCATCCGCCGGGGAGCCGGTGCCGGCAGGCGTCTACTTCTGGACGCTGCGCTACACCAGCTCGCGCGATCCCGATTCGGTGGACCAGCGGGGCTCGGTGACGCTGGTCCGATAGGGATCGTGCCGGTCACGGTCCGTCCTCCGATCCAACGTCCGGCACTTCGCCCGCGGCATCGGGCACCCATGCGGATAAGTTCGCCCCGGACGCACCGCGAACGGATCAGGACATGCATCACTGCGCAACGGTTGAGGCTGGTCCGCCAGCGGTGCGTCCGCTATTCCTAGGTTCGCAGCATGTCCGCTGATACGAACAAGCGCATCGCGACGGCCTGGGCCGCCGCCTTCAATGCGCACGACCTGGACGGGCTGCTCGCGCTCTATGCGGACGACGCCGAGCACTACAGCCCCAAGCTGAAGGCACGGAAGCCGGACACCAACGGCCTCATCCGCGGAACGGACGCCCTGCGCGCCTGGTGGGCCGATGCCTTCGAGCGCCTGCCCTCCTTGCGCTACGACGTGGTGAAGCTGACCGCCGACGATGCGCAGGTCTTCCTGGAATACGTCCGCCACGTGGACGGCGAGGACGACCTGCGCGTGGGCGAAGTGCTGGAGATCCGCGCCGGGCGTATCGTGGCCTCGCGGGTGTACCACGGGTGAAGCCGCTACTTTCGGTCCGATGAGCCGCGGCTTCGTGAAAGAGGACGACCAGGAGGAGGCGCCCTTCGTCCCTCCGCGCGCCGCCCTGCCCGACGGTGTGACCAATTACGTGACCCCGCGCGGCCTGCGCCTCCTGCTGGAAGAGCGCGCACGGCTGGAACAGGAACGGGCGTCCGTGCCCGGTGGCGAGGACGAGCGCCGCCGCGAGCAGGCCGTGATCGACGGCCGGCTGGCCCTGCTCCAGGAACGGATCCTCACCGCGCGGCTGGTGGAGCAGCCGGACGAAGCCCCCACGGAGATCCGCTTCGGCACCACGGTGACCTTCACCTACCTCGACGGGCCGCAGCGCGGCACCACGCGCACCTTCACCCTCGTGGGCGTGGACGAGGCGTCGGTGGCCGAGCAGCGCATCGCCTTCACCTCACCGCTGGCCCGCACGCTGCTGGGCAGGCACGCCGGCGATACCGTGCCCTTCGCGACGGGCGCCGCGCAGCAACGGATCGAAGTGCGCTCGATCACGGCCGACGGGGAGCGCTAGCCTTATCGATCGCGGCGCTTGCCCTTGTACTGCGCGCTGCGGGCGCTGCCGCTGTTGGGCCGGTTGCCATTGGGGTACAGGTGCCGCACGCGTTCCGGCTGCGAGCCGGGCCGGTCGTGCGTGGCACCCTCCTCGGACGTCTGCCCGGGATGCGGATCGACCGGCCTGGTCACCGGATGCAGGAGGCCGCGCACCGTTGGACGTCGCGTCGCGTCCGGCGCTTCGGGCCGCCCACCACGCACATCGGCGTGAAGCTCCTCCACCGGCTGGAGCGCTTCCGGCCAGTCCGCGGTCGATACCGGCCGGACCATGCGCAAAGCGGGCTTCTTCTTCGCGGTGCGCTTCGCCATGGGCTTTCGCTTCCTCGGGGCCGGCTTCGGTGCGGCCTTCCGTTCCACCGCACGCTTGGTGGCGGCTTTCCGCTTGGCGGACGCGCCCTTCGCGGAAGCGGTCTTCTTCACCGCCTTCCGCTTCGATGCGGGTGCTTTTTTCGTAGGCATGGGCAAGGGAATGGGTCCCTCCAGGGGAACGGACCAGCCCCGTGCTTGGTTCGCGAAGCGCGCGTCACCTCACCTCGACTTGTCGCGCACCACCACGTAGTTCAGCTTGAGCTGCGTGTTGTTCGGCAGTGCGTCGATGAGCTCGAGCACGCCGGCCTTCGTGTCGGTCTGCGTGCCCTTCTCACCGAAGTCCAGCGCATTGTGGCAGCGCTCCACGGTGATGCGCGGCGCGCTGATGCGGGTGCGGATGCGGTGCTCCGGCGTCCACCAGCCGATGTCCGAGAGGTTCAGCTGGCCCATCGTGTACAGGATCACCGGCGCGCCCTGCGGACCGTTCCAATACACGTTGGCCAGGTCCACCACCGCCTTCGACGGCATGTTCACATAGATGGAAGCCTTGCGCGCCTGGTGCTCCACGTGGAAGTTCGCGAGCATGAACGACTTCACCACGGGGTTGCCGGCGGGCTTGCCCTCATCGCCGTCGGCGGCGGCGGAGAGGAACAGGTCGTGGTCCGCCCCCGCCCCTTCCGACACGCAGTCGGTCATGCGCACGCCGCCGCTGTTGAGCACGGTGAAGGCGTCCGTGGTGGTGGAGGCGCAGTACACGCGGCATTGTTCCAGCACGGAGCTGTTGGATTGCGCATTGGTGGCCGTGGCCCCGGACCAATCGCCCTCGCGCAGCACGATGCCCTTGCCCCGCGGGTTCGTCACCAGCACGTTCTGCAGCCGCGCCATCAGGCAGAAGCGCAGGTCCACCGCAGCCTCGGTCTGCGACATCAGCCGGCAATCGGTGACGCTGCTGCCCAGCGTGGCCTTCAGGTCGATCGCCTTCAGGCCGCCTTCGATGGCGCCGAAATCCCGGATCGCATAGCGCGACGACAGGCGCTTGGTGGCGTCCTTCTGATCGGCCACCGCGCAGGTGAACCCGTGCGAGGCGGGCCCCAGCAGCAGCCGGCATCCCTTGCCATCGATCACCAGCATGCGGGCCGGCGGCAGCACGATGTCCCCGCTGCTGGTGTATTCGGCCGCAGCGGAGAACGAGAGGTAGGTGGCATCGGCCGGCAGGGTGGCGAAGAAACCCGCCACATCGCCCGCGGGCACCACGTACTCGGTGGCCTGCACGGAGAGGCTGGCCGGCACCATGGCGAGCAGCAGGAAACGGAAGCGGCGCATGGGGATCGGATGGGGCACCAAGCTACGGCCGGTCCGGCGGCTACATTCGTGCATGCTGGAGCTCGACCTCTCCGCGGTGCCACCGCTCTCCACGGCCCGCCTGGACCTGGACGCCCTGCAGGACAGCGATGCGGAAGCGCTGTTCGTGATGCGCTCCGACCCGGTATGCATGCGCTTCGTCCCGCGCCCGCTCGCCCGCACGGTGCACGACGCCCTGGCCCACATCGCGCTGGTGCGCGCCGAGCAGGCCGAGAACAACAGCTGCACCTGGGCCGTCCGCCTGAAGGGCGATCCCCACGCTCATCGGCGTCATCAGCCTGCTGCGCATCAAGCCCGAGCACCACCGCACCGAACTCGGCTACCTGCTCTCACCCGCACATTGGGGCCGGGGGCTGATGACCGAGGCCGTCGCCGCCGTGGTGGACCATGCCTTTCGCGACCTGCACTTCCACAGCATCGAGGCCATCGTGGACCCGCGCAACGTGGGCTCCATCACCGTGCTCGAGCGCAACGGCTTCGTGCGTGAAGGCCTGTTCCGGGAGAACTTCCTGTACAACGGGGAATTCCTCGACTCGGGGGTCTACGCGCTGCTCGCTCCGTCACACGGCTGATCCGGCCATGGCGGCCGACGCCTAGCTTTACTAGGCTCCCCGGATGCACTTCCGCATCCGTGAACGCACGACCCCATGCGACAGCACTACCTCTTCTTCCTGCTTCTCCTGGCCCTGCAGGCCACCCTGGCCACCGCCCAGGCCGGCATGCTGGACCCCACGCTGGCGAACGACGGCACGGTGGACACCGATGTGGGCGCGAGCACCTTCGACGAAGGCAACGCCCTGCGCCTGCAGCCCGACGGCCGGATCCTCGTGGCGGGCACGAGCGGCTATTCGGGCGAGCAGGACTTCGGCGTGGTGCGCTACCTGATCGATGGCGAGCCCGATCCGTCCTTCGGCACCGATGGCCGTGTGCGTACGTCGATCTTCCCCGGCGATGACGTGGCCCGGTCGATCGCCCTGCAGGACGATGGCGCCATCCTCGTGGGCGGCTATGGGTCCGGCCCCAACGGCTTCTGCTTCGCCCTGGTGCGCTACGACGCGAACGGCCAGCCCGACCCCGGCTTCGGCGACGGAGGCATCGTGACCACCGACCTGGCGGGCGGCACCACCGCGCTGGGAGGCGCCGTGGCCGTGCTCGATGACGGAAGGATCCTGCTGGCCGGCGGCGGCAGCGCCGGGTTCGCTGTGGTGCGCTACCTGTCCGACGGAACGGTGGACGAGAGCTTCGGCACGGACGGGCTCGCCGTGGTGGGCTTCCCGGGCGCAGGCGCACAGGCCAATGCCATGGCCGTGCAAGCGGACGGGAAGATCGTGCTGGCCGGCTACGCCTCGGGCGAAAGCGTCTCCATCGCCGTGGCCCGCCTGAACAGCGACGGCACGCCCGACACCGGCTTCAGCGATGATGGGCAGGCGACCGCCCAGGTGCAGGGCGATGCGCTCGCCCGCGCGATGGTCCTCGACCCCAGCGGCCGCATCGTGGTGGCCGGCAATAGCCTGAGCCAGCCGGTGGTCGCGCGTTTCACCCCCGACGGCGTCCCCGATGCCACGCTCAACGGCAACGGCATCCGTCCGGTGGACCTGCCGGGGATCGACGTCTCCTCCGGTTATGGGATCGCGCTGGAAGCGACCGGCAAGATCCTCGTGGCAGGCTCGGCCGACCTCGTGTCGACCGACTTCCTCCTGGCGCGGCTGAACGACAATGGCACCTTCGACTTCTCCTTCAACGGCACCGGCTTCGTCACCACGGACTTCAGCGGCACGCGCGACGTGGCCCGCGCGATCGCGATCCAGGCCGACGGCCACATCGTGCTCGCCGGACTGACGAACAGCGTGACGCACGACTACGACTTCGCCCTCGCACGTTACTTCTCCGACGGGGCCACCGGGGTCGATGCGGCCGCGGCCGCCGGCATGTCCATGGCGGTACGGCCCTCACCGCTCACCGCCGCGTCCACCATCACTTACACGCTGGACCGCGACGACCGCCTGTCGATCTCGCTGGTGGACATGCGTGGCGCCTGCGTGCAGCGCTTCGCTACCGCGGCCTTCCGGGCAGCGGGCCGCCACGAAGAGCCCCTGCCCGTCGACCCCGCACTGCCTTCCGGCGCCTACCTGCTCGTGGTGCGTGGGGGAGCGATCACCGCGACAATGAAGGTGGAGAAGTAGGAGGAAGCGGCTCCACGATCCTCCCCGCCGGCCCTTCCGACACCGGATGCCCGCTCACTGCTGTAGCAGGACGGCCTTTGCATGCGTCGTGCCATCCGCCAAGCGGAAGCGAACGGTGTATGGACCGGGGACCAACCGGGAGAGATCCAGCTCCGGAACAACCGTGGAGGATACACGGTGCACCGATCGGCCCAGCGGGTCCAGCACCTCCGCCTCATAGCTGCCGCCTTGCAGGCCCTGGATGGTGAGGTGCCCCGTGGTGGGATTGGGGAACAGCATGATCGATGCATCCGTGGCGGATGCCCCTTCCCCGGCGGATGTGACCATCAATGAACGGACATGGCCACCTGCACATGTCACCTGTGCCATATCAACGGTGTTCGGGTCCAGCAGGCCCCCTATCACGTTCCGCTGCACCATCGTCAGGCAGCGCAACTGTTCCACCCATGCGGCATCCTCTTCGTTCTCCGTCCAAGCCAGGATGGATATGAACAACTCCACCGCATCGTCCAGTCGGCCGGCCGCACGCATGGTCTGCGCCTTGTCCACGCTCGCCAGCAAGCGCTGGTCGTAATTGCCCGCCGTCACGGCTTCAGCGATCAGTTTGTCCTGCACCGCACCCATGCGGCCCAGGTTCTCCTCCAGCAACTGCGCATCGCCATCACGCACCAGCTGGCCCTTGGCGAAGGCGTCGCTGTAGCTCTCTTTCATCAATGCCTGGTCGTAGCCCAACAGGTAGGCCTCGTTTGCCGAAGCGTTGGGCACAGGCTCGGTGAGTATCTGCTTGAAGCCCTCCAAGGCCTGCAGTTCATTGTCGGCGGCCATGCTGTCCTCCGCGAGGACAAGCGCCTCATTGCTCGCCTGGTCCAGCTTGGTATCCGGGAAGAGCTCGGTATCGATGGTGCGGCAGTCCGGGCAATCGGCGAAGGCCATCAGCCCCATCGGCGTAAGGCCTGCCGCTGGAAGGCATTCCAAGGTCGTTTGCGGGGTGGCGTCCACCACCGGCATGGCCGAGCTGCAGCGCGTAAGGCTGTAGTCCGCCGTGGTCAGCGGGCTTGTGGTGCCGTTCCAATTGTTGCGATCGGCCTGCAGGGTGGCGGGCCCGACCACGCAGGCCATGGTGCCATAGAGGCTCTTCTGCACCCCGGTGGTGGTGGGCTGCAGGTTGTTGCGCCCCTGGTCCAGGTAGATGGCGGTCGCCCCGGTGGTATAGATGGAATAGGGATTGCCGGTCACCCGCACCCCCTTGTGCAAGGTGCCGGTGGCCGGACCGTCCATGCGCAGGGTGGCGCCCGTGCCCACATAGATGCCATGGGAACCGTTGTCACGGATGCTGCCGCAGCCCACCACGGCCGTCACGGAGCCGAGGAGGCGCAGGCCCGTCGTGCCGTTGTTCGCGATCGAGGGGGCCGTGATCGTCACCGTGGCCATGCCCTGCAGGTATACGCCGTAGGTGCTGTTGTCCTTGGCGATGGGCTGGTAAAGCGTGCTGCTGGCGCTGAGGTTCGTGGCCTGCAAGCCCGTGTTGCAGCCACTGAAGGTGCAATCCGTGGCGGTGAGCCCGTGGTCATAGAGGTACAGCCCGGTACCGCAGTTGGTGAACCGGCAATCCTGCACCGTGAGGCTGCCCCCCAAGGTCGAAGAGTTGTCGTAAAGCCCGTAGCTGCCATTGCTGAAGGTGCTGTTCTGAACCACGGCGCCCGGCTGCCCGTTCAGCCACAGCCCGCGGTGGCCGGTGCGGGTGGTCCCGTCGGTGGTCACCGCAGCATTGCGCACCGTCACCTGGCAGGCCGCATTGGTGGGCGGCACGATGCGGGCATTGTCTTTCACCATGATCGCCGTGCCGGTCTCCAGGGTGAACTCCACCAGGGCCGCCGGCCCGTAGAGCGATTCCTGGTCCACATAGAGGATCTTGGACGCGGTGCTCTGGCCGCGCAGCACGAAGCGGCTGTTCGTTCCCGCGGTGATGTTGGTGCTGGTGGTGTTCGTGTCGGCGAAGCGCACCCGGCCCAGGGTATAGGTGGTGCTGGCGGTGCAGCAGGGCTGGAAGGTGGCGCCGCTGCCGATCACCAGCTGCCCGGCGATCTTCAGCTCGGCCGTGGCGGCGTTCAGGTTGATGCGCGTACCGGCGCCATGGATCAATGTCCCGTCCTGGTTGTCGGGGGCCGTGCCGACCCCGCCTTCTTCGATCACCACCAACCCGCCGGCCGCCACGTTCAGCACCCCGCCCTGCAGGTCCAGGGTGCCGCCACGCTTCACGCGCAGCACCGCGCCTGCCGACACATCCAGGCGGGAACCGCTCTCCAGCCGCAGGGTGCTCCCATTGTCCACCACCACGGTGCTGCCCGCCTCCAGGTTCATCTTCGCGTTGTTCAGCACGCGCATCAGGGTGGGGCTGGCGAAGACCTGCTGGCCCCGATAGGAGATGGGGGTTCGACGCCGTGTGGCGCTGGTGCCCTGGTCCAGCAGCAAGGTCTTGCCGGCCTTCAGGTTCAAGCTCCAGCCGCTGGGGCTGGGGATGGGGTTCAGGTCGATCGTGTCGGCGCACCAGCGCACGTCGCGGGTGATGTCCACGTCGTCGTACCGCACCGTCACCGCGATGGCCCCGCTGGACAGCTGATCCGCCAGGTAGATGGAGATGCCGTTCAGGTAGACATGGCGGAGGTTCTTAGGATCGGCATTCAATGGTTGATCATATCCTCTTAGGCTCATCATGCTGGCCGAGGAGGGGTTGGTGTCCATGCCCACCTTGCGTTGGCCGTCATAGGTGAAGGCCTGCCGGGAATGCCCCAACCCGAACAGCTCATGGTGCACCTGTCCGGTCGCAGGGTCATACTCCGTGCTGTGGCCGCGGTTCTCATCGCCCTGCAGGATGTTATCCCCGTTGCGGTCCACCCGGGCCGCGAACGTGTCGCTGTACCCGGTAAGCGGGTTGGGCTTGGCGCGCACGAACGCCGTGGAGTCCGGGGGCCCCACGCACCAGATGGGGTCCGGATCGGCGACCCACTGCACATCATAGGCTCCCGAGGCCGAAAGCGGGCGGGCGAATTCCTCAAAGCCGGAATAGAGCGGCGAGGCCGAGGTGTTGTCCAAACGCTTTTCGCGGTCGATCTGCACGTACATGTACAGGCCCCGGACGGCCGGCATTGTGCAGTCCGCGTCCTCGAACTGGAAGCGGTCGAAGGGGTCTCCGTTCCGATCATGCCCTTGGTGGTTCTCCACCCAGATGTATTGCGGGTATTTGGTGCCGGGCAGGTAGGGCAATTTGATCCGCAGCGCATCGCCCGTTGCCACGAAGTCGCGCAGCACATAGGTGCCTGCCGTGCCCGGCACGGCGGGGTCCAGCTCGCCGTTCACCTCCAGGGTGTTCGCGGGGTTGCGCGCCGCAATGGGGTTCACCTGCCCCGGCCGTTGCCAACCCAGCTGCAATCGGTCCCAGGCGCTCCAGGTCTGCAGCGAGCTGCCGCTCAGGCTCAAGTTGCCCCAGCCCCCGCCATGCCCGATCCAGTACATGCCGCTGCTTCCGTTCCCACCCCCTGCATAATGGAAGTTGTTGCCGCCATAGAGCAGGTGGGCCAGTTCGTGCCGCATGATGGTGACGGGGCGGTTGTCGTAGGCCGCGAAACGGCTCCACGTGTTCGCTTCGTGGCTGAGCATGCTGCCGGGGCTGCCGGCACTGGCCGATCCATTGTCATCCATTTCCGTGTACACCGTGTCAACGGGCACCCCGCCCGCATAGATGATCTTCCGGCCCCGGATGTTCCGGTAGATGAAGCAGACGTGATCGTATTTCCTGGGGTTCTCCGTGCTGGGGTGCGTTTTGGGGAGCGCCACCGTTTGCGGGCCATCGATCGTGTAATTGTCAAAATCCGCGAAGGCATGCCCGGCATAGGTGGTGAAGCTGCCCCCCATGGCCGCGTTCACCGCGCTCACCGCGGCCAAGTTGCCTGCGATGTAGCCGGTGGGGCTCGGCAGGCTGAAGAGGCCGCCATTGGTGGGCGCCAGGAGGTAGTCCCCCAATAGGGTCAGGTTGCCCGAGGAGGCTTCGTGGTAATACCGCGTCAGGGCTCCGCGCGGCCCGCCGGGCAGCACCTCGGTGTCGAACAGGTTCTCGTCCGGGTCGGGGTTGTTCGCCCAGGTGGGCAGCTGGTGGGCCGGCCACTCCGGCCGGCCGGCCGGGCCGGTAGGGTCCGGTTCGCCGGGTGTCTGGTAGGCCACTTCGCAAAGCACCACGAGCACCCGCAACACCCCGTGCGCAGGCAGGTACTGTCCATGTCGCGTTTCATACGGCACCAGTGGTCCTCCTCCACGCGGCGGTGAAGCAGGCGGTGGGCCTTCCGGATAGTCGCATACCTGGGCCGACAGGGGCGTGCAGGCGCTGAGCGCGAACAGGACAGCAAGAACGGACAGGGAACGGAAAGGCATGGTGGATGGCCGGATCGGTGAAGTGCAAGAGCGGGGAAAGGTGGAGGGCACGAAGCTCGCCTCCATGGAGGCGGGTCTTCAGTCCCGGAGCAATTTGCCCTGTGCCCACGTTCCATCGGAGCGCCGGGCCCGCAACAGGTAAATGCCGGGCGGCAGACCGGAAACATCCAGCTCGACAGCCGTCCCCGAGGCCGGCTGCTCCACATACGTACGCCCATCGGCACCGCATATCCGTACCCAGCCGAGCGGACCGCCGCTATCGA
>JAFDZF010000108.1 GCA_018267055.1 Bacteroidota bacterium
ACGTCCACCTCTTCCTTGATCATCTTCGTGCTGGACTGCATTTCGGCGAGGTCGGCCTTCGCCTTGGCCAGCGCATCCTCCGTCTCCTTCATGCGGCCGTAGCGGATCTCGGCCACCTTGCCGAAGTCGCCTTCGCGCTCCGCCTGGGCCGCGTCGAACTTCAGCTGCTCGATCTTCTCCTTCGCGTCGTTGATGCGCTCCACCAGGCCGCGCTCGCTCTCCCAACGCGCCTTCAGCGCGTCGCGCCGCCCGCTCAGCTCGGCGAGCTCCTTGTTCAGGTCGTCCAGCTTCGCGGGGTCGTTCTCGCGCTTGATCGCCTCGCGCTCGATCTCGAGCTGCATGATGCGGCGGTCCACCTCGTCGAGCTCCTCGGGCTTGGAGTTGATCTCCATGCGCAGCTTGCTCGCGGCCTCGTCGATCAGGTCGATGGCCTTGTCGGGCAGGTGCCGGTCGCTGATGTAGCGCGTGCTCAGCTCCACGGCGGCGATGATCGCGGCGTCCTTGATCAGCACCTTGTGGTGGTTCTCGTACTTCTCCTTCAGGCCGCGCAGGATGCTGATGGCGTCCTCGCGCGAGGGCTCGTCCACCATCACCTTCTGGAAGCGGCGCTCCAGGGCCTTGTCCTTCTCGAAGTACTTCTGGTACTCGTTCAGCGTGGTGGCGCCGATGGCGCGCAGCTCGCCGCGGGCCAGGGCGGGTTTCAGGATGTTGGCCGCGTCCATGGCGCCCTCGCCGCCGCCCGCGCCCACCAGGGTATGGATCTCGTCGATGAAGAGCACGATATTGCCTTCGGCGGCGATCACCTCCTTCACCACGGCCTTCAGCCGCTCCTCGAACTCGCCCTTGTACTTCGCGCCGGCCACGAGCGCGCCCATGTCCAGGCTGAACACCTTCTTGGTCTTCAGGTCGTCGGGCACGTCGCCGGTCACGATGCGCTGCGCGATGCCCTCGGCGATGGCGGTCTTGCCCACGCCGGGCTCACCGATCAGGATCGGGTTGTTCTTGGTGCGGCGGCTGAGGATCTGCAGCACGCGGCGGATCTCCTCGTCGCGCCCGATCACGGGATCGAGCTTGTTCTCCTTCGCGAGCTGGTTCAGGTCCTTCGCGTACTTGTTCAGCGCATTGTAGGTCTCCTCCTGGCTCTGGCTGGTCACGCGCGAGCCCTTGCGCAGCTCCTTGATGGCGGCCACCAGGTCCTTGCGGTTCGCGCCGCTGTCCTTCAGCAGCTGGGCCACGTTGTCGTTGCCTTCGAGCAGGCCGATGAGCAGGTGCTCCACGCTGGCGAACTCGTCGCCGAACTCCTTCAGGGAGGCCAGCGCCTTGTTGAGCGCGTCGGCGGAAGCGCGGGACAGCACGGTGTTGCCGCCCTGCACCTTGGGATAGCCGCTCACGATGCGGTCCAGTGCCTGGGTGAGCACCGGCGTGTTCACGTTCAGTTTCTTCAACAGGAAAGGCACCACGTCGGCATCGGCCTCCAGCAAGCCTTTCAGCAGGTGGCCGGTCTCGATCTGCTGGTGGCCCATGCCGGCGGCGATGGTCTGCGCCTGCTGGATCGCCTGTTGGGATCGGATGGTGAATTTGTTCAGGTCCATGTGGGCGGGGGGCTGTCAAACAAAGGTCCAACAGAAAAGGGCCTGTCGATCACTGAACAAATGGCGGGGCGGGAGGGGGGCGGCCTGACGGAAAGTCGGCTCCGGACCGGGTGGACGGACGGCCACCGCTACTTTCGCCGTGCGGCAAAAAAGCGGTGGAGGTCCAGCGCATCATAGCAGGCGACCGGCAGGCGTTCGAGCAGGCCTTCCGCACGCATTATCGCCCCCTGTGCGCCTTCGCGGGGAAATACGTGAAGGACGGCGACCAGGCGGAGGACCTGGTGCAGGACCTGTTCTTCCGGCTGTGGCAGGACCGCGAGCGGATGGCCATCACCACCTCGCTCAAGGCGTACCTGTTCACGGCGGTGCGCAACCGCTGCCTGAACGCCGTGCAGGCGATGGGGCGGATGCGCCCGCTGGACGAGGACCTGCACGACCAGGTGGAGGAGGGCGCACGGGCCGAGGAGGAGCACACCGCCCGCTCCGCGCGGGTGCAGGCGGCCATCGAGGCGCTGCCCGAGGAGCGCCGGAAGGTCTTCAAGCTGAGCCGCTATGAAGGGTTGAAGTACCAGGAGATCGCCCAGCGGCTGGGCATCTCGGTGAAGACGGTGGAGAACCAGATGGGCAAGGCACTGAAGACCCTGCGCGAGGAGCTGGCGGACCTGCTGCCGCTGATCGTGCTGGGGCTGGTCTGGCGGTGGCTGAAAGGGGGCGGATGGGGGTAATGGGAGCGGTGATTGTCATAGGATAGGGAACACGTGGACACGACCTCACATATGGACAGCGAGCGCCTCGCCCGCTATGTGGCCGGTGAGGCCGATGCGGCGGAGCGCGCGGCCGTGGAGCGCTGGGCCGCAGCCGCCCCGGCGAACCGCCGGGAGCTGGAGGCCATGCAGGCGCTGTGGGCGCTGTCGGCGGACGGGCCGGCGATCCCCGAGGTGGACGTGGACGCCGCCTGGGCGAAGCTGAGCGCCCGCATCGGTCCCGCCGAGCGGACCGGCCGGGTGGTCCCGCTGCACCGCCGGCCGGCGGTGCGCTGGCTGGCCGCAGCCGCCGTGGTGTCGGCCCTGGCCCTTACGGTGCTGTTCCGGTACGAGCAGGGCGCCCAGGAACTGACCACGGCGACGGCCTACCTCACCACCACGCTCCACGACAGCAGCCATGTGGTGCTGTCCCCCGGCTCGCACCTGCAGGCGCGCATGGGCGACCGCCGGCGCGTGGCGCTGCGCGGCGAGGCCTACTTCGAGGTGGCGCGTGATACCGTGCGGCCCTTCATCGTGGAGGCCGGCGAGGTGCGGGTCACCGTGCTGGGCACCGGCTTCGAGGTGATCGCCTACGACACGTCGCGCGTGGTGCTGGTGCGCGTGCGCCACGGGCGCGTCAGGGTGGAGGCGGACAGCGGGCGCGTGGAGCTGCTCGCGGGCGAGGAGGCGGGCTACGACCGGGCGGCCCGGCGCCTGGTGCGTGCCGAGGTGCCATCGTCCGTCGTCTGGGGCGACCGCATCCTGCAGTTCGACCGCGCATCGATGGCCCAGGTCGCCGAGCGCCTGCATACGCTCTTCGGGGTCCGGATCGACCTGCGGAACGAGGCCCTGAAGCGGTGCGAGCTCACGGCGAGCTTCGACAATGAACCCATCGAGACCATCCTGCAGGTGATCTCCGACACCTTCGGGATGAAGGTGGAGCGCGTGGCGAAGGACCACTTCATCCTGGACGGGGATGGGTGCTGACCGGCCTTCCCGAACGGGCATGCTCCGCTGGGCCGCCTGGCTGGCGGTCCTGGTCGCCGCGTTCCCGGCATCGGCCCAATCCATCCTCCAGCGGCGTGTGGACGTGCAGACCGGGCAGGTGCGGCTGTCCGAGGCCCTGGCGGCGATCGCGCGCGATGGGCGCTTCAAGCTGAGCTACAACGCGGCCATGGTGAACGGCGACAGCCTGGTGACCGTGGCGGCGGACAACACCGTGGAGGCGGCGCTGCGGGGCCTGCTGCCGCGCAGCGTGGCGCTGAAGGAGAGCGGCGAGCACATCATCCTGCTGGAGACGGGCGCTGACCGGCGCAGGTTCCAGGCCCGCGGCTCGGTGGTGGACGGGGTGAGCGGCGCACCGATCGCGCGGGCCTCGATCTATGAGGTGCAGGAGCGCTATTCGGGCCGCAGCGACGGCAATGGGGCCTTCCTGCTGGAGGTGTCGGGCGTGCGCGACCGCACGCCGCTGCTGGTGGCGCGCGCGGGCTATTCCGATACGGTGGTGTACGTGGGCCGCGACGGCGATGCGGGCCGGATCGTGCTGCGCCCGCGGGAGAAGCTGGAGTACCTGGAGGTGAAGTGCATCACCGCCGACCGCTGCGGGGTGGAGGAGCTGGGCGTGGCGCGGCTGCTGGTGACCAGCGATCAGATGGACGCGGCGGCGAACCTGGTACAGGTGGAGCGGCGCGCGTTCCAGGCCTCGCTCTGGCCGCGCATCGGCACCAACCGGGAGTTCAGCGGGGCCGTGGTGAACACCCTTTCCCTGAACCTGGTCGGCGGCTATGCGCGCGGGCTGGACGGCGTGGAGGTGGCGGGCGGCTTCAACCTGGAGCGCCGCGACGTGAAGGGGCTGCAGGTGGCCGGCGCGGCCAACCTGGTGGGCGGCCTCACCAACGGCGTGCAGGTGGCCGGCGGCGGCAACCACACCATGCGCTCGCTGAACGGGCTGCAGGTGGCGGGCGGCTTCAATACGGTGTGGGACACGCTGGTGGGTGCGCAAGTATCGGGCGGGGCCAACGTGGTGAAGGGGCGCATGCGCGGCACGCAGGTGGCCGGCGGCAACAACGTGGCCCTGCAGGACGTGGACGGTGCACAGCTGGCCGGCGGCGTGAACGTGTGCGTGCGCGACGTGCACAAGGTGCAGGTGGCCGGCGGCATCAACTACGGCCGCAGCGTGGCGGGTGCGCAGGTGGCGGGCGGCGTCAACGTGTCGCAGCGCACGGTGAGCGGCGGGCAGGTGGCCGCGGGCATCAACTACGCACGGCAGGTGACGGGCGCGCAGGTGGCGGGCGGCATCAATGTGGTAGCGGATACCGTGCGCGGCGGCCAGGTGGGCACGGTGAACTTCGCGCGGGTGGTGCAAGGCGGCCAGGTGGGCGTGATCAACCTCAGCGATACCATCACCGGCTCCAGCGTGGGGCTGTTCAGCTTCGCGGTGCGCGGCTACCACCGCCTCGACGTTTCGGCCACCGGCGTGCTGCCGCTCACGGCCTCTTTCCGCACCGGCACGCGCTATTTCTACAACGTGCTGAGCTGGTCGCCGCCCGTGGGCCCCGACCAGCGCTGGGCGTTCGGCTATGGCTTCGGCACCGAGCCGCGGATCGGGAAGCACGGGCTGCTCAACATCGAGCTCACGGCCGAGCAGGTGGTGGAGCAGCGCGCCTGGGTGGACGCGGTGAACATCCTCGGTCATCTGGACCTCTTCGCGGGCTATGACCTCGGCCGGCACGTGGTCGTTTCCGCGGGCCCGTCGATCGACCTGCTCGTGAGCGATTGGCGCGATGCGGAGGGGAACTTCCTCAGCGCATTGCCACCGTCGGACCCGGCGTACCAGGAACGCGTCGGCCGCAGCCGGCTCTCGGGCTGGCTCGGCTGGCGGGCGGGCGTGGGCGTCCGCTTCTGAGCGGTCAGCAGCCCGCGAGCTTCCCCATGCCGGCGAACACGCCGATCCAGATCAGCCCCTTGATGAGGAAGAAGAGGAAGCCCGCCACGCCGATGCGCTTCAGCCAGGCCTTGGCCCCCTTGTTCGGCGTCGTGCGTCCGTCGCTCGCTCCTTCCGGTCCCATCGCGGTGCGAAGATCGGCAGCGGGAGGCCTACCTCAGTCCTTCCACTCCGCCAGGAAGAGGTTCGTCTCGTGGTCCTTGCCGCCGCGGTTGCTGCTGAACACCAGGTAGCGGCCGTCGGCGCTGAACACCGGGAACGCATCGAACATGTCGCTGAAGGTGATCTGCTCCAGGCCCTGTCCGTCCACGCCGATGCGGTAGAGGGTGAAGGGGAAGCCGCGCTGGGTGGTGTGGTTGCTGGCGAAGATGATGTGCCGGCCATCGGGGGCCCAGTAGGGCGCCCAGTTCGCCTTGCCCAGGCGGGTGATGGCGTGCGCGTCGCTGCCGTCGGCATTGGCCACCCAAAGCTCCATGTCGGTGGGCTGCACTTGCCCGATCTTCAGCAGGTCGGTGTACTCCTTCACCTCGTCCGGCGCCGTCGGGCGCGAGGCGCGCCACAGGAGCTTGGTGCCGTCGGGGCTGAAGAAGGCGCCGCCGTCATAGCCCAGCGTGTGCGTGATGCGCTTCACGTCGCTGCCATCGATCCCCATGGTGTAGAGCTCCAGGTCGCCATCGCGCATGCTGGTGAACACGATGCGGTCGCCCTTCGGCGATACGGTGCCTTCGGCATCGTACCCCTCGGTGTCGGTGAGGCGCCGGCGGATGTTGCCCTGGAGGTCGCTGACGAAGATGTCGAAGCTGGGGTAGATGGGCCATACGTACTTGCCGCCCGGCTTGTGCTCGGGCACGGGCGGGCACTCGGTGCCGGCGAGGTGGGTGCTGGCGAAGAGCACCAGCGAATCGCCCGGCAGGAAATAGCTGCACGTGGTGCGGCCGCCGTGGACGCTCAGCTTCTTCGGGGCCGCGGCGCGCAGGTCGTCGGTGAAGGGATCGAACACGCGGATCTGGTCGCAGACGTCGCCCCAGGCCTTGTTCGTCACCTGGAACGACAGGCGGTCGCCGCCGAAGCTCCAGTAGGCCTCCGCGTTGTCGCCGCCGAAGGTGAGCTGCTTCAGGTGCGCGAAGTGCTTCTCGCCCGGGGCGATGAGCGGGTCGGCGTTCCAGCCGATGGTGTCCTGTGCGGGAGGCGTTTCGGGCGTGGTGGAAGTGGGCGCGGGCGCGGAGCAGGCCGCGAGCAGAGGGAGCAACAGGAGGGAACGGTGCATTCGTATCGGGTGGAAAGTGCCCTGCCATCGGCAAGGCGGCGCGAAAGTATCCGCCCGCCGTCCGTCCATCGGTCAGGGAACGGTCAGGTCGTCGGGTGCGGTGGGTGCGCGATCCGTTGACTATATTCTGCGCATGACGATCGACGGAAAGCCTGTCAAGGGGCGGGGCGCCCAGGAGCAGGTGGCGAACCGCTTCCTGCAGCGCAGCTATGGCATCGTGGAATGGGAGGGCATCGATGAGGTGGACGACACCGTGCATCCCACCAAGTACCTCATCGAGCATCCGCGGACCATCGTGAACAAGGTGACCTCGCCGGACCTGGCCATGGCCTGGAGCCTGAACCCCTACCAGGGCTGCGAGCACGGCTGCGCCTATTGCTATGCGCGGCCCACGCACGAGTACTGGGGCTACAGCGCGGGGCTCGACTTCGAGCGGGTGATCATCGTGAAGCGCAACGCGCCGCAGCTGCTGGAGAAGGCGTTGCGCGACCCGAAATGGGCCGGGGGCACCATCTCGATCAGCGGCAACACCGACTGCTACCAGCCGATCGAGCGGGAGGAGGGCATCACGCGGCGGGTGCTGCAGGTGGCGCAGGAGTTCCGGCAGCCCATCGGCATCATCACCAAGAACGCGCTGGTGGTGCGCGACGTGGACATCCTTGCGGAGATGGCCGCGCACCGCCTGGCCACGGTGGCCATCAGCCTCACCTCGCTGGACGAGGAGCTGCGGCGCAAGCTGGAGCCGCGCACGAGCACCGCCGCGAACCGGTTGCGGGCCATCGCGACGCTCACCGCCGCGGGCGTGCCCGTGTTCGTGATGGTGGCGCCGATCATCCCCGGGATCAACGAGCAGGAGGTGCCCGCGCTGCTGAAGGCCGCCGCCGATGCGGGGGCGGTGGGCGCCGGCTATACCGTGGTGCGCACCAACGGCGCCGTGCAGGACGTCTTCCGCACCTGGCTGGAGCAGCACTTCCCTGACCGGGCCGCGAAGGTGATCGCGCAGATCAGCGCGATGCACGGCCGCAAGATGAACGACAGCGAGTGGGGCCGCCGCATGCGCGGGGAGGGCGCGTTCGCGGAGAACATCCACCGCGTGTTCTCGGTCTTCCGCCGGCGCTACTTCAGCGGGCGCGCCCTGCCGGACACCGACCACACGCTCTTCCGCCGCCCGCCCAAGGGACAGCTCGACCTCTTCGCGTGATCATCGGCCGATCGCCGGATCAATACCGGGTCTCGAACACCGGGAAACCGGTGAGCGGCCCTTCGTTCACCTGCACGTCGGCGATTTTCGCGCGAGGCGGTCCCACGCGGCACCAGGCCACGAAGCGGTCGAGCGCCTCGCGCGTCCCTTCCGCCTCGATGCGCACGCTGCCATCGTCCAGGTTCATCGCATAGCCGGTGATGCCGAGCTGCCAGGCTTCCTGCACCGCGCTCTTGCGGTACCATACCCCCTGCACCTTCCCGGTGACGCGGATATCGAAGTGCAGGCGCTCCATGCCGTCCGGCCCGCTAGGTAGCGGTTGTCCGCCAGGGGGTTGACAGGGGTTCGACGAAGGCTCATTTTTGTTCGCTGTGGACTTTCTTTTTTCGGACCAAAACCGTTCTTCCATGATGCGTCGTTCCTCCCTCGGCCTGTGCTCCGTCCTCTTCCTGGGCTTGGTGCTCGGGACCGCGCCGACAAGGGCGCAGACCGTGCCTGCGGGGTTCAGCGATGCCTTGGTGATGGGCGGCTGGACCGAGCCGGTGGGCTTCACGTTCGATGCGAACAACCGGATGTACGTGTGGGAGAAGAGCGGCAAGGTGTGGATCGTGGAGAACGGCGTGCGGCTGGCGACCCCGCTGATCGACATCAGCCCCGAGGTGGGCAACTGGCGCGACCACGGCTGCCTGGGCTTCACGCTCGACCCGAACTTCCTCACCAACGGCCGCATCTACCTGCTCTACGCGGTGGACCGGCACCACCTGATGAACTTCGGCACGGCGGCCTACAACCCGGCGACGGACCAGTACTTCAGCGCCACCATCATGCGGGTGACGCGCTACACCGCCATCGGCCCGGCGTTCAACACGGTGGACCCGAACAGCCGCGTGGTGCTGATCGGGGAGACGAAGAAGACCGGCGTGCCCATGACGCACGAGTCGCACAGCACGGGGTCGCTGGTGTTCGGCACCGACGGCACGCTGCTGGTGAGCACGGGCGACGGCGCCAGTTACAACGCCACGGACGTGGGCAACGATGCCGGCACCTACTTCGCGCAGGCCCTGAGCGATTCGATCATGCGGCCGGCCGAGAACGTGGGCGCCTTGCGCTCGCAGCTGCTGAACTGCATGAACGGGAAGGTGCTGCGCATCGATCCGAACACCGGCAACGGCGTGCCGAGCAATCCGTTCTACGATGCCGCCGCCCCGCGTGCGCCGAAGAGCCGCGTATGGGCCATGGGCCTGCGCAACCCCTACCGCATGACGTTGCGCCCCAACTCGGGCAGCAGCGACCCCGCGGCCGCCGACCCCGGCACGCTGTACATCGGTGATGTGGGCTGGAACGCCTGGGAGGACCTGAACGTGTGCTACGAAGGGGGCATGAACTTCGGCTGGCCCCTGTTCGAGGGGATGGAGCCGCACAGCTCTTACCAGGCCGCGCTGACGCCCGACCTCGACGCGCCCAACCCGCTGTTCGGCCAGGGCGGCTGCACGCAGCAGTACTTCAACTTCCAGGACCTGGTGAAGCAGGAAACGCCGGTGCACCTGAACGCGCATCCCAATCCCTGCGACGCCTCGGTCCAGATCCCGGCCAACATCCACACCTCGTTCCATGCGCGCCCCGCGATCGACTGGCAGCACGGCAACCGCTCGCGCTGCGGCGGCTTCAGCGGCAACACGGCGGTGACCTTCGACCTGGACGCGGTGAACTCGCCGGTGCCCGGTCCGCGCTTCGGCGGCAACGCCTCGGTGGGCGGCGCCTGGATCACCGGCACGGGCTGGCCCGTGGGCTACCAGAACACCTACTTCCACGCAGACTACGGCGGCGCCTGGGTCCGCCGCATGAACTTCGACGCGGACGACAAGCCGCTGCAGGTCTTCAACTTCGGCACCAACATGGGGGCCGTCGTCTTCCTGAAGCAGGGACCCGACGGCGCGCTGTGGTACGTGCGCTACGAGACGGGGCAGATCCGGAAGGTCTCACCGCTGGGCGCCACCAACCTGCCGCCGATCGCCGTGGCGCAGCAGAACGTGCAGTACGGCCCCGGACCGCTGTCGGTGGACTTCTCCGGCAGCGGCAGCAGCGATCCCGAGAACGGGCCGCTCACCTACCTCTGGCAGTTCGGCGACGGCCAGACCAGCACCGCGGCGAACCCCACGCACGTGTTCAGCGCGCCGGCCGGCGTGCCCACCTCGTTCACGGTGACGCTGACGGTGCGCGACGACCAGAACCAGCCGAACAGCACCACCCTGCTCGTGAGCGTGAACAACACGCCGCCCAATGTGCAGATCACCAGCTTCCCCAGCGGGCACCGGTACCCGGTGGGGGTGGACACCACCTACGCGCTGGAGGCGAGCGTGAGCGACGCGGAGCACGGTGCGGCCCAGCTCACCTACTCGTGGTACACCATCTTCCACCACAACAACCACGTGCACCCCGAGCCGGTGGACCACGCCGTGGCCACTTCCACGGTGATCTCGGGCCTGGGCTGCTATGAGGAGGAGTACTACTACGAGGTGCGGCTCACCGTGACCGACGCTGGCGGCCTGAGCACCACGGCGGTGAACTGGCTCTACCCGCGCTGCTCCAGCATCGCGCCCACGGCCGCCATCACCAGCACCACCGACTACGCGGTGGGCGCTTTCAGCGCGACGCTGAGCGGGGCCAACAGCGTGGACAACGGCTCCATCGTGTCGTACGCCTGGGACTTCGGCGACGGCACCACGGCCAGCGGCGTCTCGGTGGCGAAGAACTTCACCGAGGCGGGCGACTACCAGGTGACGCTGCGTGTGACGGACAACGACGGCCTGGTGGGCGTGGCCACGAAGGTGATCAGCGTGCTGACACTGGACCCGCCGCAATGCGTGGGGGCCGCGGGCAGCATCCTGCGCGAATACTGGTCGAACGTCGGCGGCGCCACGGTGAACGACCTGCTCGCCAGCCCCAACTACCCGAACACGCCCAGCGGCAGCAGCTTCCCCACGCAGCTCCGGGGGCCGGTGAACTTCGCCGACAACTTCGGCACGCGCATGCGGGGCTACATCATCGCCCCGGAAACGGGCGATTACCGCTTCACGGTGACCTCCGACGACAATTCGGCCTTCTACCTCAGCCTGAACGCCGACCCGCAGTACAAGCGGTCCGTCTGCTATGTCCCCGGCTACACGGGCGATACCGAGTACAGCAAGTACGCGACGCAGCGCAGCGCAGCCATTCCGCTGCAGGCGGGCAAGTACTACTACTTCGAGTTCCTTCATAAGGAAGGGGGAGGCGGTGACCACCTGACCATCCGCTGGGAGCGGCCGAGCGATGCCACCCTCACCATCGTGCCGGGATCCGCGCTCGCGCGCTGGCAGGATTGCGGGCCGAGCGTGAAGCTGCGCGCCATCCTGCAGGGGCCCTACGATACGGCCAACGGCCTGATGCGCGACGACCTGCGCGCCGCCGCGCTGGTGCCGCCGCAGGAGCCCTTCACCGGCCTGGGCTTCACGCACCTGGGCGGCGGGGGCGAGATCGTGCCGCCCTCCACGCTGGCCGCCACGGGCAAGAACGCGGTGGTGGACTGGGTGCTGGTGGAGCTGCGCAACAAGAACAACCCCGCGCAGATCCTGGCCACCCGCAGCGTGCTCCTGCAGCGCGACGGCGACATCGTGGCGCCCAACGGCCAGGCCCGCCTGCTCTTTAATGTGCCGAGCGACAACTATTACATCGCGGTGCGGCACCGCAACCACCTCGGCGTGATGACCGCGACGGCGCGCCCGCTCAACCGGGACGCGGTGGTGCTCGACCTCACCTCGCCGGCCACCCCGACCTATGGCACGGCGGCGCGGCGCGGCTTCAGCGACGGCCGACAGGCGCTATGGATGGGCAACGTGCTGCGCGATGCGCAGGTGAAGTACACCGGGGCGAACAACGACCGCGACCCGATCCTGGTGGCGGTGGGCGGATCCATCCCCACCAGCACACTCAGCGGTCAGTACCGCCTGGAGGACGTGAACATGGACGGCGTGGTGAAATACACCGGGGCCAACAACGACCGCGACCCCGTGCTGCAGGTCATCGGCGGGGCGATCCCCACGGCGGTGAAGCCCGAGCAGCTGCCGTGAGGGCGGCTCAGCCGCGCAAGGCGCGCAGGTAGGCGCTGAGCGCCGCACCGCGCGGCTCGGTGAGCACGCTGTTGAGCACGGCCTTCGTGCGCGCATCCAGCACGCGCTGCTGCATGGTGGTGTCCTTGGTGCGCTGCGCGAACTTCTTGCCTGTGGTCGCCATGGTCGTGGAGGATAGGGATACGAAGCTCCGGCCATCACCAAGCGTGCACCATACCGCGATCGCGGTATTCGGGCCCGGCCTTGCGCACAGCCGATCGTTCATCGCCCCGGGCGCCGGCGGATAGCTTTGCGGCCATGCGTGAACGCAGCATGCTCGTCTTCGTGCTCGGCCTGGTGGTGGTGTCGGTCCCGGCGGTGGTGGCCATCCTGCGGATGGACCACCTGGCCCTGCATACGGCCATCAATGTGCACCACGCCCGTTGGGCCGACCTCTTCTTCGCGCGGGCCACGCACCTGGCGGACGGCCTGGTCCCCACGGCCCTCGCGCTGGCGCTGCTGTGGCGGAGCTGGCGCGCCTTCCTGCTGGTGGGGCTGAGCGCGGGGCTGAGCGCCATCGCGGTGCAGCTGCTGAAGCATACCGCCTTCGCGGGCGTGGACCGGCCCTGGGTCTTCCTGGCGCAGATGCCGCAGGTGCTCCTGGTGCCGGGGGTGGAGCTGAACCACCACTTCAGCTTTCCCAGCGGCCACGCCACGGCGGCCTTCAGCACGTGCCTGGCGGTGGCGGTGCTGGTGGCCCGGCCGCGGATGGCCGCCTTGCTGGTGGCGCTGGCCGCCCTGCTGGGCTTTTCCCGCATCTACCTCTCGCAGCACTTCACCGAGGACGTGCTGGCGGGGGCCTGGCTCGGCACCCTCAGCGGCTGCCTGGTGTATGTGCTGCTCTACCGCACGCGGCTGGCGTCACGTCCCGGCCTGGACCGATCGCCTTTCCGCCGTCAGAGGTAGAAGCGGGCGCCGATCGCGGCGTTGAAGTCCACGTCCGAGTCGGGCACCAGGTCGAGGATCGGCACCACTTCCAGGAAGATGTCCACGGGGGCGTCGCCGAACATGTACGCCAGGCCCACCGGCACCCGCACCCCGAGGTTGAGGTCCTTGTCCGGCGTGCTCAGCCGCGCACCCACACCATAGTAGAGGGGCATGCGTCCCTTGCCGACGTCGATCAGGTCGAAGTTGTGCCAGAGGTGGTCCACGTGCAGATGGAACCAGCCGTCATGGCGGAACGACCACGCCACGGCACCATCGATCGCGCGTTTCTCGGCGACGAACTTCTTGAACGAGACCCCCGTGGGTTCACCGATGATGAGGCCGAGGCCGAAGCCGTCCTGCTGGGCGCGCAGCGCCAGGGAGCCGAGAAGGAGGGACAGGCAGAGGAGATAACGCATGGTGGATCGGGCTGTGGAAGGATGTCCTTCGCTGGAACGACCACGCCCTGGTGAAGGTTCACGGATGGTCCGCATCCGGCTGGAAACAGAAGGGTGCCTTGCGGCACCCTTCGCTCCGAGACCACCGGACCTCTCCCAATCCAATGGCCCGAAGATCAGTTCTTGGGACGTTGATCAGGGGTTCGGACGCGACCGGGAACAGGCGGTCACACCTCCGGCGGAAAAAAATATCGGCGGGGTCCCCGGGCCGATACGCGCTCAGGGGGCGGCGTAGGCGATGCGGTAGATCATGTCGGCCACGTCGTCGCTCACCAGCAGGGAACCGTCGGGCAGCTCGAGCACGTCCACGGGGCGGCCCCAGGCGCTGCCGCCTTTGAGCCAGCCCTCGGCGAAGATCTCCGTGGCGGCCGTGCCGTCCGCTTGCGGGAAAGCCACGGCGATGCGGTAGCCGATGGGCATGCTGCGGTTCCAGCTGCCGTGCTCGGCGATGAAGATGGCGTTCCGGTAGCGCTCGGGGAAGGCCCGGCCGCGGTAGAACTTCATGCCCAGCGGTGCTACGTGCGGCCCCAGCCTGGCGGCCGGCGGCACATAGTCCGCGCAGTCCTTGCCTTTGCCGAACTCGGGGTCCAGCAGGTCGCCCTGGTGGCAGAACGGATAGCCGAAGTGCTGGCCGACGGCCGTCACATGGTCCAGCTCGCAGTCGGGCCGGTCATCGCCCATCCAGTCACGTCCGTTCTCGGTGAACCACAGCGATCCATCGCGCGGGTCCCAGTCGAAGCCCACGCTGTTGCGCACGCCATGCGCCACCACCTCCAGGCCGGTGCCGTCGGCGTTCATGCGGGTGATGGTGGCGAAGATGCTGTCCGCGCTGAGGCAGATGTTGCAGGGGGCGCCCACCGGCACGTACAGCTTGCCGTCGGGACCGAAAGCGATGTACTTCCAGCCGTGGTGCTTCTCTGCGGGGAACCTGTCGTACACCGTCACCGGCGCTGGCGGGTCGGCCAGGTGGTCGGCGATGGCGGGAAGCTTCACGATGCGGCTCACCGCGCTCACATAGAGGTCGCCTGCGTGATAGGCCACGCCCACGGGCAGTTCGAGCCCGGTGGAGATGACATGCTTCGTTTCGGCGATGCCGTCGCCGTCCGTGTCGCGCAGCGCATAGACGCTGCCTTCGTCGCGGGAGCCCACGTACACGGTGCCGTCGGGGCCGAGGCTCATGCCGCGGGCGTTGGGCACGTTCTCCGCATAGATGGAGATGCGGAAGCCCTCGGGCAGCCGGATGTCGTCCAGGCGGGGATCGCCGGCGAACATGGTGGGCTGGCAGACGCCGCCGAGCAGCGTCAGCGCGAGGGGCGGCAGGAGGGAAAGGCGCATGCGGATCACGGTTCCGGTACGGGAACGACCATCACGGGGAAGCGGTTCGCGCGCAGGACCTGGTCGGACACGCTGCCGAGCACGGCCTTGGCCAGGCCGCGGCGGCCATGGGTGCCCATGATGATGAGCTCGCAGCCGAGGCGCGCGGCCTCGTCCAGGATGGTGGCCGCGGTGGGGCCTTGCACGAGGAGGGCTTCCGCTTCCAGGCCGGGCGCGAGGATGGAGTCGCGCAGCTCCTGGAGGGCGACGTGCTCGTTCCGCAGGTCCTCCGCGCGCAGGTCGCGCACGTGGAGCGGGCCGGCCTCGTAGCCCACGAAGTCGGGGTCGGGAGCGGCCACGTGCACCAGCCAGAGCTTGGCGGCGAAGGCCCGTCCCACGGCCACGGCATGCTCCACCACCACCGCCTGCGCGGCGCCCATGTCGAGCGGGACGAGGATGTTCTTCAGCATGGGCACGAGCTTTTCGAAAAGTACGATTCCACGCCCTCCCACAATGAAGAAGGGTGGCGCATGGCCACCCTTCAGGACGGATGTCCGTCGGCTATTTGTCGTTCTTGGTCAGCACCAGGCGGTCATAGTGCTGCTTGCGGAGCTTGCCGCTGCTGTTGAAGAACCATTCCTTCAGCCCGTAGTGGTAGCCGCGGCGCAGGCCGCTGTGGTGGGTGCCCAGCACCTTCTTCTTGCCGCTGAGCTTCTGGAGCGTGCGGGTGAGGAAGGCTTCCACCTCGGGAAGCTTCATGCCGGGCTTCTTCGAGGCGGCCCAGGTCTTGGCATGCTGGAGCAGGTCCTCCTTCGGCATAAGGCGGCCTGAGCTCTTGATGGCGCTGATCACCATGGTGTCCCAGTCGTTCAGGGCGCGTTCCTTCCGTTCGCGTTTTTTGGGGCGGCCGGGTTTGCCGGGGACCTTGGCGGCGCTTTTGCGCGGGCGGCCCGGGCTGCGTTTGGTCCCTGCGGTGGCGCTAGCGGTGCCCGACGACCGTGCGGCCGACGTACGGTCCTTCTTCAGGCCGATGATGGCGGCGCGTACTTGCTCGAGCTGGAACGCCAGCCGGCGGCGTTCGGAGCGGTAATGGCTGAGGAGCTGGTCGATATCCTTGTCGCTGAGGCGTTTCTTGGCCATCGTTCGTTGGAAATGGTGATCGTTATCGTTGAGGAGCGTGCCGCAAATTATAACGTCCGAAGCGTACCTCGCACGCCATCGGGGCGGGATCCCGGTGAAATGAACGAACGGAGGCGACGGATCGTTCGCGGTGCCGCGTCACACGATTGTCACGGAAGGGCCGTCGGACCCGTCGTTCAGCGCGCCGATGCCATGTATGGGAACGGAAGCGTCCTGGAGGATGCGCTCCACCTCGGGCCGTGCGTCCGGCGCGACGGCGATCAATAGTCCGCCGCTGGTCTGCGGATCGCTCACCAGGAGCATGCGCTCCATGGCCGCGGCCCCCTGGATGTGGGGGGCCAGGCTCTTCCAATTGCGGAACGCGCCGTCGGGGTAGCAGCCTTCGGCGAGGTAGGTCCGTGCTTCCGGGATCACGGGGAGGTCCGCGTAGCGCACCTCGGCGCGCAGCCCGCTGCCCTGGCACAGCTCCAGCAGGTGGCCGCCCAGGCCGAATCCCGTCACGTCCGTCATCGCATGCACGCCGGCGACGCCGCCCAGCGCGGTGCCCACGTCGTTCAGGCGGCACATGAGGTCGCGTGCGATGTGCGCGTGCGCCTCCTGCAGTTTGCCGCGCTTCTGCGCGGTGCTGAGGATGCCCAGGCCGAGCGGCTTGGTGAGGAACAGCAGATCGCCCGCGCGCGCGGTGTCGTTGCGCTTGATGTGCGTGATGGATACTTCGCCGGTGACGGCCAGGCCGAAGAAGGGCTCGGGCGCGTCGATGCTGTGCCCGCCGGCCAGGGCGATGCCCGCTTCGTGGCAGGCGCGGCGGCC
Source organism: Bacteroidota bacterium (assembly GCA_018267055.1). GTDB lineage: Bacteria > Bacteroidota > Bacteroidia > Flavobacteriales_F > PHOS-HE28 > PHOS-HE28. Next base: position 16,539 of record JAFDZF010000108.1, read on the forward strand.
GCCCTCCACCACGCGCTGGGCCAGCTCCGGTCCCAGCTTGTCCACCGGCCAGCCGAGGATGGCCACGGCCAGCAGCGGCCGGCCGCCCATGGCGTACACGTCGCTCAGCGCGTTGGTGGCGGCGATGCGCCCGAAATCGGCGGCATCGTCCACGATGGGCGAGAAGAAATCGGTGGTGCTGATCAGGGCGCGGCCATCGCCGAGGTCGTAGACGGCGGCATCGTCGCGGCTGCCGTAACCCACCAGCAGGCGCGGGTCGGGCAGCGTGCCCAGGGCGCTCTGCAGGATCACCTCCAGCTGCGCCGGGGCGATCTTGCAGCCGCAGCCGGCGCCGTGGCTGAACTGCGTGAGGCGGACGGGCTCAGCGGCGGTCGTGGACATGGTGGACGAGGTGTTGGACGAGGCCCGCAAGATCGCCTGCGGAAGCCGGCATCCGCACGACGCTGCCGGGGGCACGGTCCGCCACGCTGCGCTGGTAGGCGCGGTCGTAATAGGCCAGCGTGGTCCGTGCCACGGCGTGCAGGTCGCCCTGCTCCAGCGCTTCCAGCGCGGCCTTGCAATGCTGCGGGCCCATCCGCCTGCGGATGCGCACCAAGGCCTCGGCCAGTTGTTCCCGGGGAAAGGCGCCATAGTCCTGCACCAGCCGCACCACACGCTCTTCGGCAGGCATCTCCACGAAGAGGAGGGGGGCCGTCCGCATGGCGTCGAACAGGGCCTGCGGCAGCTTCACATGGCCGATCATCACGCTCTCGTCCTCCACCCAGACCGGCCGCTCCAGGCCCAGGGCGGCCGCCTGCGCCCAGAGGAGGTTCTCGAACTGCTCCGTGGTGGGCTGGGGGGCTTCGCCCAGCATGCCGAAGGACGAGCCCTTGTGGCAGGCGAGCGCTTCCAGGTCGATCACCGGCTCACCGGCTTCGCGCAAGTATTGCAGCACGGCGGTCTTCCCGCTGCCGGTATAGCCGCCCAGCACCCGCAGCGACCAGGGCCCTTCGAGCGCCTGGAGCACGTGGTGGCGGAACGCCTTGTAGCCGCCCTTCAGCGTGGAGACCGCCGTGAACCCGGCCTTGTCCAGCAGCCAGGCCACGCTGCCGCTGCGTTCGCCGCCGCGCCAGCAATGCACCCGCACCGCCCCGTCGGGCGCGAGGGCCCGGGCCTCCTCCACGATCCCCGCCAGGCGCGGGCCCACCAGGCGCAAGCCTTCGAGCACGGCGGCATCCCGGCCCTGCTGCTTGTAGCAGGTGCCCACCACGGCCCGCTGGGCATCGTCGAACAGGGGCAGGTTGTGGGCGCCGGGGATGTGCCCGCGGGCGAACTCCCCCGGGGAGCGCACATCGAGGACGGGGATGCCGGGCGAAGCCTCCAGGAAGGGCCGGACGTCCAGGTGGCGCAGCATGGCGGCGAAGGTACCGAGGCGGCCGGGGTGGGGTGGAAGGCCCTTGTCCCGGAAAAAAGTGCGCGGACGGATGGGGGTATTCCCGCGGGTGGCTGTCCTAGCATCAACAGACACCGAACCGATGCGATCCCTCCTCCTCCGGACCCTCTCCATCGCCCTCCTGGCCGCCGCGTGCAGCGCGGTCCGGGCCCAGTCCACCGATCCGGCCGGCCCGTACAGGCAGACGGTGCGCGGCACCGTGCTCGACATCGATACCCGGCAGCCCATCTACGGGGCCGCGGTGGCGGTGGTGGGCAGCGACCCCGTGCTGGGCGCCACCACCGACTTCGACGGCCGCTTCACCATCACCGGTGTGCCCACGGGCCGCATCGACGTGCGCATCCGGGCGATGGGCTATGAAGAGCAGACCCTGTCCAACCTGCTGGTGACCTCGGGCAAGGAGACGGTGCTGAACGTGATGGCGCAGACGGCGGTGACCGAGATGCAGGAGGTGACGGTGGAGGGCAGGAAGCGCAAGGAGGAGCTGCGCAACGACATGGCCACGATGAGCGCGCGGAAGATCAGCGTGGAGGAGACCTCGCGGATCGCGGGCGGCATCAACGACCCGGCGCGGATGGTGGCCACCTTCCCGGGCGTGGCGGGCGATCCCTCGGGCAACAACACCATCGTGGTGCGGGGCAATTCGCCCAAGGGCGTGCTCTGGCGGCTGGAGGGCATCGAGGTGCCGAACCCGAACCACTTCAGCGACGAAGGCAGCACGGGCGGGCCGATCAGCGCGCTCAACAGCGACATGCTCGACGACTCGGAGTTCTACACCGGGGCCTTCGCGCCGGAGTATGGCAACGTCACCAGCGCGGTCTTCGACATGCGCCTGCGCGACGGCAACGACAAGAAGCGCGAGTACACGCTGAAGGCCGGCGTGCTGGGCACGGACATCACGGCGGAAGGCCCCCTGCCGGGCATGGACGGAGGGTCGTACCTGGCGAACTACCGCTACTCCACGCTCTCCCTGCTGGACAAGGCGGGCATCGTGGACTATGGCGGCGTGCCCAATTATACCGACGGCGCGTTCAAGCTGAAGATGCCCGCGGGCAAGGCCGGCACGTTCTCGCTCTTCGGCCTGGGCGGCATCAGCCACATCATCGATGAGGACAAGGGCGAGGCCGGCGACACGCTCTTCTCCCGGGCGGACTACGGCTCACGCATGGGCGTGGTGGGCCTGACGCACACCCGCACGGTGGGCGACAACAGCTACCTGCAGACCACGGTGGCGATGAGCGGCAACGGCAGCAGCCTGGACTACGACGAGGCACCGGCGCCGGGCGAAAGCGCGCTGGAGCGCCGCCAGACCAGCCGGCTGGACAAGTGGACCACGCGCGTCAGCAGCACGCTGAACAACAAGCTCAGCGCGAAGCACAAGCTGCGCTCGGGCGTCATCGTATCGGTGGACCATTTCCGCATGGGCTCCACCAGCTGGAACGAGGACCGCGACCGCATGGAGACCGAGCTGGACGCGCGCGGCGGGGCCACCACCGTGCAGGCCTTCACCAGCTGGAAGTGGCGCTGGAACGAGCGATGGACGATGACCAGCGGCGTGCACCTGCTGCACTTCGGGCTCAACGGCGCCACCAGCGTGGAGCCGCGCGTGGCGGTGCGCTACCAGGTGCGTCCGGACCGGGCGTTCACCCTGGGCGCCGGCCTGCATTCGCGCACCGAGCCGGCGATGACCCACCTGGCCCAGGACCTCGACGCGGAAGGCCGGTCCTTCCAGCCGAACAAGGAACTGGGCCTCACCAAGGCCGCCCACGCGGTGGCCGGCTATGAGCAGATGCTCACCGAGGACATCCAGCTGAAGGTGGAGGCTTACTACCAGCACTTGTACGATGTGCCGGTGGAGAACGACCCCGCCAGCGCGTTCAGCCTGCTCAACTCGGTGGAGTGGTTCACCAACAAGGCGCTGGTGAACAAGGGCACCGGCCGCAACTACGGCCTGGAGGCGAGCGTGGAGAAATACTTCACCAAGGGCTACCACTTCCTGGTGACCGCCTCGCTGAGCGACGCGCGCTACAAGGCCCTCGACGGGGTGTGGCACAACACCCGCTTCAACCTGCGCACCGTGGCGAACGCCCTGGCGGGCAAGGAGTGGAAGGTGGGGCGCAACGGCAAGGACCGCGTGCTGACCACCGGCTTCCGCTACTCGATCACGGGCGGCCAGTACACCACGCCGATCGACCTGGCCGCGAGCATCGCCGCGCGGGAGGAGAAGGAGACGCAGGACGTGTGGAGCGTGAAGATGGATCCCGTGCACAAGGTGGACGTGGTGGTGAGCTACCGCATCGGCCGGCCCAAGGTGAGCCACGAGATCAAGCTGGACGTGCAGAACGTGCTGAACGGGAAGACCGCGGTGTACCGCTACTTCGACAAGAACACGGACACCATCAAGAGCAACGACCAGCTGGGCATGCTGCCGGTGCTGCAGTACACCCTGCGGTTCTGAGGCCGATGACCGGTGTCCGGGAGCCAGGGCGGGTCCCAACGACCCGCGGACCTGGGCTCCCGGACATCGTTCGTTGACGTGCAGGCAACGCGGGGACGCCCCGGCCGCATCATCTTCGCAGGATGCGCCACCTCCTCCTCTTCCTGAGCGCCTGCTCGTTCACGATCGCCTGCCGGGCCACCCACATCATCGGCGGTGAGATCTACTACGACCACCTGGAGGGGGACCAGTACCAGGTCACGCTGAAGATGTACCGCGATTGCGGCCCGGGCAATATCAACAACCAGGGCTTCGATGCCAGCGCCGAGCTGGGCGTGTTCAGCGGCAGCGGCATCTACATCTTCTCCGCGCATGCCGCCTTCCCCGGTGCCACGTCGGTGCCGGTCACGTTGGACGACCCCTGCCTCAGCGCGCCGCCATCGGTGTGCGTGGAGGTGGCGCTCTACACCTTCGTCATCCCCCTGCCGCCCACGGCGGACGGCTACCAGCTGACCTACCAGCGCTGCTGCCGCTCCCCGACGGTGGCGAACATCCCCACGCCGGGCGACTACGGCCTCACCTGCACCGTGCAGGTGCCCGGCCAGGCCGTCCCGCTCCTGAACAGCGCCCCCAGGTTCAATGCCCTGCCGCCCATCGCGCTCTGCCTGGACCAGGACATGACCTTCGACTATTCGGCCACCGATCCCGATGGCGATCAGCTGGTGTACGCCCTGAGCACGCCGTTCAACGGTGGCGACAACTTCAACACCACGCCCTCGCCGCCCACTGCGCCGCCCTATGCCATGGTGCCCTGGGGCAGCGGCTACAGCGAGAGCTTCCCCATGCCCTCCGGTCCGCCCATCGTAGTGGATCCCGTGACCGGTGTGCTGACCGTGCATCCCTCGATGATCGGCAGCTACACGGTGTGCGTGAGCGTGAAGGAGTACCGCGACGGCCTGCTGCTGTCCGAGGTGCGCCGCGACCTGCGGTTCGACGTGGTGGCCTGCAACGCCTCCGTGACCGCCGTGGTGCCGCCGCAGCAAACGTTCTGCTCGGGGCTCACGGTGGACTTCGGGAACAACAGCATCGGCGGGCAGCTGTGGCACTGGGACTTCGGTGTGCCCACGTCGCTCGCGGACACCTCCGCGCAGGAAGAGCCCACGTGGACCTATGCCGAGCCGGGCACCTATACCGTGACGCTGATCGCGAACCCCGGCCTGGCCTGCGCCGATACCGCGGACGCCGTGTACCAGGTCCATGAGGCCGCGCAGCCCTTCTTCGAGCCGCCGGCCCCGTTCTGCGGTCCCCAGGAGCTGACCCTCACGGCCGGAGGCACCTTCGATCCCGCCGCCACGCTGGATTGGGACCTGGGCCCGGGAGCTTCGCCATCCACGGCCACGGGTCCGTCGGTGACCGCGCAGTTCGCCCCCATCGCACCGCAGACGGTCACGCTCACCGTCACCCAGAACGGCTGCACGTCGAGCTACGCGGCGGACGTGATGGGCCATCCCTTGCCCACCGTGTCCTGCACGGTGGACCCGCCGTCCCCCCAGCTGGCGGGGACCCCGGTCTCGCTCCACGGCGGTTCCCTGTCGAGCGGCATCACCGGCTACACGTGGTACCTGGACGGCGAGCCGATGCCCTGGACGGGTGCCGACCCGGTGTGGACCGATACCCGGCCGGGCGTCCATACCCTTACGGTGGAAGTGAACACGGCCGACGGCTGCACCGCCGCCTTCGACGTGACCTATGTGATCACCGCGGGCGAGATCGTGGTCCCCAATGTGTTCTCGCCCAACGGCGACGGCCACAACGACCGCTTCACGATCCCCAACGTGCAGTTCCTCACCAACACGCTGAAGATCTACAACCGCTGGGGGCAGGTGGTGTTCGAGGCCGCGAACTACAAGAACCAGTGGGGGGCGACGGACGTGCCGGAGGGCACCTACTACTATGTGCTGCACGTGGAAGGTGAGGAGCACGCCGGCCACGTCACCATCGTCCGCTGAAGGGCGGAGGCGGCAGGATCACAGCACGCGCTTCATCAGGCGGAGCCGGTGCGTGTACCGGCGTTCCTCGGCATTGAAGATGCCTTCCTGGTCGAGCGTGTCGATGCGGACGCGGCCCGAGGCGTGCAGGATCCGCCGGTCGCTGAGCACGATGCCGACGTGGATGATGCGGCCTTCCGCATTGTCGAAGAAGGCGAGGTCGCCGGTGGTGGCCAGGTCGATCAGTTCCACCGGCCCGCCGACCTCGGCCTGCTGGTAGGCATCGCGCGGGAGCTTCACCCCGCAGAGGAGGAAGAGCATCTGGGTGAGGCCCGAGCAGTCCACGCCGGCGGGCGAGCGGCCACCCCAGAGGTAGGGCGTGTTCAGCCATTGGTCCTTGAGGGCGAGGAGCCGCTGCACGGTGGTGCCGTTCGATGCCGCGCCGCCCACGCGTCCCGGGAAGCCGAGGCGCTCCCCGCCCAGCTCGAACGTGCCGGCGGAGTAGGAGGGAAGCACCGCCCCGAACGGCAGCATCAGCGCCCCCATCGCCGTGCTGATGTGCACGAACTGCTCGGCCGAGCGCACCGGCAGCAGGTCCACGCCGTCGGGTGCCGCGCTCAGCTGCTTGTTGTCCACCCAGCCCTCGTAGCCGTCATGGTGGAACCGCAGCCGGGTCCATTGCTCCTCCTGCTGCAGCACGTCGGCCGTCTCACCGAAGAGCCATTGGGTCACCTGCTCGGAACGGTCGGAGGGTTCCTTGCGGACGGGGACGATGCTCAGGGTGCAGATGGCGTGGTGCATGGGGCGAAAGTGCGCGCATGCCCGCAGCGCTCCGCGGTCGCCGTACCGGAGTTGTCAGCGCCGCCGCGTTGATCGCGGAGCGTGATGTCGGTCCGTGATGGGCCGGAGGGTCAGAGCGCCTCGATCACCATGGCGCTGGCGCCGCCGCCGCCGTTGCAGATGCCGGCTACGCCGTAACGGGCGCCGTTCTGCTTCAGCACGTGGATCAGCGTCACCAGGATGCGGGCGCCGCTGCAGCCGAGCGGGTGGCCCAGGGCCACGGCGCCGCCGTTCACGTTCACTTTCTTCCCGTCGATGCCCAGGAGCTGGATGTTCGCGAGGGCGACGGCCGAGAACGCTTCGTTGATCTCGAAGAACTGGATGTCGTCCATCTTCAGCCCGGCCTTCTCCACCGCGCGGGGGATTGCCTTGGCGGGCGTGGTGGTGAACCATTCGGGCGCCTGCTCGGCATCGGCATAGCCCAGCACCTTGGCCAGGGGTTTCAGGCCTAGGGCCTTGGCCTTGTCGGCGCTCATCAGCACCAGGGCGGCCGCGCCGTCGTTCAGGGTGCTGGCGTTGGCGGCGGTCACCGTGCCGTCCTTGCTGAAGGCGGGCTTCAGCGCGGGGATCTTCTCGAAGCTCACGGCCTTGTACTCCTCGTCCTCCCCGATGACGACGTCGCCCTTGCGCGTCTTCACGGTCACGGGCACCACCTCGTCCTTGAACTTGCCGGCCTTCCAGGCCTCGGCGCTGCGGGTGTAGCTCTCGACGGCATAGGCGTCCTGCTGCTCGCGGGTGATGCCGTACTTGGCGGCGGTCGCGTCGGCGCTCACGCCCATGGGGGTCTGGTGGTACACGTCGGTGAGGCCGTCCTTCAGCACGCCGTCCACGAGCTGGCCGTGGCCGAACTTGTAGCCGTAGCGGGCTTTCTCCACATAGTAGGGGGTGGCGCTCATGTTCTCCATGCCGCCGGCCACCACGATGTCGTTGTCGCCGAGCAGGATGCTCTGGGTGGCGAACATGGCCGACTTCATGCCGGAGGCGCAGACCTTGTTCACCGTGGTGCAGTGCACCTCATCCGGCAGGCCGGCGAACTTGGCCGCCTGGCGCGCGGGCGCCTGGCCCAGGTTCCCTTGCAGCACGCTGCCCATGAAGACCTCGGTAATGGCCTTGGGGTCCACGCCGGCGCGCTCGATGGCGGCCTTCACGGCGGTGGCGCCCAGTTGCGTGGCGGGCACTTCAGCGAGCGCGCCGCCGAAGGAGCCGATGGGGGTGCGGACAGCGGAAACGATGACGACTTCGCGGGACATGGTGATGGCTCGTGGTTTTTGAAGGGGTTCGCAAAAGTAGCCATCAAGCAGCCAGGAGACTTCTATATTTGCCGCCCCCGAAAGGGCGCGTTCTTTGTCCGCACGGAGAGGTGGGTGAGTGGCTTAAACCAGCAGTTTGCTAAACTGCCGTACTTCGTAAAGGGGTACCGGGGGTTCGAATCCCCCCCTCTCCGCAGGGATTTTAATCATCTGATCTTCAGATGATTAGCGATTCCAATTCTGCCCCGGTGGCAGATCCGGGGCAACCGGATGCACTTGTGGCCCAGCTGCTTAGCAGGCTTGGAGCGGAGAGGAAATACCTCTCCGCACGACTGGTGCGAGGAAAGGAGTGGGTCATCGTGTACTACGTCCATCATCCCAAGACGGGAAAGTGGACGCGGAAACGCGAGAAGCTGAACCGTATCAGAGATAGAGCTGAGCGCTTGCGCTATGGCTTGCGTCGCGTGCGCGAGCTCAACGTTGCGCTCGCCCTGGGTTGGACCCCGTTCGATCACAGGGGGCGGGCGATCGTTGCGGTGAAGCTGATGCAAGGCTTGACCGACTTCTTCGATGCCAAGGTGCGCGAGAAGATCCGGCCGGACAGCCAACGCTCATACAAGAGCTGCATCAATATCATGCAGCGCTGGTTGGTGACGAGCAACCTTGCTGAACTCGACGTGATCGCCTTCACTGAGCAGCATGCACGTTCGTTCATGGGTCACAGCTACACGGAGCGGGAACTGTCCGCGCGTGCCTTCAACAACTACCACACGTTCTACGTGACCGTGTGGAACTGGCTGAAAGAGCACGGGTACTGCAATGCGAACGTGTTCACGGGCATCAAGAAGAAGCGCCTGGATCCAGAAGCCAGTGGCCGGCGACCACCTACCCAGGATGAACGAGGGCGCATCCGGAGGTACCTCGAGGAACGGAACCCTCGCTTCTTCGCCTTCTGCTTGTTGTGCTTCCACTGCGGCATCCGCCCGAAGGAGGCCTTCATGTTGCGACCAGAGCACTTCCACGTTGAGAGCAATCACATTCTCATCCCTGGATCAGTGGCCAAGAACCATCGTACGCAAGGCGTGGCCATCCCTGCAGTGCTCCAGCCGCATCTTGAGGCGCTCAGGATCGAGGATCAGCGGCCCGACCAGTACGTCTTCAGCAAAGGCTTTCGGCCAGGTAAGCAGCTCTGCTCAAGCCGCGATAGCGGAAGGGCCTGGGACAATATGCGGAAGGCAATTGGACTTCCTGTGGCAGTGACGTTCTATCAGTTGAAGCATGCTGGTGGTGAACAGCTCAGTCGCGATGGTGTCAGCGAAGTGGATCTGATGAACCATCTGCGTCATCATGATCTCAGTGAGACAAGCACTTACACAAGGAGGTCATACAAGCAGGGTGTTCGGGATGTCCTCGATAAGGCTTCTCCATTCTAGTGGGACGAGAAGAGTATTTTTAGGGAAGACAGCGCCTCAGAAGAGCCTTGCACATTACGTCAAGCAATCGGCCCGTGTTGAGAGGAGCAAGTCATGAACATGCTATATGGCCTCCATCTCAATGCTCTACTAGAGCGGTTCAAGGATATTCTCCAAGACACTTCCAGCGACGTTCTTTCATACATCCTTATTGCGGTTATCGCTGGATTGGCCGCACAGTTTAAGCGCCGACCGAGGGAGACTCCCCGCTTCGTTGTGACTGGACTTTGGCCTCTTCGTGGGCCCAAGGGAGGTGATGATTCCATGTCCTTCGCGGAAGCTGTTCAATGGCTCTCGCAGGAGAAGCCTCCGCAACAGGTACTTCGTCTTGTATCGGCCCTTGCGCAGTTCTTCCTCTTCGTTTGGCTTCTCAACCTGGCTATCGTGTCTTCAAAAGACTACGTCACCTTGAAGGTGTTGCTTGTCATCCTGAAGTACATCTATGTAGTGATGTTCATCCTTTGGGCTCTTCGGAACTCAGGTAAGTTGTATCGAACGGTGAAGTACAAGTGGCTCAAGCTTCCTCGTACGAGGGCCAATCAAGAGTGATTCGTCTCCCTCCTTGCCGATACTTCGCGTTTATGTTGAGGAGAGCCGGGGGGCCTACGTCACCGATTTCCGGAGTAACCTGGGATGTGCAGTGATCGCGGACTGTTCTCACTCTCTCCTCAGTAGCGCATAGTGTTGATATCGGTGGACTTGTTCTTGATGCCAGGCGGATACTTTTGGTGTAAACCACTTGCTCATTCCCATGGCAGCCAAAAGGCCCACACAGTCCCAGCTCCCGGTCGTAACACTCCTTCTGAAATCACACTCGCAGTTCAGAGCGGAGGTCATGGAGAGGATACGACTGGGTGAAGAAATCCTTGCGCTCTACAAGGAGCCTTCAGATTTGGGCAAAATTCATGATCCATATAGTGGCTGGCATGATTACAACCTGGAGCTATTGAAGCAATCATTCAATAACCCTTTTAACGAGTACTGGAGGTTATATGACGAAGTTGGGGAACAATCGGGAGGTCTCTATATTTCAGGTGTATCCAGAAGAAAAACATCGGTTGAAGTAGCAGAGGAGTTTGTCACAACCTTCATTCGGAAGCTCGACAATCTTAAGCAGCTAGAAGCCAAGGTAGAGTTACTGAAGACCTCTACCCGTGAGCCTTCTTCGGCGCGCCCATCCATTCAACTTGATAAATCGCAAGTCTTCATCGTTCACGGTCGAGATGAAGCGGCAAAGCAAGAAGTGGCTCGTTTTGTTGGAGACCTTGACCTCAAGCCAATCATACTACACGAGCAACCAAGCGGGGGGAGGACCATTATTGAGAAGATCGAAGAGTATTCCAATGTCGGATTTGCCATCATCCTCTATACGCCTTGCGATACAGGTGGGTTGAAAGGATTCCCCCTGCGTGATCGTGCTCGTCAAAACGTAGTCTTCGAGCACGGATATCTTATCGGGAAGATTGGTCGCAAGAATGTATGTGCCCTAGTTAAGGGGGATGTTGAAACGCCGAATGACATATCGGGAGTTGTCT
>JAFDZF010000109.1 GCA_018267055.1 Bacteroidota bacterium
ACGGCATCGACGTGAGCGCCAACCTGGAGATGGGCAAGTTCCTGCCCGAGAACAGCGGCGTGAAGGTGCCCATGTACGTGGGCTACTCCGAGCAGGTGATCAACCCGCAGTACGACCCGCTGAACCCCGACATCGAGTGGACCGACGCCACGCGATCGCTCACCCGCGCGGAGCGCAAGGAGCGGATGAAGGAGCTGCGCACCTACACGCGCCGCCGCAGCCTCAACTTCACCAACGTGCGCAAGGAGCGCGCGCAGGGCAAGAAGGAGCACTTCTTCGACGTGGAGAACCTGGGCGCGTCGTACGCCTACAGCGACCAGGAGTATCACGACGTGAACACGCAGTACGAGAACACCCGCACCTACCGCGGGTCGCTCGCCTACCAGCACTCGCCCAAGGCCCGCACGGTGAAGCCCTTCGAGAACGTCGCCTTCATCGGTAAGAGCAAATGGCTGAAGCTGGTCAAGGACTTCAACTTCAACGTCGGCTTCAAGCAGATCACCGCGCGCACGGCCATCGACCGCAGCTACCTCGAGCGCCTCATCCGCCCCAACCCCGACATCCAGAGCCTGCCCCCCGCGCCCACGTACAACAAGAGCTTCACCTGGACCAGCCAGTACGGCTTCCGCTACGACATCACCAAGAACCTGAAGGTCGACTTCAACGCCAACAACGCCGCCATCATCGGTGAGCCGCCCGGGCGCGTGAACGCGAAGGACCGGGGCAACTACCAGCTGTGGAAGGACAGCGTGCTCACCAGCATCAAGGAGTTCGGCGAGACCACCGCCTACGACCACACGGTGAACGTGACCTACACCCTGCCGCTGGATAAGCTGCCCATCACCGACTGGGTGACGGTGAACAGCACCTACGGCGCCGGCTACAAGTGGGACCGCGCGCCGCTGCAGCAGGACACCATCGGCCACACCATCCAGAACTCGCGCAACATCACGCTGAACGGCCAGTTCAACTTCGTGGGGCTGTACAACAAGATCAAGTACCTCAAGAAGATCAACGACAAGGCCAAGGCCAGCGGCCGGCCCGCCGGCAACAAGGGCAAGCCCCCCGCCAAGGACGGCGAGAAGCCGAAGGAGGAGGAGAAGCCCAAGGGCCGCATCGATCCCCTGGAAGGCCTCGCCCGTGTGGTGATGATGATCCGCACCGGCACCCTCACCTACAGCCAGAACAACGGCATGCTGCTGCCGGGCTGGGGGCAGAAGACCAACGTGCTGGGCATGGCGCCCAACTTCAGCGCCCCGGGCTTCGGCTTCATCCTCGGCGAGCAGAACCAGGACCTCAGCGGCAACATCGTGCGCGACTTCGCCAGCGAGGCCGCGAGCAAGGGCTGGCTCGTGCACACCCCGAGCATCTTCAACCCCTACACCAACACGCGCACCGAGACCATCAACGCCCGCCTCTCGCTGGAGCCCTTCAAGAGCATGCGCATCGACCTGCTCGCCACCCGCTCCATCAGCGAGAACCGCAGCTCCTTCTTCCGCTGGAACGCCACCGAGCAGCGCTACGTGAACGACAGCCCCCGCGAATACGGCAGCTTCAGCGTGAGCATGATCAGCTGGGGCACCACCTTCCGCAACGACAACGACAACTTCGTGAACGGCAACTTCACCCAGTTGCTCGCCAACCGCCAGGTCATCAGCGAGCGCCTGGGCACCGCCGACCAGGGCCGCAGCCAGATCACCGACACGCTGTACTGGTCGGGCTATGGCGGCACCAGCCAGGACGTGGTGATCCCCGCCTTCCTGGCCGCCTATACCGGCCGCAGCGCCTCCTCGGTCGAGCTCAACCCCTTCAAGCTCCTCCCGCTGCCCAACTGGGACATCACCTACGACGGCCTCACCAAGCTCGATCTCTTCAAGAAGTTCTTCCGCACCTTCACGGTGAACCACAGCTACCGCAGCACCTTCAACATCGGTTCCTACCAGACCAACCTGCTCTACCAACCCGGCGGCCTGGAGCTGGACGCTGGCGGCAACTTCATCCCCGAGCGGCAGATCACCACGGTGACCATCACCGAGGCCATGCACCCCTTCATCAACTTCGACGCCACCCTGCAGAACAGCCTGCTCGCCAAGTTCGAGTACAACCGCGACCGCAACGTCAGCCTCGGCCTCACCAACTACCAGGTGACCGAAGTGCGCGGCCGCGAGTACGTCATCGGCACCGGCTACCGCCTGAAGAACGTGAAGTTCCCCTTCGAGATCAACGGCAAGGCGCCCAAAAGCGACCTGAACCTGCGCGTGGACCTGAGCTGGCGCCAGAACAATACCGTGATCCGCCAGATCAAGCAGGAGGTGAACCAGGTGACCGCCGGCCAGGACATCATCTCCATCAAGACCAGTGCGGACTACGTGATCGACCAGAAGCTCAACCTGCGCGCCTTCTACGAGCGGGTGATCAACACGCCCGTCATCAGCACCTCCTTCCCCAGCGCGAACACCAACATCGGCATCAGCCTGCGGTTCACGCTCACCCAATAGGCCGGCGGCCGCGCGATCGTCCGTGGACCGCCCGGGCACGCTACTTTAGCCGCGCTTCCGCGGAAGCCCTCAACTCCCTCCGAACCTTCCATCCCCGCACACCACCCGTCATGAACATCCCTGCAGACCTCAAGTACACGAAGGACCACGAATGGATCCGCGTCGAAGGCGGTGAGGCCGTCATCGGCATCACGGACTTCGCGCAGGGCGAGCTGGGCGACATCGTGTTCGTGGACATCACCACCGAGGGACAGGAAGTGGCGGAGCACGCCGTGTTCGGCACCGTGGAAGCGGTGAAGACCGTGAGCGACCTCTTCATGCCCGTGACCGGCACCGTGCTGGCGGTGAACCCCGCCCTGGCCGATGACCCCGCCTCGGTGAACAAGGACCCCTACGGCGCCGGCTGGATGGTGCGCATCCAGGTGAAGAACGCCGCCGACCTCGACGGCCTCCTCAGCGCCGACGCCTACAAGGCCGTTGTCGGTTGAGCCGCCCGCCCGAAGCGCTTCGCCGATCCCCGGGACCCCATCGTCGTCCTGCACCCATCGAAGGATGACCTCCGATCGGACCCATCCCCCATGCTGAAGCACCTGCGTTGGGCGCTGCTGTGGGCCCTGGTTATCCTGGTGCTGTGCCTCATTCCCGGGAAGGACCTTCCGGAGTGGGGCTGGTTCGACCTGCTGGACCTGGACAAGCTCGTGCATGCCGGGATGTTCTTCGTGCTGGCGTTGCTGCTGGCGATGGCCTTCCGCCATGCCGGACGCCCGAAGCGCTGGCTGCTGGCCGCGGCGCTGCTCGCCATCGCCTACGGCGTCGGCACCGAGCTCCTGCAAGGCCTGGAGGCCATGGGCCGCCGTACGGACCCGATGGACATGCTCGCGAACGCCGCGGGGGCCGTCGCCGCCATGTGGTACGCCGCGCACCGCACGCGGAAGGGACGGCCCATCCTGCCCATCGGGGTGCGCTGACCCCGGTATATTTGGGCTCATGCCCACCCGGACCTCCGCACCGCGCCTTCCCGACCTTCACAACGTCCCCACCGTGGACCAGGTGGGCATCGAGGAGCGCGTGGCCCGCATCAAGGCCCGCAGCATCAAGAAGGAGGCGAAGGTGCAGGGCATGACCCTCGCCCTGCGCATGATCGACCTCACCACGCTCGAAGGCGCCGACACGCCGGGCAAGGTGCGGCAGCTGTGCTATAAGGCCATGCACCTGTACGACCGGCTGCCCGGCCTGCCCACCGTCGCCGCGATCTGCGTGTACCCCACGCTGGTCAGGACGGCGAAGAAGGCGCTCGGCGACAGCGGTGTGAAGGTGGCCTCCGTGGCCACCGCCTTCCCTAGCGGACAGGCCCCCAAGGCGGTCAAGATCGCCGACACGAAGTACGCCGTGAACGAAGGGGCCGACGAGATCGACATGGTGATCTCCCGCGGCCATTTCCACGCGGGCGACCACGCGTTCGTGTTCGATGAGATCGCGGCCATCAAGGAGGCCTGCGGCGATGCCCGCCTGAAGGTGATCCTGGAGACGGGCGAGCTGGGTACCTACGACAAGGTGCGCCTGGCGAGCGACATCGCCATCGCGGCGGGCGCCGATTTCATCAAGACCAGCACGGGCAAGATCAATCCTGCCGCCACCATGGAGGTGACGCTGGTGATGCTGCACGCCATCCGCGACCATTGGCTGAGGACCGGCCGCATGATCGCCATGAAGCCCGCCGGCGGCATCCGCAAGAGCAAGGAGGCCCTGCACTACCTGATGATGGTGAAGGAGGAGCTCGGCGAGGAATGGCTCGACCCGCACTGGTTCCGCTTCGGCGCCAGCAGCCTGGCCAACGACATCCTGATGCAATTGCAGAAGGAGGCGGACGGCCACTACCAGAGCGCGGACTACTTCAGCAACGATTAGCGCGGCGTTCCGCTCAGCGGGACAGGCTCGCCAGGACCAGTATCCAGAGCGATGTGCCTGCAACAAGCAGGGTCATGCGCTGACGGTATTTCTTCTTGAAGTTCCCCGCGCCCAGTTCCGTCAGCCCAAGACGGAAGGAGAAGTGGAACTTCCAGGAGATGAGTTTCATCAGGACCAGGAACGGCGCCATGATGAAGATCCGCGCCATCGTGCCCGCGGCATAGCTTTCCCCGGCATTGAACGCGCGCTGTCGGAGGTCAGCCGTGTACCGTTCCGAGGCGACGGCCTTGGCTTCGTCCACCGATCGGCGGGACACCCCGCGGCGGTCCAATTCCATCTCGGCCAATGCGCGTGCTTCCGGCTGCCAGGCCTCTTGGTCGGCGGCGATGGAGAGCAGCTCTTGCGTGCTCCGGCTCTCGATGGAAGGGGTGAACATGGTCGTTCGCTATCGCTCACCCCGGCCGATCGGGGTTCGGCGAAGATCGGTGCCCCGCGAAGAAAGACTTCGCTATCTTCTTGGTCGGCTGAGGAAAGAGCCGAAGATCATGCTGTCGCTGGCATGGGTATCGGTGGCCTTCACATGGACCATGTAGCTCATCATGGCGACGCGATGCCCACGTGGCCGGGCATGTCGCGCGTGCCGATCCGGGTGGATGCCGGGCACGTCCGCCACCGCGTCGACCAGCGCGAACGGGTCGCCCAGCGGGAAGCCGAGCAGGATGCCGTATCTCTACGCTTCATAAGAGCCACCACGCCGCGGCCGCTGTCGCCCCCACCAGCACGGGCTTCCCGCGCAGCGAAGGGTCCGCGAGGCATTCCACGCTCACGAAGAAGCTGTCGAGGTCCAGGTGGACGATGGTGCGCTGGTCGGGCGGGAGCATGCGGGGGTCGACGAGTTCGGTGCCGATCGTGTGACCATAGGATAGCGAAGGATGCGGCCTGGTCCCGATTACCAGGAACCGCCCGCCCCACCACCGCCGAAGCTCCCGCCGCCGAAACCTCCGAAACCGCCACCGCCGCCGCTGTAGCCGCCATCGGAACCACCGAAGCCCACGACATGGCCATCGCGCGTGGATGCTGCGCTGGACCGCTCGAGGTAGGTGAGGATGGAGAAGACGGCGACCAGGTCCGCCTTCCGCGAAGAGGCTTCTTTCAATCGGCCCCGGGTGTCGTCGTTCAATAACACGATGGCGCTGCCCAGTTCCTGCACGTGCCCGAGCGATCGCTCCCATCCGCCGTCCAGTCTGCGCCCGATGTCCTGTTGCACGGTGAACAACAGGTCGCGCGTGCGGCGGCAGGCCGCCCTTCCCGCGGCGGTCCGCTGGTGCCTTCCGCTGAGCAGTCCCAGGGCTTTCAGGTCCGGCAGCATGTGCTCATACTTGAAGCGCTCGTAGTCCTCGATCGCCTGGTCCAGTGTCCGGCGCAGATCGCCCAGGGTGATCGCGCGGTCGTCCGGGAGCAGGCCCCAGGCGAACGCTTCGCTCGAGGAAAGGTCCCGCGCGTGCCTGTTCCGCGAAAGGAACAGCCGGTCGATCCGCCTGCCTCCTTCTCGGCCGCCGATCGCCACCTCCCGGAAGGCAACGGCCAATGCGCCGGTGAAGCACAGGTGCTGGATCGTGTGGTACAGCATCGTCTCTCCCGAGGAAAGCATCGGGTACCGGAGGTACACGTAGGCCTGCGGGGTCATGGGAGCCACCTGCAACGGAGCGATGCGGCCTAGCGCTGTGCCACCAGGGCCCGCACTTGTTCGGCGAAGCCGGGCAGCGCGGGGTCATCGTACAGCTCCACGAACTGCCCGAACTGCACGTATCCGTAGAGGAAGGGGTCCTGCGTCGCGCGCTCGTAGTAGCGCGTGAGGAACGCTTCCGTGCCGAGGCCTTCCGTATCGGGTACGGGCGTATGCGCCAGGGCGGTGCGTGCCAGTTCCAGGCAGGCGGCCAGTTCGCGGGTGCGGCCCTGCTCACGCCACCAGGCCATGGCCAGCGCATTGGCCTTCTTTTCCTCGGCGTAGCTGCCGCTGGCGGGGGCAAGGCCCAGGGCATCGATCAGGGCGTGGCCCAGCTCGTGCGGCAGGTAGAAGCCGTTGAAGTAGTGGGCGAACAAGGCGCGTCCCGTGGCCTCATCGCCGCCCACCTGGGTCAGGAACTCCTTCAGCGGGGGCGGTACCTTGTCCCAGAGGGGCAGGTTCACCGTGGTGTCCGCCTCCGAATAGAAGATCAGGTAGGGCGTGGTGCGCTCGACCACGCGGGGGCGCAACCGCACATCGGGCGCCGCGGCCCGCACATCGGCGATGAAGCGCTCCGTGAGGGCACGTGCCTCCCGCACCAGGGAAGCGCTGTCGGTCTGCAGGGCGAACCAGGCGGGATGCTGGGCCGCGGCGGTGAAGGCCAGACCCAGGGTGCAAGGCAGAAGCAGGGTGCGCAACATGGAAGTGAAGGTAGCGGCGGAGCCGTTCAAGCCCCGCTATCTTTCGCTCACCATGGCCAAGAAGAAGCCCATCGACTGGCGGCTCGTCCCTGCGCCGGAGAGCAAGGACCACGTCCGGATCGATCCGCAGTACGAACTGTTCGTCGGGGGCAAGTGGCAGAAGCCCAAGAGCGGGACCTACTTCGACACGATCAACCCCGCCAACGAGCAGAGGCTGGCGCGCATCGCCGAGGCCGGCGAGGCCGACGTGGACGCCGCCGTGAAGGCCGCCCGCAAGGCCTATGACACCGTGTGGAGCAGGATGCCCGCGGCCGAGCGCGCGAAGTACATCTACCGCATCGCGCGGCTGCTGCAGGAGAAGGCCCGCGAGTTCGCCGTCATCGAGAGCATGGACGGCGGCAAGGCCATCCGCGAAAGCCGCGACGTGGACGTGCCGCTCGCCGCCGCGCACTTCTTCTACTACGCCGGTTGGGCCGACAAGCTCAACTATGCCTTCCCCGGCAAGAGCGTATCGCCGCTCGGCGTGGCCGGCCAGGTGATCCCCTGGAACTTCCCGCTGCTCATGGCCGCGTGGAAGCTCGCGCCGGCCCTGGCCTGCGGCAATACCGTGGTGCTGAAGCCCGCCGAGACCACGCCGCTCACCGCGCTCAAGCTCGCCGAGCTGCTGCAGGAGGCCGAGCTGCCCGATGGCGTCGTCAACGTCGTCACCGGTGCGGGTGCCACGGGCGCTGCGGTGGTCGACCATCCGGACGTGAACAAGGTCGCCTTCACCGGCAGCACCGGCGTGGGCAAGCTCATCCAGCGCGCCACCGCCGGCAGCGGCAAGAAGCTCACGCTCGAGCTGGGCGGCAAGGCGGCCAATATCATCTTCGCCGATGCGCCCATCGACCAGGCCGTCGAGGGCATCATCAACGGCATCTACTTCAACCAGGGCCATGTGTGCTGCGCCGGCAGCCGCCTCCTCGTGGAGGAAAGCGTGCACGATGAGGTCGTCCGCAAGCTCAAGCACCGCATGCGCTCGCTCGTCGTGGGCGACCCGCTCGACAAGAACACGGACATCGGTGCGATCAACAGCAAGGAGCAGCTCGTCACGATCACCAAATACTTGAAGGCGGGCGTCGCGGACGGCGCCGAGCTATACCAGCCCGCGTGCGACCTGCCTGCAAAGGGCTATTGGTGCCGCCCCACGCTCTTCCTGGACGTGGCGCAGAGCGCGCGCATCGCGGAGGAGGAGATCTTCGGTCCCGTGCTCGCCGTGCAGACCTTCCGCACCGTGGACGAGGCGATCCAGAAGGCCAACAACACGCCCTACGGCCTCAGCGCCGGCGTGTGGACGGACAAAGGGAGCAAGATCTTCAACCTCACCAGCAAGCTGCGTGCGGGCGTCATCTGGGCCAACACCTACAACAAGTTCGATCCCACCTCACCTTTCGGGGGGTATAAGGAGAGCGGGTATGGGCGGGAAGGCGGGGTGCATGGGTTGGGGGCGTATTTGAATTTGAATTAGGGCGTGCCGGCGCTCAGAGCAGCGCCGTCGGGCTATCCGCAGTAGTCCTCGCTTCGCTGCGGGCTACTTGCTCCTATCCCTCACGCGAGCGCGAACATATTCCAGTCAATAGAACGCGCCACCCAAACGTGCTATCGAAAACTCCTTGACATACATTGCACGCAGCAGGTTGACAGGATTTTTGTCAACCTGCTGCCTGAATAAGCATGTCGTCACCCATGGGGAAGTCGAATAGCCCGGTTGCACAGATTGCCCCACTGTCCTCCTCAATTAAGAGCGAGGTGGACGTCGAGCACGCGGTAAGGAAGGTTCTAGTTGGACTCGGTTATAAAGTTCTAGCCCGTTCCACAGGAGTTGCGCTTATCGATAAGAGCTTTCCCAGTCTCAAGGGAAAAAAGAAACAGGCGTCAACTGCATCCGGAATTCCGGACCTATTTCTGGTCTTGCCCGGTCACTCACTTCCAATATGCCTTTGGGAGAACAAAGCCCGGAATGAGTCTGCATTGACTGCTCTAAGTGAAGCGAAGCTTTACATCGAAGGACTGTTCAAACGTCTTGGTCAGACCACCCCTGGTCTGCCGCGCATTGCGGCCGGGTTCAATGGTCATGAGCTTTTGCTTTCGTACTACGGCGGCCTGAATGCAGATGGATGGGTTGACCTTGTCGCGGAGGGCGGCATCCTCAAGGACCGCCTACCAACCGCAGCATTTATTGCGAACGGCATCTCATCGAAGGGCGTTGTTACCGCAGTAAATGGTACTGCCTCCGTACGAGATTTGCGAAAGGCGCTAGCGAGTCTTAAAACGCGCTATAGAGTAATTCCCTACTTAGCGTCAGGTCGTACGCCGGTCGATTTTACAGTCGCTCTGCTCACGTTACGAATGCTGGTTGAACGTTATCCAGACTGGGGAACATGGGCTGAGCAATATTTGTTGCAATCAGCCCCATCGAAGGAACAAAGAATCTTTGAGCGACTTACGACACTTGCGAAACGCGTCCTCAAGGAGGATGAACTAAAGGCGAAATACGGTGACATATTCAAGTTCAAGGAGCAAGAAGATGATGGCGAAGTCTCTTTCGACTTCGTAGCCGGTCTTAATAGGATCGACCTTGACTCGGACAACTTTACGGCCCTCTTCGAGACCATTGACGCAATACCGCCATTGCTAAATGCGGACTTTGACATCTTTGGTGAAGTCTACCAGCACATAGGAGACGATTCGACCAAGAAGGCCCTTGGTGAGTTCTTCACCGGAAGGCATATCATCTCCGGTGTTCTTCCAATCGTTTTCCATAGAGCTGGGTATTCGAATTCACCAGCACGTCTTAAGAAGGCTCGAATTGCGGACATAGCATGCGGGACGGGTGGGTTTTTGACCGAATCGCTGAGGCTAAGTAGAAGCTTGCTTGGGCCGATGAAGCGGGAGCAAGTCGAGTCATTCGCGATGAAGGCATTTTTTGGATTTGACTTGGGTCACGCTAATGCGTCGAGGGCAAGGGTTAATATGTACTTCGCAGGAGACGGATTCAGTAAGATTGAGGGTGGTGTTGATTCATTGTCACCAAGGTTCCTTACTAACCATCTTCCACACGGTGGCTTCGACGTGGTTTTGACCAATCCACCATACGGCAAATCCAAATATGGTCGAGGTGAGGAAGCTTTCCTCGAACGATTTCTTGCCACTATCAAACGTGGGTCAGGATGGGGACTTATTGTTCTCCCCACGGGTGTCTTAGAGAACCCGCGTTCTGCAAAAGCGCGCTTCAACCTCTTGGAGCAGGCTGAGGTAACCGACGTAATTGGCCTGCCGAAGCATGCTTTCGCACCCTATACTCAACAGCGTACGGCGGTTGTGCTGTGCAGAAGGCGGGACAAATCTTTAGGCGTTCCAGCTAATGATTGGAAGGCCCTGTTGTCAAAGATTGGTAACGAGGAAGTGTCCATGTATGTGGTGGACAACGATGGCTATGCAAATAGCGACAAAAGGTATCCCACAGACCGTCGTGACAATCAGGGCTGTTGGCTACACAATGAACTCGCACCTTGGCTAGATCAGTCAGGTATTCGGCATGACTCAATTCTATCGAATGCCTTGATAAGGAAGGTCGATCCGCCGCATGCAGCAGATGAGTTTGGTAATCCGACAGGAAGGAAGTACGGTCGGTTCAAGCTTAGCGATATCCTGGATGATGAAGAGAATCGCCTTTTGCCGGATGCTTTCATTCGCAGAGAAGTCAGCGAGCAGAATGAGGCGTCTTTCCTTAAGAACGGTGCGATCATTCTAGAGCGGCTCAAAAATGATCCTGAGGCTTTGCCGCGTTCTATGAAATCGATTCTGAAAGATCTCATAACGACCCCTACAAATTCGTCTGGCAAGTCGAAACCCTATTCGCTTCGTGACCTCTTCGACTATGATAAAGGCGATCAAGGGTTCACTGAGGAGGTGATTTACAACAACTACGACCCGCGAGGTTTGTGGGTCTTTGGTGGAGGTGCAGAGCCACCTAAGTTTAGAGTGAAGCGTGACACATTGACCAAACATGGCAAGCCCATTACGCTATTTTCGGGGCCTGCATTAGTGATTTCCATGGATGGCTCATCCGGGGCCACTAGGATTGTTGATTCTGGTGAGTTCTGCCTGAATCATCACGGTTGCGCCCTAGTTCCCAAGAGTCAAGAAACCAATCTGCACTGGATAGCTCTACAGTGCGAGAAGAAACTTCGTGCTCTTGCCGCCAACGAGGGAGGATCCTCAACTCTAGGCAAGGATAGAATCTTGGACTTTGTCGTGAACGTTCCGATAGACCAAGAGCGAGTTAAGGCGGTTGGTAGTTTGCGCAAGCAACTAATGGACATTTACGTACGCCTTTACGAGTAGGCACTCTCATTGGGGTGGCTTCGCAATCTGTACTACCTCCCATGCCCCGCCTCCTCGTCCACAGCTTCACCATCTCCCTCGACGGCTACGGTGCCGGCCCCGACCAAACGCTGGAAGCCCCGATGGGCGCTGGCGGCCAAGGCCTGCACCCCTGGATGCTCCGCACGCGGTACTTCCAGAAGACCCACTTCGGCAAGGACGAGGGCGACGTCGGCATGGACAACGACATGGCCGCGCAAGGCATGGGGAACCTGGGGGCGTGGATCATGGGCCGCAACATGTTCGGTCCGGTGCGTGGTCCCTGGCCCGATGAAAGCTGGAAAGGCTGGTGGGGCCCCAACCCGCCCTACCACGTACCTGTGTTCGTGCTCACGCACCACCCGCGGCCTGCGCTGGAGATGGAGGGCGGCAACATCTTCCACTTCGTCACCGGCGGCATCCATGAGGCCTTGGAACGTGCCCGCGAAGCGGCCGGCGGGCGGGATATCCGCGTAGGCGGCGGCGCTTCCACGGTCCGCCAATACCTGCAAGCCGGGCTGATCGATGAGATGCTCCTGGCCGTTTCGCCTGTCCTGCTCGGTACGGGTGAGCCGCTGTTGGCCGGGATCGACCTGCCCCGGCTCGGCTATGTGTGCGAGCAGCTCATTCCGGGCCAGCGGGCGGCCTTCTACCGGATCACGCGCGCCTAGCCGCCTGTCACGAGGCCCCGCATCTTCGCCATAAGCCAGGGCGCCAGCAGGGTGGTGATCGGCACCAAGGCCCAGATGCGCCCCTGGGTGATGTCGTAGTCGACGAGCAGCTCCGCCCAGGGCTTCTTGAAGAGGAAGTGCCCGGCGCCGAATTCAAAGCCGAGCGTCATGGCCAGCCACAAGAGGCCGATGGCCAAGGCTTGCTTGTTGCTCATCGGACCCGACCAAGGGATGCCGAACCAAGTGGCCAGGAGGATCAGCGCACACAGCAGGAGGGTACTGATCGCCAGGCCGGCGGTCATGCCGGTGACCGGGATGATCCACTTCACGCGCACAGCACCATTGGCGATGGCCAGCACCATCAGGCCGAGCCAGAGAAGGATCGCTTTCCACCACATCGTGCCGCTTTTCGGAAAGGTCGGGAGCTCCTTGCGGCCAAGAACTGATGATCGACAGCACGTCACCGGGCGGAGGAAAGACGCGAACTTTGAAGGACCATGAAGCCAGGCGCCAACAACGAGCGGGTCTTCCGGATGCCCTTCGCGAGCGTCTACCCGCACTATGTGGCCAAGGTGGAGAAGAAGGGCCGCACGAAGGCGGAGCTGCATGCCGTCATCCGCTGGCTCACGGGCTATGACGAGCAGGGGCTTCAGAGCGTGATCGCCGACAAGACCGACTTCCGGACCTTCTTCGCCCAGGCGCCGCGCATGAACCCGAACGCTTCGAAGATCACCGGTGTGATCTGCGGCTACCGCGTGGAGGAGATCGAGGACCCCCTCATGCAGAAGCTGCGCTACCTGGACAAGCTGGTGGATGAGGTGGGTAAGCGCCGGGCGATCGAGAAGATGCTGGGGTAATGCGCATGGACGGCAGGGGCACTCGAGCGCAAGGAGGCTCTGGATCTTTGCGCCTCAGCGGTCACCCGCT
>JAFDZF010000010.1 GCA_018267055.1 Bacteroidota bacterium
CCACCGTGGGGATCGCCGATGCGCGTGCCACCGATGCGCCCACCGTGCAGCCCGATCCCTTCGCCGACCGCTTCCTGGTGCGGTTGCCCATGCCGGTGCAGGGTCCCGTGCGGCTGGCGCTCATCGATCCGCTGGGCCGCGATGTGCTGGTGCGCACCCTCACGCCGGACATGCAATGGTCCCTGGAAGTGGACGTGCCGGCCGGTTGCCGTGCGGGCACCTACGTGCTCCGCATCGACGCGGCGGAGCACCGCTGGGCGGTGCCGGTGATGAAGATGGGGGAGTGAGCCGGTCAGGCCGGCGGGGCCTGCCACGCGATCACCCGCTTGTCGTCCCCGGCGGTCAGGAGCACATCGCCCAGCCAGGCCAGCGCGTTCACGCTGTGGGTATGCCCACCGGCCGTGCGGTCGAGCCGTTGCAGCACGTCGAAGGTGTCCGCCGCCCAGCGTTTCGCGGTCTTGTCGCGGCTGGCGGTGGCGAACTGCGTGCCTGCGGGATCGCCGGCCAGGGCATAGATGGGTCCGCTGTGCGCGGGCAGGTCCAGCAGCAGGGCGAAGCCGCGGTCGCTGTGCCATAGGCGCAGGTGGCCGTCCTTGCCGCCGCTGATGAGCACGGGCTTGTGCGGATGCCAGGCCACGCAGGTGGCGCCTTCAGGATGGGCCTGGAGGGTATGCCGCTCGTTCAGGTCCGCCGTGTCGAGCACCCGCACGGCGCCATCGCCGCCGGCCACTGCGAGCCAGGCACCATCGGGCGAGACCGACAGCCCCCGCAGCTTTTCCGCACAGAGCGGGATCCGCCGCTGCAATGCCAGCGTGGACGGCGACACCGCCCAGAGGCTGAGCGTGCCATCGCCACCAGCGCAGGCCAGGCGGCCGCCGGGCAGCGGTGCCAGGGCGAAGATGCCCTTGCGGTGCACGTGCTCCAGCTGCACTTCGCGGTCCTGCTCCGGATCGATCAGGTGCAGCCCGCCGTGCTCGTCGCCGATCAGCAGGCGGTCCGGGGAACGGAACAGGCTGAACGCCGCCTGTCCGGCATCGGCCAGCAGTACGCCCTGGTCGGGTCGGCGCAGGTCCCAGCGCACCACGCGGTGGTCGCCGCTGCCGCTCAGGAACGTATGGCCGTCATCGCCGGCGTCCAGCGCATACACGGGGCCCTGGTGGCCGGTGAAGCGGGCGATGGGAACGAAGGGCATCCCGCGAAGGTCCGAAGGGCGGGCGGGTGGATGCAGGGCTGTCATCCTGCGGGACGGAGGATCCGGCTCAGAGCAGGTTCTGCTGGGCCGCGGCCTTCTTCTTGGGATCCGCCGGCATGGTGCCGAAGATGTAGTCCCAGAGCGGCGAGCTCACGCCGAAGGCCCCATCGTCGCCCACGTAGTGGTGGAGGTTGTGGTGCTTCCAGATGATGGACAGGAAGTTCTTCGGCGGCTTGTACATGTGGATGCAGTAGTGCGCCAGCAGGTAAGTGCTGTAGCCGAAGAGAAAGCCGCCCCCGAAGGCATAGCCGCCCGGGCCCACCACCACGCGGAAGAGCGCGATGAACAGGATCGCCAGCACCACGCTGAGCACCGGCGGCAACGCCAGGCGGCTCTTGTCGCGCGGATGATCGTGGTGCACGCCGTGGATCACGTACTGGAAGCGCTTGCGCTTCTCGGTGTCCGCCGGGATGTGGTACATGTAGCGGTGCATCAGGTACTCCACCAGGGTGAAGAGCAGGGCGCCGCAGAGGAAGAAGGCGATGGACGAAAGCCAGCTGATGCCCATCCGCGCGATGGAGTACCAGAGGGTGAGGATGCCCGCGCACCAGAACAGGGTGAGGGGGACCGCGATGTGGGTGCGCGTAAGCGCTTCGAGGAAGGGGTTCTTGAAGATCCGCCCGACGCCGGGCTGATGCCGTGTAGCCATGACGGGGCGAAGTTAGTCATGCCCGGACGATCGCTCGCCCGCGCTCTCCCGTGCGAACCGGAGCCAGGCCCCCACGAACACGCTGCGTCCCGGCGCCGGGTTCGCATAGCGGCGGCCGGGGTCGTTCAGCTGCACGAAGGACGTGTACCGCGTGTCCGTCAGGTCCTCGCCGTGGACGAACACCCCCACCGTCTCCTGCCGGACGCGGAACACCTGCTCCAGCCGCACGTGCAGCACGGCATAGGCGGGCAGCCGGTCCGTGGTGGACACGCTGGCCGACAGGGCCGATACCGTGCGGCAGCCGGCTTCGAGCCACGGCCCCCAGCGCGTGCGCAAGCGCGCCACCGCGCCCGTGGTCCAGCGCGGCACGCCGGGCACGTCCACGGTGCCCTCCAGTTCCGGCAGGTGCAGGCGGTGGTGCTGCCAGGCGCCGTTGAGCAGGAGCTCCAGCCGGTGCGCTCCCGGCAAGGCCCGCCCGATGCGTGCCGATGCCTCCACGCCGTTCTGCGCCGCGTCACCGGCGTTGTAGAACTCCTCCGCGGTGCCATTGTCCACCGTGCGTTGCAGGATGAGGCCGTCGGTCCGGCGCACATAGCCGTTCAGCGTGATGGTGAGGCCGGACCGCTCCAGCGTGAGCCCGGCTTCGCCTTCCCGCACCTGTTCCGGTGCCAGGGCGCTGTTGAACACGCCGGTGGAGCCCAGGGCTTCCCAGATGGTGGGGCGGGAGCGGCTTTCGGCATAGCGGACGTGGGCGGTGAGGCCGTGGCGGAGGTCCTGCTCCACGCCGAGGAGCGGATAGGGCACGGGGGGCCGGTCGTTGGTCAAGGTGATGTTCCGCAGGGCATCCTGCAGGCGGAAGCCGGTGCGTTCCAGTCCCACGTCCGCGAACACGGTGGTGCGCTCTCCGATGCGGGTGCGGGTGGTGAGGAAGCCGTTCCCGTTGCCCACCTGCGTCCTTGCATCCGTCCGCACATCGCCGAGGACCGCATAGGCATAGGCCCGCTCGTTCAAGGCGTCCTGTTCCAGCAGCACCTCCAGGCCGGCCTCCCAGGCGAAGGCCAGGCGCCGCCGCTCCACTTCGCCGCCCACCGCCAGGCGCGCGCCCGCCGCCCGGATGCGCTCGTCCTTGTAGCCGCTGAGCGCCGGTGTGGTGCCGTAGGGGTTCACCTTGTCGATGGCCTGCGCCTGCACGGCGCTGCGCAGGTGGAGGCCGTGGCCCAGTGCGGTCTCGTTGCTCAAGCCGGCCAACACCTGCGATTTCTCGATGTGGGCATCGATGGCGAGCGAGTACGGACGGGCCAGGCGCGGGTCGCGTGCCGCGGTGGCGCTGTCGATGCTGCCCGGGAGGCCCCAGGCGGCCCGCTGGCCGGTAAGGAGGACGCGGGTCAGGCTGCGGCCCGTGCGCCATCGGGCGGCCAGGAACACCTGGTCGCGTCGGGCGTATTCCTGCTGGCGGTAGCCGTCGTTGCCCAGGCGCAGCACGCCCACGGTGAGGGCGGTGCCGTTCGCTTGCCGGAGGGCGGCGGAGCCGGCCAGCTTGAAGTAGCCGTACGGACCGGCGGTCGCCTTCAGCTCACCGGTGATGCCCGGCGTGCGCCGCCAGGGCGGGTCGGCCAGCAGGAGCCCGGCCGGGGCCGATCCATAGGCCGGTCCGCCCACGCTGCGCACCACGTCCACGGTCCCCACCAGCTCCGGGTCGAGCAGCTCGAGCGGGGTGGAGCCGTCGGCCAGTGTCAGGGCGAAGGGCCCCCAATACACCTTCACGCCCCGCACGCCGTACGGTGCGCGCAGCAGGCTGCCGCGGATGCTCAGGCGGGTGCTGCCGCCATGGCCGCGCTCGTCCATCTGCACCCCGGGCACCCACATCAGCGCATTGCGCAGGCCCGAGCCCTCGAAGCCGCGCAGGGCGCTGCTGTCCGGGGAGGATGCCGCCGCCAGGGCCTGCCGGTCCCGCTTGGTGGGCCAGGGCAGGACGTCCACCGTGGGCAGCGGCCGGGCCGTCGCCATCACGGTGACGTGGCCGGCGGCCAGCGCTTCGCTCCAGGCGACGCGCAAGGGAACGAGGCCGTGACCGCCGATCACCAGCGTGTCGCAGGCCGTGCTGCCGCAGAACTGCCCGAAAGCGTCCACCGCGCCCAGCAGCGTGCCGTCGGGGCAGGTGACCAGCGTGCCCTGCGCGGGCTGCGCGTCGCTGCGCACCACCAGGAGGCAGGATTGCGCCGCCATCGCCTGGGCGAGGGCCATGGTCGCTACGGCATGCAGGAGGCGGGACATCGCGCCACCGAAGTTATCCGGCAACGATCGGCCCATCCGTTCGGGATCGCCTGAAGCGCATACATTTGCGCCCCTTCTTGTGCAGGAAAGGCATATCGGGCGTTTAGCTCAGCTGGTTCAGAGCACTACCTTGACAGGGTAGGGGTCACTGGTTCGAATCCAGTAACGCCCACAGGGTCCTCCTCGCGGAGGGACCTGCGTATCGTCGTGCAAAAGGCCGCTCCTTACATCGCACTGGCCGCGCTGCTCGCGGTGGCCTTCCTGCTGAAGCGGGTGGGCGAGCTGGAGGACCGCCTCCAGGCCCTGGCCACCGGCCGCCCGGCCGTCGCGATGGCCGCCACGGCATCCCCCGCTCCCGTGGAAGTGGCGCAGAACATGGGGCGCATCCAGGCCTATGCCAACAAGATGTGGTCCGCCGGCCAGGCGGGGAACCTGCCGCTGGTGGACTTCTACCGGCATGAGATGAAGGAGGAGATGGAGGCTGTGGCGAACGGCGGCGTGGTGGACGACGGTGTGCCCGTGAGCGAGCACATGAAGACCTACGGGATCCGCGCGATGGAAGCGCTGAAGGCGGACCTGAAGGCGAACGGATTGACCGATTTCAACGACCAGTACGCGGTCCTTATCAGCACCTGCAACTCCTGCCACGTCACCTGTGGCCACCCGGAGCTGCGGATGCGGGTCCCCTCCATGGGCCGCTATACCGACCAGGAATTCGCTCCATAAGCAGGTTTTCATATCCATTGATGTGACCTGACCGGACCCTCTCCGTCGGAAAGGCACCACGACCGGACCGTTTTGTTCAAAGGGAGGGTGAAGCCATCCTCGTCGATCAACGACGAGGAGCTCGTGGCCGAGTTGCAGCGCCATATGGATGCCGATAGGTTCGGCATCCTCTATGACCGCTATTCGGCCAAGGTGTTCCAGAAGTGCTTGGGCATGACGCGTGACCGGGACCTGGCCAAGGACCTGACGCACGATATTTTCCTGAAGACCTTCGTGAACCTCACCAAGTTCGATCACCGCAGCCGCTTCGGCACCTGGTTGTACAGCATCACGTACAACTACTGCCTGGACAGCCTGCGGAAGTCGCAGCGCCAGCGGTCGCAGGACCTGGACGAACGCGCTGAGGAGGGGTTGACCGACGACGACGCCTACGAGGCGGAGCTGCTGGCCCTGAAGGCGGAGCGCATCGACGAGGTGCTCGCCCGCATCGACCCGCCCGATCGCGCGCTGCTGCTGATGAAGTACCAGGACGACCTCTCGGTGAAGGAGATCATGGAGGTGCTGTCCCTGGGCGAGAGCGCCGTCAAGATGCGCATCATGCGCGCGCGTGAGCGCGCCATGCAGGCGTACTACGCACTTTATCCGGAGGAGCGATGAGCGAGAACCCGTTCAAGATCATCCGGCCCACGGACCAGCCTCCCGAGAACCTCCGGAAAGAGGTGATGGGGAGCGTCAAGTTCGTGCTATTGTTGATGCGCTTCCTCCAATTGTTCATGGCCGATTATGCCAATGTGCTCTTCGAGAACGTCCGCGTGATCGGGGAGGATGGCGAACGCAAGGACGGGCAAGAGCTCCGTTGACCCCCTGACCCAAACCCACTCTCCGATGAACGCTTCCCTTTTCCAGGACCGCTTGCAGGCGGCCTTCGACCATTACCTGGGCAAGATCGTCGCGCTGCTGCCCGTGCTGCTCGGCGGTCTGGTGCTCCTGCTGGCGGGGTACGGCCTGGCGAAGTTCCTCCAGTACGTCACCCGGCGGCTGGTCCGCTCCACGGGCCTGGAGCGGCTGGCCGATCGCCAGGGCATGGAGCGCACGCTGCAGCGACTGGGGGGCACCGTCTTCGTGATGGGCAAGCTCGTGTTCTGGCTGGTGTTCCTGTTCTTCATCCTGGCCGCCGCCGAGGTGATGGGCCTCACGCTGATCACCGATGGCATGCGCGGCTTCTTCGGCTACCTGCCGCGGCTGCTCACGGCGCTGGGCGTGCTCCTGTTCGGCATCTGGCTGGGCCAGAAGGTGCGCGCCGTGGCCAACGGCCTCGCGGGGCCCATGGGCATCTCCGGCGGCAAGGTGCTGGGCCGCCTGCTCTTCGGCCTCATCGTGTTCTTCCTGGGCATTACCGCGCTCAACGTGGCCGGCCTCGATACCACATTGATCACCTCCAACGTGCTCATCTTCTTCGGCGGCATTCTGGTGGCCTTCAGCGTGGCCTACGGCATGGCCTCGCGCGACATCCTCACCAACATCCTCAGCAGCTACTACGGCAGGGACCGCTTCTCGCCCGGCCAGATCGTGCGCATCGGCAGCGATGAAGGGGAGATCGAGCGCATCGACAGCATCTCGCTGACGCTGCGCACCAAGGACCGCGTGGTGATGATCCCCACCAGCAAGCTCATCACCGAGCGCATCGAGGTGCTCCAGCCCAAGAGCGATCACATGCCGGCGTAAGCGCCCCGGTTCCCGGTCTTCCCCTTTTCTTTGGGGCACCGAAGGACGGGACCACAGCTCCAGGGACCGCTTGCCGCAACCTGAACCCTTCCATCCATGAACGACATGCACGTCAATGACTGGCTCTCCCAGGCGGGGAGCGCCCTGCTCGCCTACCTCCCCAAGGTGGTCCTGGCCCTGCTGGTGCTCTGGATCGGCCTGCTGGTGGTGCGCACCCTCACGCGCGTGATGAACAAGGGCATGGCCCGCCGCGGGGTGGACCAGACCCTGCAGCGCTTCTTCGTGAGCATGCTGGGCTGGGGCCTGAAGATCCTGCTCTTCGTGAGCGTGATCCAGATGCTCGGGGTGGCCACCACGTCGTTCGTGGCCATCATCGGTGCGGCCGGCCTGGCCGTGGGCCTGGCCCTGCAGGGCACCCTGGCCAACTTCGCCGGAGGCGTGCTGGTGCTGCTCTTCCGCCCCTACAAGGTGGGCGACCTCATCGAGGCCCAGGGGGTCACCGGCCACGTGAAGGAGATCCAGATCTTCACCACGGTGCTGCTCACCCCGGAGAGCAAGACGGCCATCATCCCCAACGGCCCCATGGCCAATGGGAACATCATCAACTATTCCGCCGAGGGGCGCATGCGCGTGGACCTCACCTTCGCGGTCTCCGGTGACACGGCCATCAGCGAGGTGCGCCGGCTGCTCACCGAGGTGATGAAGAAGCAGCCGAACGTGCTGGCCGAGCCCGAGCCGAGCGTCACCGTGGTGAAGCTGAACCCTGAAGGCGTCGAGCTGGCCGTGCGGCCGTGGTGCGCGCCCGGCGACTACTGGGACGTGTACTTCGCCGTGTACGAGGAAGGGCAGAAGGCCCTGCGTACGGCAGGCATCAAGGGGCCCGAACGGAGCCTCACCGTCGTCAACAAATGATCCGCCCATCGATAACCCGACCATCATGATGCAACGAACGACCCTCGCCGCGCTCTCCCTGTCCGTGGCCCTCGGCGCGTCCGCGCAGGAGGACAAGACCCAGCGCGATGCGGCCGCCACGGCCATGCGGACGAAGACGGCCGTCGATACCACCGGCAAGCTCTGGACGCGCGGCGGCGTGTTCCAGCTGAACATGAGCCAGGTGAGCCTGACCAACTGGGCCGCGGGCGGCTTCAGCTCGGTGAGCGGCATCGCCCAGTTCAACGGCTTCGCCAACCGCAAGAAGGGGCGCCACGCCTGGGACAACTCCGTGGCCCTCGCCTACGGCCTGCTCGCCCAGGAGGACAAGGAGACGGTGAAGACCGACGACCGCCTGGAGCTGAACAGCAAGTACGGCTACGAACTGCATAAAGCCTGGTACCTGGCTGCGCTGGCGCAGTTCAAGACACAGTTCGCCGAGGGCAAGGACCCGTCCACCGGGGAGCGCATCTCCGACTTCATGGCGCCCGGCTACCTCATCCTCGGCCTCGGTCTGGACTACAAGCCGAACGACCATTTCTCCGCTTTCATCTCACCGGCCACCGCCAAGTTCACCTTCGTCACCAACCAGGAGCTGGCCGATGCCGGCGCCTTCGGCGTGGACCCCGCGGAGTACGACGCCAACCTGGTGCGCACCAAGGCCGGCAAGAACAGCCTCTTCGAGTTCGGGGGATACGTGAAGCTGGTGTACACGCAGGAGCTTGCCAAGAACATCACCTTCCTCACCCGTGCGGACTTCTTCAGCAACTACCTGCGCGATCCGCAGAACATCGACGTCAACTGGGAGACGCTCTTCACCTTCAAGGTGAACGAATGGTTCGCCGCCACGCTGAACACCCTGCTGATCTACGATCATGACACGCAGATCATGAAGAAGTGGAACGACACGGACGAGCTCTACGTGGGCAGGGGCACCCAGTTCAAGGAGACCATCGGTCTGGGCATCACGCTGAAGCTCTGACCCCGGGCTTCCGGGACGGGAACGGCCGCTGCGTGCGGCCGTTCGTGTTCACGGGTACCGCAGCGGCCCTTTCAGCGGTTCCACCAGCCCATAGAGCCAGGGGTTCCCGGACCGCACATGCACCTCCAGCGCGCCGATGTGCGCGCGGCGCTTGCCGCTGTTCCAGACGTAGCTGCGCAGCCGCAGGCCGTGGCCATGCCCGGGGAGGTCGGCCAGCTTCAGCGCGACGACGACGGCATTGCCTGTGCCGGAGAGACGGTGGTTGCGATAGAACACGGTGCGCTCGCCGTCCTTCAGCTCCATCACCAGCTGCACTTCGCCTTCGCGGTCCACGTCGCCCACGTCCATGCGGGCCTCCACCACGTCGTTGTCCTCCGTGCCCAGGTCGTACAAGGGAGCCTCGAACAGCGCGCCGAACTCCCTGCCGGTGAAGTCCCACTGCGCGGGGGCCGTGCCGTAGCGGCCCGTGGTGTCGCGGAAGAGCGGGATGTCCGCATCCACCTTCCAGCCCCGGCCGTCCACCGCTTCGGGCGTGGTCAGGCTGCGGTAGGCGATGTCGTCGATGCGCGTGGGCGAAGGCGTCCCCTGGAACAGGAAGGTCTGCCCCTCCACGCGGTCATGCCGTTCGGCCAGGAACGGGAAGGCGGCCTGCAGCCGGCCCACGTTCTCCGGTCCGGCGCCCGCGCTGGCGCCGTAGAAGACGGAAGTGATGCGCTCCACGCCGGCCAGGCTGTCCAGGATCCCCGCGCCCTGGCCGGTGATGTCCAGGAACGGCGCTGATGCGCTGTCCACGTTCCAGTGCCGCAGGTAGAAGCGGACCATGCGCTCGGGCGCGTCGACCACCGCTACACGGCCGGGGACCTGTGCGGCTTCCACCACCCCGTGGGCGATGGCCTCGTACTTCGAACGGTAGAAGGTCTCGTAATGCTTGCGCACACCCACCAGCGTGAACACCGAAACGGCCGCGGTGGCACCAGCGACCGGCACCGTCCAGGTGCCCTTCAGGTGGCGCAGGCCCGCCAGCGCGCCCAGCAGCACATAGGGGAAGGAGAAGAGCAGCACGGAGTACTGCAGCACCGGCGCGCGCCACAATGAATAGGCGGTGCCGATGGCGAGGGGGGCCAGGCCCCAGCCCAGCGTGATGGCCCAGAGGGGACCGATCGTCCCGCGGAAGCGGATGCGCAGCCCGGCCGAGCCCACCAAAAGGAGGACGAGCACGGCGGCCATCAGCAGGGAGCAATGCGCGATCCACCAGGCATAGTCCAGGGTCCAGAGCGGCCCGGGCGGGGTCAGCCATTCGTCCAGTCCCTTCCACCCGAACTGCTTGGCGATGATCGGCAGGTTGGGCAGGTAGAGCGCGGCCGCGATGCCGCCGGCCACCAGGTAGCCCCGGCGCGTACCGGGCTTCAACAGCATGAGGCCGGTGAGGTACATGAAGGCCGCCAGCATCAAGGCGAAATGGTGCGTGTACGCGCTCAGCACGGCGCCCACGGCCACGCCGATCAGCGTGCGGCGGGACCCGCTGCCGAGGTGGCGCGTCAGCTGGTCGGCGAGGAGGGCCGTGGTGAACAGGCCCGCCGCATAGGGCCGCGCGATCTGCCCATACATCACCGTGTATTGCAGCGTGGCGAGCAGCGCCAGGGCGATCAGCGCCACGGCCCCGCCGCACCAGGCGTACATGAAGCGGTAGAGCAGGAACAGGGCGGCCAGCGACATCAGGATGAAGGGCCCCTTCACCGCCGGCTCGCCCAGGCCGAAGAGGCGGGTCCAGCACCACTCGAACACCTGCACGCCGGGCGGATGCGTGTCCAGCGCCACCACCCCCTTGCCGATGGTCTCGCCCAGGCCGGGGTAGAGGCGGATCAGCGCGCTGATCTCGTCGTGCGTGTAGGGGATGTGCGGCAGGTCCCAGCAACGCAGCACGGCCGCCAGCGCCAGCAGCACGAAGAAGGCGCCATGCTCCGATGCGGTGCCCGGCAGTGCGGTTCGTGCGGCGGCGGCCAGCCGCTCTCGCCAAGTGGTGGGCTCAAGCATCGCGGTCCATGTCGCGTTTGATGTCCTTTTCCTTCAGGCTGTCGCGCTTGTCGTAGCTCTTCTTGCCCTTCGCCAGCGCGATCTCCACCTTGGCCAGGCCGTTCGGGGCGAAGAAAACGCGCACCGGCACCAGCGTGATGCCCTGGTCCTTCAGCTTGCGCTCCAGCTTGCGCAGCTCCGTGCGGTGCAGCAGCAGCTTGCGGTCGCGGATGGGCTCGTGCGCGTAGTGCACGGCCTTCTCGAACGGCTGGATGCGCATGTTGCGCAGGAACAGCTCCCCCTCGATGAAGGTGCAGAAGGCCTCGGTGATGCTCGCATCGCCCAGGCGCAGGCTCTTCACCTCGCTGCCCACCAGCTGGATGCCGCATTCGTAGTGGTCGAGCAGGAAGTAGTCGAACGCCGCGCGGCGGTTCTTCACTTCGGGCATCACGGGGGCGGCCATGGGGATGACGCCTGCGGGCTGCTCCGCGCGGGCGAGGCGCGAAACTACGCGTGGCGCGGGGAAGGAACGGCCGCGGCCCGGAACGCCGTCAGCGCGAGAGGCGGATGAAACGGGTCTCGAAGTACGTGTAGGTGAAATGGCTGCACATCAAGGTGCCGGTGATGGATATCGCGGTCCGCAGCTCCGGACCGATGGCGGGCGCATGCACGGGACCAGGCGGGAGGGCGAGGGCCAGTGCGGCGTGCACCAGGGGATGCAGCAGGTAGACGGAATAGCTCATGTGGCCCAGGCGGGTGAGCGGCACCTCCACGGGCCGCCACAGCTCCGGTGTGAATTTGAAGCCGCCCAGAGCGATCAAGAGGGTACCGAGCGTAAGGACCAGCCGGTCGGTGCCCGTCACCAGGCGGATGGCCCCTCCGTCCACCGGGTACAGCACGAAGAGGAGCGCGCCGACCACCAGCAGCCCCGCGCTCACCAGCGGCGGAAAACGCCGGGCGTGGAAGGCATGGCCCAGGAGGAAGCCGCAAAAGAAGAGGAAGGCCTGGTCCAGCGGATGGACGTAGTCCCGCCATTGCACCGTCAGGGACCGTTCCGGCGTGAGCCGCCCGAAGGTGAAGTACAGGAACGCCGCCAGGAGCGCGAGGCCCAGCATGGCGAACAGTCCCTTCGCGGAGCGCGCGCTGAAGACCAGCAGTGGGAAGAGCAAGTAGAACACCAGCTCATTGCCGATGGACCAGGCGCCCACGGCGATGGAGCCGTCCCAGGCCACCAGGCCGAACAGGCCGGTGAGGTTCAGGAAGAGCGACCACCAGCCGGGCCGCTCCCAGGCGATCAGCAGTGTCAGGAAGGTCGCCAGCCACAGCAGGGGGAAGATGCGGAACGCGCGCTTCTTCAGGAACAGGAGCACGCCCTTCGCCGTGAACGCCAGGCGCCGGTGGTACACATGGTGCAGCGTGATGCCGCTGAGCAGGTAGAAGACGGCTACGCCGTAGACGCCCACGCGCCCGAGGACCGTGCCGGCATCGAAGGGGCCCACGTTCCACGTGAGGTAGTGGTAGAGCATGATGCCGAAGGCGCAGATCCCCCGCAGGTGGTCCAGGTTGCGCAACCGGTCCGATGCGTGCGGCGATCCGTGCTCCTGGGCCAAAGCGCTGCCTCACCGGGGTGGCGGTGGGAGGCGGCCGAAGTTAGCCGGCACCGGGGGAGCCGCTCACCACAGCCGTTTGAGGAGCAGCGAAAGGCCGCCCAGCACCGACCCAGTGACCAGGCCCATCACCGGGCCCGTGATCAAGCCGAACAGGCGCGCGGGCATGAACGTGACCTTCCGGAAGCTCGCCTGTGCCGCCGGGTTGTTCGCGAAATAGGCATCGAAGAACGTGACCTGGCACAGGCCGTTCAGGATGCCCCAGGCCAGGCCGATCAGGAGCCCGTGCAGGAAGACGCGCTCGGAGATGTTCTTCGACAGCACCAGTGCCACGGCAAGGCCGAACAGCAGCCAGAGGAAGGGCTCGATCCGCTGCGTATAGCCTTTGACGGCAAGCGCTCCCATGATCAGGCCGATCAGGGAGAAGAGGAGGATGGCGGTCCAGTCCATGGTGGTCGCTCGGGCAGGCATCGTTCAGGGCCTTCTGCCCGAATATAGGCGCCTGTCCGTCCCGTGCTCCTGGGTCAGCGCGCGCTACCGGACGATCAGCACCGGCACCTTCACGCGGTGGCGCACGGCATCCACGGTGGCGCCGAAGAGCACGTCCTTGAGCCCGCGGTGGCCGTGGGCGCCCATCACCAGCAGGTCGCAATCGCTGGTGTTCACGATGGAGGCGATGGCCGTCACCGGATGCCCCTGGCCGGAGCGGGCCCAGGCGCGGTACCCCATGGTGTGCAATTGTTCCACATAGCGCTCCAGGTTGCGGGCATCGCCCTGCGTCTCCCGGTCGCCGCTCCAGGGCCCCGCATAGCGGGCGGCGGCCGACTCGGTGACGTGCACCAGCATGTACTCGGCCTCGGTGCCGCCCTGTGCGATGGCCGCGTCGATGCTGCGCTGGTCCACGGCGCTGAAGTCCACGGTGACGCAGATGCGCCGTACGGGGCTGATCACCGGTGCGCGCAAGGCGGGTACGGCATCATGCAAGTGTTCCTCGGCCACGCGTTCCCGGCGGATGAAGGGTTTCACGGCGATGTACAACAACAGGGCCAAGGCCGCACCGGCCACGGGGAGCACCAGCACCTTCACCCAGAAGGCCTGCGCTCCGCCGCCCTCCATCCAGCCCATCACTTCCTGGCCCACCAGCCGGGCGTTCAGCACCACGATGATGAGCGCCGACGCCCAGGCCAGCACGCGCACCCAGGGCTTGATGACGAACTCGCCCATGTGGGCCTTGTCGGAGCAGAAGTGGATCAGGGGCACCACCGCGAAGCCGAGCTGCAGGCTGAGCACCACCTGGCTGAGCACGAGCAGCTGGCCCAGGGCGTCGTCGCCCCACCAGAGGATGCAGACCACGGCGGGTACGATGGCGATGAGCCGTGTGAGCAGCCGCCGCAGCCAGGGCCGGATGCGCAGGTCGAGGTAGCCCTCCATCACGATCTGCCCGGCCAGCGTGCCGGTGATGGTGCTGCTCTGCCCCGCGCCGATGAGGCCGATGGCGAAGAGCATCGGCGCCAGCCCGCCGAAGAGCTCGCCCAGCAGATGGTGCGCCTGGTCGATCTCGGCCACGTCGAAACGCCCGTTCACATGGAAGGCCGCGGCGGCGAGGATGAGGATGGCCGCGTTCACCAGGAAGGCGATGTTCAGCGCGACGGCCGTGTCCATGAAGTTGAACCGCAGCGCCTCGCGCCGGCCCGCGGCGCTGGGCTCGAAGTCGCGCGTCTGCACCAGCGAGCTGTGCAGGTACAGGTTGTGCGGCATCACCGTGGCGCCGATGATGCCGATGGCGATGTACAGCGCCTCGCCCGACAGCGCCGAGGGGAGGAGCCCGCGGACCACGGCCGACGCCTCGGGTCGCACGATGAACATCTCGGCGAGGAAGGCCAGCCCGATGAGGGTGACGATGGAGACGATGAAGACCTCCATCACGCGCATGCCCCGGTTCATCAGGAAGAGGATGAGCAACGTGTCGAGGCCCGAGATGAGCACGCCCCAGAGCACGGGGATGCCGAAGAGCAGGTGCAGGCCGATGGCCATGCCGATGACCTCCGCCAGGTCGCAGGCCGCGATGGCGATCTCGGCCAGCACGTAGAGCGGGATGTTGACGATGGGCGGGTAGGTGTGCCGGGAGGCCTGCGCCAGGTCGAGCCCGCGCACGATGCCGAGCCGCGCGCTGAGGCTCTGCAGCAGCAGCGCCATCAGGTTGCTCATCAGCAGCACCCAGATCAGCTTGTAGCCGAAGGCGCTGCCGCCGGCGATGTCCGTGGCCCAGTTGCCGGGGTCCATGTAGCCCACGCTCACCAGGTAGGCCGGGCCGAGGAAGGCCATCGCGCGGCGCCACCGCCCGCGGCCCCGGGGGATGGGCACGGTGCCGTGCACCTCGCTGAGCGAACGGTGCTCGCGGCTCATGGGCGTGCGGGTTCCACCAGCAGCTGGGCGGCCACCAGTGCGGACAGGGTGCTCGGCGGTCCCTGCTTGCGGCGCAGCTCCAGGCTGCCGTCGAAGGCCTGCCGGGCGTGCACCTCGAAGACCATCCCGATGCCGATGCCCTTCTCGTCCAGCAGCTGCAGCAAAGGGTCGCTCGGGTCCTTCACCGCTGCGATGCGCACCCGCTCGCCCACCAGGCAGCCGGCCAGCGGCTTGATGTTCCGGGATTGCACCTTGCCGTTGCGGTCGGGGATGGGGTCGCCGTGCGGATCGAAGCGCGGATGGCCCAGGTATTCGTCCAGGCTGTCGGTCAGCTTGTCGCTGCTCACGTGCTCCAGCTGCTCGGCCACCTCGTGCACCTCGTCCCAGCCGAAGCCCAGCCGCTCCACCAGGAAGGTCTCCCACAGCCGGTGCTTCCGCACCAGCCGCAGCGCGGCGGTCTGGCCCTTGCCCGTCAGCTTCACCCCATAGTACGGCTCGTGCTTCAGCAGCCCCTTGTCGGTGAGCTTCTTCAGCATCACCGTCACGCTGCTGGCCTTGGTGCCCAGCCGCTCGGCGATGTCCTTGGTGAAGGCGCTGGCGCCGTCCTGCAACAGGGCGTGCACGGCCTTCAGGTGGTCCTCCTCACTGCGCGTCAGCATGCGGATGGTCGCGAAGATATGGAAACATAAATTAGCCTTGTCTAAAATATATATACATTCACGCCGCAAATGAGGCCTTCCTTCCTCTTCGTCGTCGCGGCCCTTTCCCTGGCATGCAGCAGGCTGGAGCCGGCCGCCCCCGCGGACGATGCCCTGCTGGACGGTCCGGTGGACGGGCTCAGCGGGGAGGAGCGGGCGCGTTTCCTGCGCGGGGACGTGGCCTTCAACGACGCGGTGTTCCACGCCGGCAACGGGCTGGGGCCGCTCTTCGTGGCCACGCGCTGCGGCAGCTGCCATGCCGGTGACGGTCCGGGGCATCCCTTCAGCACACTGGTGCGGTTCGGGCAGGCGGACGCCGGCGGCAACCTGTACCTGGGCCAGGGCGGCCCGCAGCTGCAGCACCGCGCCCTGCCGGGGATCGTGCCCGAGGCGGTCCCGGCCGGTGCACCGTCGGCCCGCTTCCTGCCGCCGCTCAATACCGGCCTGGGCTTCATCGATGCCGTGCCCGACGCCGACATCCTCGCCTGGGCCGACCCCGATGATGCGGACGGCGATGGGATCAGCGGACGGCCCAACCGTGTGCCGCGCAAAGGCTACAGTCCCCCGCGGCCGGGCGACAGCGAGGCGGACGGACTGGTGATCGGCCGCTACGGCCGCAAGGCCTCCGCCTATGACCTGCTGCAGCAGACGGCCTCGGCCTACAACCAGGACATCGGCGTGGTGAGCGTGTTCGAGCCCGTGGATCCCTATACGCACGAGGAGCAGGACCCGGAGATCGCCACCGGCACGGTGCACGACGTGGTGTTCTACCTGCGCACGCTGAAGGCACCGATCCAGCGGAACAGCGACGATCCCGAGGTGCGGGAGGGTGCGCGGGTCTTCGAGGCCGTCGGTTGCGCCAAGTGCCACCGGCCGTCCTTCACCACGGGCGACGCGCCCATCGCCGCCCTGGCGCACCGCACGTTCAGCCCTTACACCGATCTGCTGCTCCACGATATGGGCCCCGGCCTGGACGACGGGTACACCGAAGGCATCGCCACCTCCGCGGAATGGCGCACGCCTGCGCTCTGGGGCCTGGGCCTTTTTCCCGACAGCCAGGGCGGGCAGTATTTCCTGCTGCATGACGGCCGGGCGCACAGCATCGAGGCGGCCATCGCTCTGCATGGTGGGGAGGGGCGGGCCGCGCGTGACGCTTTCCTGGCGCTGTCCCCCGCCCAACACGATCGGCTCCTGACCTTCCTCCGAAGCCTTTGACCGACATGGACCGCCGCACCTTCCTGCACCACGGATGCCTGGCCTGCCTGGCGGGCATCACCGCCCCGCTGTGGCTGAGCGCCTGCAGCACCTCCCAGGCCATCACGGGCACCCTCGAAGGGGACGACCTGGTGGTCCCGGTGAGCGCGTTCACCGCGTCCGGCGGTGCGCCGAAGCCGGTGGTGGTGGCCACGCATCCGCAACTGAAGCAGCCCATCGCGTTGTTCCGGGAGGGCGCGGGCTACCGCGCGGTGCTGATGCGCTGCACGCACCGCGGGGTGGAGCTCCACCTTACCGGCAGCGAGCTGGAATGCCCCGCGCATGGCAGCCGCTTCGACACGCACGGCGCGGTGCTGCATGGTCCGGCGAGCACCCCCCTGCGTGTGCTGCCCGCCACGGAGCGCGATGGGCGCGTGCTCATCTCCTTGAAGGCATGAGGACCGTGCTGCTGCTGGGTGGCGCCTTGTGCGCACGGCTGGCCGCCGCCCAGGTGGATCCCTCGCTGCTGGTGACGCCCGCGGCCGACACCACGCGCGCCGGCCGCTTGAACATGGATGCCACCTACGACCGGCCCTTCCTCACCTTCGACCAGGTGCCGGTGAGCCTGGGCGGCTACGTGGAAGCGAAGGGCGAGCACCTGGGCACCGATGGCGTGAGCGAGGGCCTGTCCTTCGCGCTGCAACGCATGACGCTGTTCGTCGCTTCGTCCATCCACCGGCGGATCAGCTTCCTGAGCGAGGTGGAGCTGGAAGAGGGCGGGCGTGAGGTGGCCATCGAGTTCGCCGCGCTGGACCTGCGGCTGCATCCGCTCTGCGTGCTGCGCGGGGGCATCATCATGAACCCGATCGGCGCCTTCAACCAGAACCACGACGGCCCGAAGTGGGAGTTCACCGACCGGCCGTTGG
Organism: Bacteroidota bacterium; assembly: GCA_018267055.1. GTDB lineage: Bacteria > Bacteroidota > Bacteroidia > Flavobacteriales_F > PHOS-HE28 > PHOS-HE28. The sequence continues at coordinate 17,383 of JAFDZF010000010.1, forward strand.
AGGCCGTGGCCCTGCTGCCCGCCACGTGGAGCAACGTGGGCTTCGGGGCTTACGGCAAGCAGGCCGTCGGGGCCTGGACCTTCGGGTACGAAGCCTACCTGACCAACGGTTTCGACGCCAGCATCGTGAACAATCCGCAGGACCGCACCTTCCTGCCCGCGGCCAAGGAGAACCCCGAGCGCTTCACCGAGAGCTTCAACGGCGTGCCCTTGTTCACCGGCAAGGTGGCCGTGCGCCACCGGAACATCGGGGAGATCGGCCTGAGCACCATGGGCGGTGTGTACAACAAGTTCCAGGAGGACGGGTTGCGGCTGGACCGCCGGCGGCGCGTGGACGTGCTCGCCGTGGACGCCAACAGCACCATCCGGTCTTGGGGCACCACCTTGGTGGGGGAGTGGGCCTGGGTGTTCGTGGACGTGCCCGCCACCTTCACGCAGCAGTACGGCTCGCGGCAGCACGGCGGCTTCCTCGACATCGTGCAGCCGGTGCTCCGCCCCCGGATCGCGGACCTCGATCAGGCGGTGATCAGCGTGGCCTGCCGCCTGGAATACGTGGACCACAATGTGGGCACCTTCCGGGAGACCGGCGGCCGTATCGGCGATGAGGTCTGGGCCGTGGTGCCCGCCATCAGCTTCCGGCCCACGCCTGGAACGGTGCTGCGCGTGAACTACCGCCACCAGCGCACGCGCGACCTGCTCGGCAACCCGCCCGCGGTCACCGGCGGCATCCAGTTCGGCGTGGCGAGCTACTTCTAGGAGCGAGGGCGCCGCTACCGCTCTGCGCCGTCAGCGGCCTTGAGGGCGGCCAGGTGGATCTTCCGGATGCTGTCCTTCTCCTCCTGCTGGGCCAAGGCCCGGGTCTTCGGCACCAGCTGCTTGTTGTGCGGCGTGCGCAGCTTGACGATCTCGCCCAGGGCGAAGGCCGCGCTCCAGCGGACCACCGTGCCGTCGTGGTCGGCATTCGCCAGCAGCGGCGCGATCGCCGGGCCGATGGCCTTCGGGAAGCGGTGCGCGATGTTGCCGATCACCCGGCCCGCTTCGCGCTTGACCGCCGGGGCCTTGTTGCCCAGCGCTTCCACGGCCAGCTCCAGGACGCCTTCGGTGGCGAGCGCCGGCGTGGTGCGTGTGACCAGCTCCAGCCCTTCGAGGCAGGTGCTCAGCAGCGGGGCCTTGGCGGAGCGGGCGAACTCCACGAGGGTGCCCACCGCCAGCCGGCCGTCCAGCAGCAGCCGGGCCAGCTCGGTGGAGCGTTGCTTCGCGGTGAGGCGGGTGTCGGTGAAGAGGGCGGCGGGATCCATGGGGGAAAGATCATACACGCATCTTTATCGGCGATGGACCTGTACCGCGTGCTGGAGCTGACCCACGAGGCCGACGCAGCGGCGATCCGGGCCGCCTACCGGCGGCTGGCGAAGCGCTATCACCCGGACGTGAGCCTCCTGCCCGATGCCGCGGAGCGGTTCGTCGCGATCACGGAAGCCTATGAGGTGCTGATCGACCCGGTGGGCCGGGGACACTATGACCGCACCCGGTCGAGCCCCAGCCCCTGCAAGGCCTCCGCTTCCGCGGAAGCACGGTACCACCGGTACACGCAGCAGCGCCGGCAGGCCGCCCGTGCCAAAGCGGAGACCTACGGCCGCATGGACTACCAGCGGTTCGACGACGACTGCTTCAATACGGTGGCCGGCTACTTCGTGCCGAAGCTGCTGGGCTGCTTCGGCCTGGTCCTGGCCGGCGCGGTGGTGCTCAGCCTGGTGGTCTGGATCGTGCTGGCGACCGGCCTTCCACGGATCCTCATCTTCATGGCTTTCGCCGGTGTCATCATCGGGGGCACCTGGATGAGCGTGGAGTTCGATGCCTGGCACAACCGCTGGCGGAAAGCGCGGCGGATGCGCACCGGCCGTTGATCGGCCTTCCGCTGGGAGGCGCCCGGCCGGATACCTTTGCCGCCCGATGTATCCATTGCTGCGCCCGCTGCTGTTCAGCCTTTCCCCCGAGCGCGCCCACCACCTCACCTTTTCCTTGTTGGAGGCGGCCCGGCATGTCCCGGGGGCCATCGCCCTGGCCGGCGGGGCCAGGCCTGCGCCGGAAGCCGCCGTGGAGGTGATGGGCTTGCATTTTCCCGGACCGGTGGGCCTGGCGGCCGGCATGGACAAGGATGCGAAGCACGTGGACGCCCTGGCGCGGATCGGCTTCGGCTTCATCGAGATCGGCACGCTGACGCCGCAGCCCCAGCCGGGGAACGACCGGCCGCGCCTCTTCCGCCTGAAGCCGGACCGCGCGCTCATCAACCGCATGGGCTTCAACAACGGCGGCGTGCAGGCCGCGGTGGAGCGCCTGAAGCAGCGCACGCCGGGCGTCATCGTGGGCGGCAACATCGGCAAGAACAAGGTGACCCCCAACGAGCGGGCCATCGACGACTATGTGGCCTGCTTCGAGGCGCTGCATCCGGTGGTGGACTATTTCGTGGTGAACGTGAGCAGCCCCAACACGCCCGGCCTGCGCGAGCTGCAGGACAAGGGACCGTTGCTCGCCATCCTGCGCGAGCTGCACGTGCGCAACGGCCGGAAGGGAACGCCCCGCCCGATCCTGCTGAAGATCGCGCCGGACCTCACCGACGCGCAGCTGGACGACGTATGCGCCGTGGTGAAGGAAAGCGGCATCCAGGGAGTGGTGGCCACCAACACCACCATCGCGCGGGAAGGCCTTCGCACGTCCAAGGACGAGGTGGCCGCGATGGGCGCGGGCGGTGTGAGCGGTGCGCCGGTGCGCCGCCGGAGCACGGAGGTGGTGCGCTACCTGCGCGCCCGGCTGCCGAAGCCCTTCGTGCTCATCGGCGTGGGCGGCATCGACAGCGCCGAGGCCGCCCTGGAGAAGCTGGAGGCCGGCGCCGACCTGGTGCAGGTGTATACCGGCCTGGTGTACGAAGGCCCCGCCCTGCTGAAGCGCATCAACCAAGCCTATGCCCGATGGAGACCCCGGACGTGAAGCTGATCGAATGCCCGCGTGACGCCATGCAGGGCATCCACGCCTTCATCCCCACGGACACGAAGGTGAAGTACCTCGACGGCCTGTTGCGCGTGGGGTTCGACACCATCGACATCGGCAGCTTCGTCAGCGCCAAGGCCATCCCGCAGCTGGCGGACAGCGCGGAGGTGCTGGCGCGAATCGACATGGCCGGCGTGCGCAGCAAATTGCTGGTGATCGTGGCCAACGAGCGGGGCGCGGAGGAAGCGGTGAAGCATGCGCCGGTGACCTACCTGGGCTATCCGTTCAGCATCAGCGAGACCTTCCAGCAGCGCAACACGAACACGAGCATCGCGGGCAGCTGGGAGCGCACGCAGCGCATCGCGGAGATCGCGGCACGCGCGGACCGCCAGCTGGTGGTCTACATCAGCATGGCCTTCGGCAACCCGTACGGCGACCCGTGGAACACCGACGTGGCCCTGCGCTGGACCGAGCGGCTGGTGAACGAGCTCGGCGTGCGCATCATCTCGCTGGCCGATACGGTGGGTGTGGCGAAGCCGGCCGATGTGCGCTACATGTTCCAGGCGTTGGTCCCCGCATTGCCGCAGGTGGAGTTCGGTGCGCACCTGCACGTCCGTCCCGACGACTGGAAACCGAAGGTGGACGCGGCCTGGGACGCGGGCTGCCGGCGCTTCGACGGTGCGCTGAAAGGCTATGGCGGATGCCCCATGGCCGAGGATGAGCTGGTGGGCAACCTGGCCACGGAACGCTTCGTGGCCGACCTGGTGGCGCGCGGCGTCCGCACCGGCCTCGACCTGGACGCGCTGGCGCGCTCGGTCCGCGAGGCCGGCCTGGTGTTCCCATAGGCCTGCACCGCCGACCCCGCGGAGGCAACGAACGTACCTTTAGGGTTGTCCTCTGTTCAACCAATTGCTTCTCCCATGCGAACACCCTTACTCGGCTTATTCGCCTTCGCGGCCTTCCCGGTCCTGGCCCAATGCCCCTTCACGCCCACCATCACGCCCGATAATGCCATCCTCTGCCCCGACGAGCAGGTGGAGCTGAGCACCCAGGCCTATGACTCCTACCAGTGGCTCCGCGGTGGTGAGCCCATCAGCGGGGCCACTTCCCAGACCTTGACGGTCACGTCCATGGACGCCGGCTACTACTACGCGGTGACGGCCACGCTCGATGGCTGCACCGAGACCTCGGAGGAAGTGCTCGTGGACGGCTGGGCCTTCCTCGGCCCGTACATCATCAGCGGCGGCGATCCGCCCTATGCGTTCGGTGACAACGGCGAGGCGATGCAGTGCGTGGGCGATACGGTGCAGTTCGACCTGGGCGGCGCCGAGGCCAACATCACCTGGTACTACAACGGGGACGTCATCCCCGGCGAGACGACCACCACGCTCATCGTGACCACCACCGGCAACTACACCGCTACCGGTGCCCCGGGCGTCTGCCCCAACTACATCATGAACGTGGGCGTGGAGGTGCCGGTGATCTTCACCCCGCCCACGCAGCCCGAGATCGTGCAGAACGGCAATACGCTGTGCCCCTTCCCCACGGGCAACACCACGCAGTGGTACCTGGACGGCGCAGAGCTTTCCACCGAGGAGTGCATCGAGCTGGAAGCGTCCGGCTCCTACACGGTCTTCGTGGACTATGGCGATCCCTGCCAGGCCGCATCGGCGCCTTTCGTGATCACCGGCGTGCAGGACGCTGCGGCGCCGGCCTTCTCCGTGCGCCCGGTGCCCGCCGCGGACATGGTGCGCATCGCCTGGCCGTCGGGCCTGGCCCCGCGCGGGACCTGGCAGCTGCTGGACATGACCGGCCGCACCGTGCGCACCGGTGGCTTCTCGGGCATGAACGCCCTGGACGTCGATGTGCGTTCGCTGGCCCCCGGCAAGTACTGGTTCTCGGCCCTGGACGCCCGGGGCTGGAAGCCGGTCCCGGTCGCCGTGGTGCGCTGAGCAGGACCTTTCATGGAACATGCGCGCGGCGGGCCCAGGCCCGCCGCGCGTCGTTCCGGGCCACGGATGCGCGAATGCGTGTATAAGGACGGACCGATCAGGCAGCATACCGGCGATCTCGCTTGTCCTGTCCCAAACGATCGACCATGCGTACAGCATTATGCGCCCTGCTTCCCGTCCTCGCCCTTCCTGCGTTCGCCCAATGTCCCTTCGATCCCGTCATCGCGCCCACGAATATCCTGCTGTACTGCGCGGACGAGGAAGTGGAGCTGAGCACCATGGCCGGTGATGTCCATCAATGGTACCGCGATGGCATCGCCCTGGACGGCGCCACGGCGGCGACCTACACCGCCTCGCAGGTGGATGCAGGCTCGCAGTTCACGGTGGCCGTCACGGTCGATGGCTGCACCGAGCTGTCCGCCACCCGGCTGGTGGATTCGTGGATGGGCCTGTGGCCGTACCTCCAGCATGGCGGCGATGAGCCGTACGAGATCGGCGACGGTGGCGTGTCCTACTACTGCGTGGGCGATACGGCGAACTTCACGTTGGGCGGTTCCTACACGGCGAACGTCGTGTGGTACAAGGACGGCGAGCCCATCCCGGGAGAGACCGGCATGGTGCTGGAGGTGACCACCACGGGCGCCTATACCGCCACGGCCGAGCTGGCCCAGTGCCCCGGCCAGGGCGCCAGCGTGGGGGTGGAGGTAGGGATGGTCTTCACGGCCCCCACGCAACCGGTGATCGCACCGAGCGGCAATACGCTGTGCGCCTTCCCCACGGGGGCCGAGACCCAATGGTACCTGGACGGCGAGGCGCTGTCCACGGAGGCGTGCATCGAACTGGCCGGCCCTGGCGTGTACACGGTCTTCGTGGACTACCACCTGCCCTGCCAGATTCTGTCGGCGCCGTTCGTTGCCACGGGCGTGCGTGAAGCGGCCGGCTCCTCCTTCACTGTGGGACCGGTGCCGGCCTCGGAAGTGGTGCGCATCGGCTGGTCCGCGGGCCATGCCCTGGAAGGCGCCTGGCAGCTGGTGGACCTGACCGGCCGCACCGTGCGCACCGGCCGTTTCGCGGCCGTGAACGCGGTGGACATCGACGTGCGTGCGCTGGCCCCCGGCAAGTATTGGTTCTCGGCGCTGGAGGCGAACGGCTGGGCGCCCGTGCCTGTTGCGGTGGTGCGGTAGCCGGTGGACCTGCGTGAACGAAGAACGGCGAGCCAAGCTCGCCGTTCTTCGTTCACGGTGCGGGTGCGCTGCTATTTGCCGGGCACGTCGTAGCCGAAGATCTCCTTCATGGTGAGCTTGCGCACGGGGCCAAGCTTCTCCAGGGCCTTTATATCCATGGCGCTCTCCTTGCCGATGGCGAGGTAGGTGTAGTGGCGGCCCTTGATGTGGGTGTCGAAGAACGCCTTCAGGTCGGTGAGGCCGATGCTGGGGATCTTCGCGTAGAGGTCCTGGTTGAGGTCGTGGTCCACGCCCCGGCGCAGTGCGGCATCGTAGCTCCAGAAGATGGCCTCCTTGGTGGTGCGCTGCGAAGCGATCCGCTTCAGGGCGGCCTCCTTGCTGCCTTCGAACATCTTCTGGTCCGCCGGCATGTCGTTCATCAGGGCGAGGATGGCCGATACCGCATCGCCCAGTTTGTCGTTCTGGGTGCCCACGTAAGCGCGCACGTAATGCGCCTCGTCCTTCTTCCCCGGCGAGGTGTAGGCGGCGTATGCCGTGTAGGCCAGCGCCTTGCCTTCGCGGATCTCCTGGAACACGATGGACGAGAGGCCCGAGCCGAAGTACTCATTGAAGAGCGCGGCATAGGGCAGCTGGTCCAGGCTGAAGCGGCTGCTTTTCGACACGAGCATCAGCTCCGTCTGCACCATGTCGTAGTCCACGAAGTACACCTTGTTCTCCGTGGTCTCCAGCTCGGGGTAGGGCGGGGGCTGCGGGTAGGTGAGCAGCTTGGCGGGCGTGCGGTGCTCCTTGTTCAGCAGCGCCACCATCGCGTCCACCGGATGCTTGCCATAATAGAACAGGCGGTGCTGGTGGCTGCTCAGGCCCTTGATCAGCGCGGTGAGGTCCTCCGCCTTCACACCGGCCAGGTCCTTGGCCGAAAGCACGTCGGTGAAGGGTGAGCGCTCGCCGTAGCGCGCGTAGTTGGCCATCCCGCCGAACATGATCTGGTTCTTGTTCTTCAGGTTGTCGCTGCGTTCCTGGCCGATGTCGTTGACCAGCTCGGCCAGGGCGTTCGGGTCGGGCTTGGCGCTGGCCAGCAGGTGCTCGAAGAGCTGCAGGCCCTTCTCCAGGTTCCCGTCCAGGCCGGTGAGCGAGACGTAGACGCGGTCGGTCCCGGCGAACACGTCGAACTGCAGGCCCAGCTTGAAGAACTCCTTCTGGATGTCGGCCGCGCTGTACTTCGCCGTGCCGAGGTAGGGCAGGTACTTCACCGCCAGCTTGAGCTTGGGGTCGCTGTAGGTGCCCAGGTCGAGGATCTCGTCCAGCGTGAACAGGTCGTTGCTGGTGTTGGGGATGTAGGCCAGCTTCACGCCGTGCGCCAGGTCGCGCTGGGTGAGGGCCGTGGCGTAGTCCACGAACTGCGGGGCGATGGGGGTGGAGGGCACCTTCTCCCAGGCCTTGAACCAGGCGCTCTGCTCGCCGCGGTTGATGTCCAGCGGCGTGATCTTCGGCTTCACCACCTTGTAGGTGTCCTTGTTCTCGCCGGTGCGCTTGAACACGCACACGTAGTTGTCGCCGAAATGCGCCTGGGCGAAGGCCACCACGTCCGCCTTGGTGATGGTGGCCATCCGGTCGAAGTAGGTCACCACGTCGGTCCACTTCTTCTTCAGGATGAACGCGTCGGTGAGGGCCGCGGCGCGGAGCTGGTTCCGCTCGTTCCAGTAGCGGATGCGCTGCTGGCGGTAGTTGTTCACCACGGCCGGGATCAGCCAGTCGTCGAAGTCGCCCCGCTTCAGCTTGCCCAGCTCGGCCAGCAGCAGGTCGCGCGCCTGCTCCAGCGTCTGCCCTTCCTTGGGATTGGCCGACATGCCGAACTCGGAGTAGTCGGTCTGTTCGTCCGAATACGTCGAGGCATCGAGCACTTTCTGCTGCTGGATGAGGTCGATGTCCACCAGGCCCGCGCGGCCGTTGTTCAGGATGCCCGAGATCAGGTCGAGCATGATCGGGTCGTTGCTCTTGGTGCCGTCGAAGCGCCAGCCCAGGTCCACCCACTCCTGCATGGGGCCGAACACCTCCACCGTCTCCGGCGCGGTGATGGGGGCCTCCGGCGTGAAGGTGAACTCGGGCACCGGCCCCTTCTTCCAGATGCCGAAGTACTTGTCCACCAGGGCGATGGTCCGGTCGTAGTCCAGATCGCCGGCCATGATCACCGCCATGTTGTTGGGCACGTAGTACGTGTCGAAGTACTCGTGGATCTTCACCATGCTCGGGTTCTTCAGGTGTTCGCCCGTGCCGATGGTGGTCTGCGTGCCGTAGGGGTGCTGCTTGTAGAGGCGCTTGCTCATCGCTTCGCCGGCCTTGCGGTGGTCATTGTCCTGTCCCCGGTTGAACTCTTCGAACACCGTTTCCAGCTCGGTGTGGAAAAGGCGCAGCACCAGCTCCTGGAAGCGCACCGACTCGATCATCATCCACTTCTCCTGCTCGTTCGAGGGGATGTCGTTCACGTACACCGTACGCTCGGTGCTGGTATAGGCGTTGGTGCCTTCCGCGCCGATGGACGAGATCATCTTGTCGTACTCGTTCGGCGCCGCGTACTTCGCCGCGATGGTGCTCAGGCTGTCGATGCTCGCGTAGATCGCATCGCGCCGGGCCTCGTCCGTGGTGTTGCGCCGCAGCTCATAGAGGTCGGAGATCCGCTGCAGCAAGGCGCTCTCGGTGGGCCAGTCCAGCGTGGCGATCTCGTGCGTGCCCTTGAAGAGCATGTGCTCCAGGTAGTGCGCCAGGCCCGTGGCGGTGGCCGGGTCGAACTTGCTGCCGGCGCGCGTGACGATGTTGGTCTGGATCCGCGGCGCGTCCTTGTTCTGGGAGAGGTACACCGTCAGGCCGTTGTCCAGGGTGTAGATGCGCACCTGCATCGGGTCGTCGGGCACCGAGCTGTAGGTGTACTGCTTCTGCGCGGCGACGGACAATGCCAGCGCGAAGAGGCCGAGGGTGGCGAAAAGGGATCGGCGGACCATCATCAAAGGATTTGGCGCGAAAGTAGGGGCGGAGGGACCTGCGAGCTCCCCTTACGCGGTACCTCGCCGGAACCACTGCGCCACCTTGCGCAGCGGCTTGCGCAGCACGATCAGCGGCGACACGCGCTCGCCGTTCATCCGCCAGGCCCGGTAGACCTCCACGTTCGCACGCCAGATGTGCGCCAATGACCGGTTGCTCACCCCGCCCAGGCGGAAGCGCACCACCACGCCCGGCACGTACAGCGCCGGCAGCCGGTGCTTGTAGAGGAAGCGGAACATCAGCTCGTAGTCCGCGCTCACCTGCAGGCGCTCGTCGAACCCGCCGAGGCGGTCGTAGGCGCGCTTGCGGATGTAGGTGCCCAGGTGCGGCGGCATCCAGCCCTTGCGGAAGTTGGCGCGGTCGTAGGCGCCGCCCTTCCAGAAGCGCCGCACGCGGGTGATGTCGTTGGGGTCCACCATCAGCGCGTCGCCGTACACCGCGTCCACGGCGTGCCGCTCGAAGGCCTCCACCATCCCGCTCACCGTGCCCGGCCCGGCCATCATGTCGCCCGCGTTCACGAAGGCGATCACTTCGCCGGTGGCCAGGCGGAGCCCTTTGTTCATGGCGTCATACACGCCGCGGTCGGGCTCGCTCACCACGTGCGCGAGGCGTTCCGCATGGCGCGCCACCAGGGCCGGGGTGCCGTCGGTGCTGCCGCCGTCCACCACGATGTGCTCGATGTCGGGATGGTCCTGCACCGCCACGCTGCGCAGGGTCTCCTCGATGTGCGCCACGGCGTTGTAGCAGACGGTGATCACCGAGACCTTCATGCCCCGCCCTCGATCACGCGCTCGCGCACCGGCTGCGCCGGGTTGCCCTGGTGGATGGTGTACGCCGCGAGGTCCTTGGTGGCCACGCTGCCCGCGGCCAGCACCGCGTGCGACCGCAGGGTGACGCCGCCCATCACCATGGCGCCCGCGCCCACCCAGCTGCCTTCCTCCAGCACCACCGGCTTGTGCAGCGTGGGGTAGTCGATGCGCTTGTAGTCGTGGCTGCCCTGGACGATCATGGCGCCCTGGCTGATCACCACATGGCCGTGGATCGTCAGCTCGTCGATGTTGTCCAGCCAGGCCCGCTGGCCGATCCACACGTGGTCGCCGATGCGGAGCTTCCAGGGGAACTTGATGTTCACCCCGGGGTGGATCACCACGCCGCGGCCCACCTTGGCACCGAAGAGGCGCAGCAGCACCGGCTTCGGCGAGCGGAAGGGGAAGGCCGGGTTGATGAAGAGGAGCGCGTTCACGAAGTACCAGAGCGTGCGCTTGACGGGCCCGGCACCGATCACGTAGTGTGCGTTGCTGAAGCGGCTCAGGTCGACGCGGGGGCGGTCGTTCATCGGTCAGGTCTCCACAAGGATGACACGAACGGCCGGGCTGACCTTCTTGAAGTCCTGGTCCGCGGTCAGCAGGGGAACATCCTTATGCAGGGCCGTGGCCGCAATGATCGCATCGGCCAGGGTGAGCTTGAATTTCTTCCGCAGGCCGATCGTCCGGTCCTGCACCGACCGGTCGAGCTCCACCACCTCACACTCGGCGAAAAAGGCGTCCAGCCAGGTATCGCGCTCCTTGCTCGATCCCGGCCAGCTGTACAATTCGATCCGGGTGATGGACGAGACGAGCAAGTGCTTGCCTTCCAGTTGCTCGGCCAGGGAGCGATGCCCCTGGAGAACGTGGACGATGATGTTGGAGTCGAGCAGCAGGCTATCGGCGCTCACGTCGCATCTCCTTCTGGACCTCCACCGGATCTCCTTCGAACCGGGCCTTGCCCACCAGGCGCAGGATCCGCGCGCCTTTTCGCTTCCGCTTGGCCAAGCGCTTCAGGGCCGCATCCAATTGCCCTTTCGGACCTTTCCGTTTCAGCAGGACCACCATGGGAGGAGGGTTCACCCCAAAGGTAGGCGGGATCGGTCAGGAAGGGAGGAAGAGCGCCAAGGTCCCTTCCAGGGCCTGTGGATCATGGGCACGTGCCCGCCCCAGGGCAAGGGCCCCCATGGACCAAGGTGCATAGGCTTGGTCATCCATCGCGCACAGCGCCTCGATCGTCGCGGTGTACCGCTCCGGTGCATCGAGCGGCAGGTCCCAGCCGGCATGCTGCGCCTCCAGCCCGCGCCAGGGCGTGCGGTCGCTGATGAGCAGCGGCCGGCCGGCGAGGAGGGCCTCCAGCATCGTGTGGCCGAAGTTCTCCCCCGCACTGGGCATGAAGAGGGCGTGGTAAGTGCCGAGCAGCTCCGGCACCGCTTCCGCGGCCACCGGCCCCCGGTGGACCACCTGCACGTTCGGCGGAAGCTGCGCGATGGCCGCCCGGCATTCCGCCCAATACGCTTGATCGTAGACCGGGCCGTAGAGGTCCAGCGTCACCTGCCCACGCACGCTTCGCAGCCGCTCGATCGCGAAGCGCGTGTTCTTCTCCACCGCGATGCGGGCCACGCTCACCAGCCGCACTGTCCCGGCCTCCTTGGCGATGGGGGCGGGGGAGGCGGCCGGCTGCTTCCGGGGCAGGTTGGGCACCACGCGCACGTCCGCGCCGCGCTGGATGTGGCGGCGGATGTCCCGCGCCTCCTCCTCGTTCGTGGCCTGGAAGCGCACGTTGCGGTAGAGCTCCAGGCTGCGCGCCACGGAAAGGAAGAGGAGCTTCTTCAAGGTGCCATGGCGCAGCGCGCCCTCCGCCAGCATCCCGCGCACCGCCACGATGCGCTGCGCTTTCCGCCCGCGCGACAGCCACAGCGGCAGGATGCTGTACCACCACGAGTACAGTCCGTTGATGTACACCGCGTCCCAGTCCTGATCGCGCAGGAGGGCCTTCCAGGTACTTCGGCGGGTGCCGGCACGCGAGGCGTACCACACGCGTTCCCCGCCCGGCAGCACCGTCCAGCGGTCCGGCACGATCCCCGGGTATGGCGTGGGTTCGGTGTAGTCCGTGTCCGCCGTCACGATGTGCAGGTCGATGCGGTCGCGGAGGTGGTCCACCAGGTTGGCCAGGCTGCGCACCGGACCGCCCGCCTTGTAGCCCGGCAGGTACCAGTCGATGAAGACGAGCACCTTAGGCCTGGCCATGGCGGTCGTGCAGAAGGTCCATCACCGTAGCGGCCCATCGGCGCGGCGTCCACGATCGTCCGAGCACGTGGCTCCGGGCGCCCATGGCGCGAAGCTCGTCATCGCCGGAGAGCACCATCATCCGCAGCATCATCCGCAGCGAGGCCGCATCGCCCGCGCGGAAGACGTGGCCGTTCACCGCGTCCTCCAGGAAGCGCTCGCGTGCGCCCACGGCGCTGCTCAGCAGCAGCGGCAGGCCCGCGCAGGCCATCTCCTGCACCACCACGCCCCAGGGCTCGTAGGTGCTGGGCAGCACGAACACGCCGCTCTCCGCGATCACGCCGCCGAGGTCGTCGGCCTGCACGAAGCCGAGGTGGCGGATCCGCGGGTGCCGCCCGCCCGGCGAGGCCTTCACGGCCTCCTCCAGCTCACCGGTACCGGCGATCCAGAGCTCCCAGTCGCCGGCATCGCCGGTGTCGCAGAGCGCGGCGAAGGCATCGCAGAGCTGCTGGTGGCCCTTGGTGGGGATGTACCGCGCCACGCAGAGGAAGCGGTGCGGGTACCGGGCCGCCTTGGCGGTGGCCGTGCGGGCACCGATGTCCGCGAAGCGGTCCACGTCCGCGGCATAGAAGCCCGTGCGGACTGCCCGTGCGGCGAAGCTGAGCTTCCGGGCATAGGCGGCCTGCGCCTCGCCCGTGACCCAGGCGTGGCTGAAGGCGGAGGAGAGCCAGGTCCGTGCCGCCGCCACCGCCAGCCATTGCCGCGCATCGCCGCGCCAGGCCGTATCGCTGCACATCACCACCGGGATGCTGCGCTTCCGCAGGGCCCGGCACGCGCGCAGGTACCCCTTGTCCACCCAGCCGCTGGCGAAGGCGATGTCCGGGGCGATCGTGCGCACGAGCGCCAGCAGGCCCGCATCGTCGTAGGCGGTCCGTTCGTACACGGTGACCCGTTCCGCGAAGCGCAGGTGGAAGGGGGCTTCCCTGTTCACCGGCCAGCGCACGAGGTGGACCTCCACGTCGTGGTCCTGTACCAGGCGCTCCACGCCCGCGAGGAAGTAGGGGGCCAGCTCGGTGTAGAGGAAAAGGACCTTCTTCATCGCTCAGGCGCGGGGCCAGGTGCTCCGGTCCCCCGCGGCCAGTTCGGCGAAGGTGCGCAACGGCAGGTCGTCGCAGAGGCGCTCCATTTTCGGCCGGGTGCTGCGCAGGTTGTAGTAGGTCATGAAGCGGCGTTTGGCGCTCATGGCCAGCCGCGGATGCTCCGGGTCCACCTCGCGGGGGTGCAGGTACACCACCACGGGCCGCCCTTCCGCCAGCACCGCGCGGGCCTTGCGGCGGATGAGCGCGTACGGGAAGAAGCGGAGGTAGCCGCCGCCGAAGAAGTACAGGCGCCGCCCCAGGAAGGAGGCCAGGGAGATGGGGAACTCCACCAGGTCGCCATGGGCCGTGGCGATCGTGTGGGGAACGTCCGGTGCGCCCGGAAGCCCGCCATGGCCGCGCTGGCCCGGGAAGATGGAGGAATCGTACGCATAGCCGGCCTCGGCCACGGCATCGAAGAACCACGGCGTGGCGGCCGTGACGGAGAACCCCGGCGCGCGGTACCCCTGCACGGGCACGCCCGCCGTCTGCTCCAGGATGTCCTTGGCCCGGCGGATATCGGCCAGGAAGGTGGCGCGGTCCTGCCGGTACACGAGCTCGTGCGCATAGCCGTGCGAGGCGATCTCGTGCCCGGCGGCCAGGGCTTCGCGGACCAGCTGCGGATGGCGCTCGGCCACCCAGGCCAGGAAGAACAGCGTGGTGCGCACGCGTTTTTCGGCGAACACCTCCAGCATCGAGCGGAAGGCCGCCTCCACCCGCGAGGGAAGGGCCGCCCATTCCGCCAGGGGCGGGGTGCTGGGCACGTCCAGGATGTGGAACCACTCCTCGACGTCGATGGACAGCACGCCAGCGGCCTTCGGACCCATGGCGGCCAAAATAGCCCATCGCCCATGGGGGGCCATCGCCCGGGGCCTGGCAACGAACGGAACGGCGATCGTTCAAGACCGTACTTTCGGAGGAGGGCCTGGGGAGTTCGGGGTCTTCGGGTCGCGCATCCGCCCGACCCCGGCGCTCACCCCACGGTCCCACGATCCGTCCCGATCACCCATACCCCTTCACCATGCTACGCAACATCGGCTTCGTCGTCCTCGCCCTGCTCGTGTTCATGCTCGTCGTGATGGCCGGCGATGCCGTCAGCATGAAGCTGGCCCCGCCCATGCCGGAAGGCCTGCAGCTGCATGACCACGAGGGCATGGCGCGCTATGCCGCCACCATTCCGGCGCAGTCCTTCCTGGTCATGGTCCTGGCCCACCTGCTGGGCGCCCTCGCTGCGGGCTGGGTGGTGGGCCGCTTCCTGGGCCACGGCCGCGTCGTCTGGATCATGGGCGTGCTGCTCACCGCCGTGGGCGTCTGGAACATCCTGGCCTTGCCGCACCCCACGTGGTTCTGGGTGGACGCCCTGGTGTACCTCCCGGGCGCCCTGATCGGCTTCTTCATGGGCCGGGTGCCGCGGGCCGTCTAGCGGATCCGCACCTCGGCCATCTCGCGCACGCGCTTCCCCTTGGCGAACTGCCGCCGGTAATAGGCCTGCCACAGGAAGATGATCGGCGTGCCCACCAGCGTGGGCCAGAGCCATTGCAGCCAGGTGGGCCTGATCATCGTCAGGTTCACCGCGGAGAAGGCCGATACCGTGGCGATGTAGCCCCCGAGGAAGCCGGTCATGTGGCCGAAGAGCCATTCGCGCTTGTCGTGCTGGCGCTTGTAGAACCGGCGCAGCCCGCCGATCACCATCGCCATGCCGATGAGGCCGAACACCGTGAAGAGGATCGCCGGCCTGCTGCGGTCGCGGAGCAGCAGGTGCGAAAGCCCCCAGATGAGCAGCCCGCCGTTCACCACGCCGGCCACGCCGTGGAGCACCAGGTCGATCCGGGCGGGGCGCTGCCCCTGGTGCAGCTTCTTCAGGTACAGCGAGCGGTAGCCCGAGGCGATGAGGTGGAAGCTGAACACCGCCACCAGCGCCAGCCAGAAGCTCTTCGGGTGCAGCAGCCCCAAGGCGATGGCCGTGGCGCACACCACCGCCATGCTCCAGAAGAAGGCCTTGCCCCAGCGGCGGTGCCAGTCGCCACCCTTGTGGACGGCCATGGCGAGGGGGGCGACGAAGAGCGCGAGGGTCCCGGAGGCGATGTGGAGACGTCGCAGCCAGGGAATAAGGTCCGTGTCGATGTCCACGAGAGGAGCGTGGTGGTGGTGGAGAGGTCAGGAAAGATAGGGCGGGAGCATGGGTGGTCCTACAGCGGGGGCTTGCGCAGGACCTCCGCCCAGGCATGCCCCGCGCTGAAGCGTTGCCAGGGACGCAGGCCTTGCGCGTTCAGCTGCTCGATGATCTCGGGTGGCGTCAGGTCCGTGGTGATCGCATAGGCGGTGATGTCGTCCACCACCGAGCGGACATGGGGGAAAGGCGTGTTCCCGACCAGGTAGCCCGCCCCCGGGTCCGCCATGTAGGTGCGCTCCAGGAACGAGCCGTAGAAGACCGAATCCTGCAGCCCTTGCTGCTCACAGAAGGGGATCGCTTGCTGGTGCACGGCGATCGCATCGGCATAGTTCAGCCGGATGTCGCTCGTCCGGTCGTCGCGTCCCACCTGCCCGATCATGACACCCGCGAACACCGCCATGACCGCGATGGGCAGGGCCCGGTGGTAGGGGGCGAGGACATCGTCGAAGAACACCGCCATGCCCAGGAAGATGAACGGCACCACGCAGAACAGGTAGCGGTCCGAGAAGAAGTTCAAGGCCGTGAACCCCATGAAACCGAGCGTGAACAGGAAACCGATGCACGCCAGCTCGTTCCGCTTCGGGCCATGCCGGTAGGCCGGCAGGAAGAAAAGCGCGAAGACCAGCCCCAGGCAGAGCGCGGGCACCGCGATGGTCCAAAGCCCCGGCAACGACCAGCGCCCATACAGGACCTTGATGGCCGCCACGTACAAAGGGATCACCAGGAAGGCCCAGCGGCGGTCCCAGCCCCGCCAGAGAACGGGCACGGCGAATGCGAAGGCATAGGTCAGCACGTGCTGTCCTTGCGCCTCGAACAGGTCCGTGAAGGCCAGCTTCAGGTTGTAGGTCACCTCGCGCTCGACCCAGTGGAAATTGCCTACGTGCTCCGGATACAGGAACCAGCCGAACACCTGGTATTGGTAGAGGAAGAGCAGGAAGACCAGGCCCACCGGTGCGAGCAGTACGCCCACCCACCGCCATCCTTCGCGTGCATGCCCAGCCGGCGGCCGGACCACCAACAAGAGCAGTTGCCACGCGAGCAGGGCGAGCACCAGGATCAGTGCGGGCTCCTTGGTCAACAGCGCACAAGTGGCCGCCGCCATATAGGCCCACGGCCTGCGCTCCACGTACGCCCATGCCGCCAGCAGCGTGGTCAGGGCCAGCAGCACCTCCGGCAGCAGGATCGCGCTCTGGGCCAGGAACATCTCATTGGCCACCAGCAGCAAGGCCGCGCCCAGTCCAGCCTGGCGGGAGGCGATGCGCATGCCGCAGAGGTACGTGGCCTTCAGCAGGGCGATGGAGACGACCAGGGCGAACGCATGCATCGCCGTGCGCGAAGTACCGAAGACGTGCATCCAGGCGGCACCGGCCGCATGGAACAGCAGCGGGTGCCCGCGGGAGAGCAGCGGGTCGATGGCATCGGGCAGCAGGCTGGGGCCGTTCTTGTACATGGCCTTCACCGCTGGGGCATACACCCAGGCTTCGTCCCAGAAGAAGGGGAGGCCCAGGTACCGCCATTTGAAGGCCACGAAGGCGAGCAGCAGCACGAGGAAAGCCAGCGTCCAGGGCTCCCTGAGCTCCTTCCGCACCGCGGCCGTCCAGGCGTGCCATCGCTCCAGCATGGGCCAATGGTACGAAGCTTCGCTGCGCCGCGGAGGCGGCGTCCCGCGCTTGCACAGCGTCCACGAGATAGATTTGGGCACCATGGACCTCTGCTCCGCCACGCGTTCGCTGCTGTTCGGGATGGCGTGCGGCCTGTTCCTGCAAGGGAACGCGCAGATCACCTGGCGCCGTACGTACGGCGGCTTCGGGGCGGACCATGCGCATTGCGTGCGCCAGACGAGCGACGGCGGCTACATCATCACAGGCACAGCAGGCAGCTTCGGTAACGGGGCCTCGGACATCTATGTGGTGCGCGTGGACGCGCAAGGCGCCCCGATCTGGTCAAGGACCTACGGTGGGCCGGGCGTGGAGCAGGGCATCGCCTGCCGGGAACTGGCCGATGGCTTCATCATCGCGGGCTATACCTCGCTGGGGGCGAACGGCTCGTACGACCTGCGGCTGGTCCGCACGGACCCTTCCGGCACACCGCTGTGGCAGAAGGATTATGGCACCTCCGGCTGGGACCTCTGCAACGCGTTCGAGCTTTTGCCGAACGGGTTCATCCTCGGCGGCATCAGTTACGGCCCGGCCACCCCGATGGGTGCCCCGTACGTCGTTCGCACCGACCTGAACGGCGATACGCTGTGGACGAGCTGTCCGCCCGGTGCGCTCCGGGCGGAATGTGCGGGCCTTGCGCGCACGAATGATGGAGGGATCGTCCTGGTCGGGTCACAGGATACGCCGGAGGGCCCTGCCGATGCGTTCATGACCAAGCTGAACGCGGATGGCGGACCGGTGTGGACCACCGTCATCGGTGGCGACAGCACCGACTACTTCTCCGCCGTGCTCGAACGCCCCGATGGTGGATTGGTCGCCTGCGGGGGCACGCACAGCTGGAACGACAACCTCCAGATCTATATCGTGGGCGTGCACCCGGACGGCCAGCTGGATTGGGAAGAACGCCAGGGCGATGTGTCGGACGCGGCGGCATCCGATATCCGCCTGGACCACGTGGACGGTTACGTGTTCACGGGGTACAACACCCTCAACCTGGGTGAGCGGGACATCATCCTCACCACCACCTATCCGAACGGCGGCTTCCGCTTCGGCAACAACTACGGCGACGGCCGCCCGGCCGATGGCTACTCCATCGAGCCCACCGCCGATGGTGGTTATGTGGTGGCCGGCTGGAGCGAGGATTTCGGTCCCGGCCAACGCTCCATGTACGTGGTGAAGACCGACGGCCAAGGACAGACCGCCAGCCTGACCGTACAGACCTATCTGGATCCGCTGAAGGTGGACGGGGTCGATGGCGAGGCGGGGCCAGCGGTCTTTCCGCAGCCGGCTACCGTGGGCGGGACCGTCACGTTGCGGCTGTCCGCTGATGGACCTTGCGATCTGGTATTGAACGATCTGCAGGGCAGGCTCGTGTTCAGCCGGTCCTTGCTTCCGCAGGAGCGTGCGTTCGTCGTGCCGGAGATCCCGGAGGGTTTGTATGTGCTTTCGGTGCGCGGGCGCTCGGGGATGCTGTTGAGCAGCCCCTTGGTGGTGCAACGTTGAGGGAAGGATCCTCAGTTCCAGCACCGTTCTGCTCCTGACCTGACCATGTTCGGACAGGTCTAGATTTCGCATAGAATGGCTTGTCGCTTTGCTGATAAGCCGTTCTTTTATCTAGAGACCTTGCTCGTCATCATCCCCTTCATGGCCCCCTTTTGTACAAAGCATGTTCGACCTTCTCTTTCCCGAGAAGCAACAGGTGTTCCTGGTCTGCAGTGTGATCGGGACCATTGCGGCGACCTTCTTCCAGCAAAAAGGCAAGACCGGATGGGCTTTGGTGGTACTGACCCTGGTTGCGTTCCTGGTCAGGCTCTTCGCGGTGCACCTCGATCCGTTCTTGAACGCTTGGGACGAGTGTTTCCATGCGACCGTGGCACGTCGGATGGTCATGCATCCGTTCACGCCGATGCTTCACGCTGCGCCGGAGCTGCAAGGGACGTGGTCGTGGACCGAAACGCATATGTGGCTGCACAAGCCCCCCTTTTTCCTCTGGCAGATGGCGGCATGCATCCAGCTGTTCGGCGCGGAACCCTGGGTGGTGCGCTTGCCGAGCGCCTTCTGGCTGACGGCCCTGGTGCCTGTGGGATACCGCATCGGAACGCTCCTGGCCAATGCCCAGGTCGGATGGGGGACGGCCGTCTTCCTCACCTGCTCCTATTACTTGGAGGAGCTCACGGCAGGGGCCATCAATACGGATCATAACGACGCGGTCTTCATTGCCACGGTCGTATGCAGTTGGTGGGCCTTGCTGGAGCTATGGAACGATGGCCGGTGGTGCTGGGCCGTCTGGGCGGGCGTGTTCGCCGCGTGTGCCGTCCTGACCAAGTGGTATGTCGGTCTCAGCGTGTTCCTGCCCTGGGGCGTCGTGGTGGCGATGAACGGCTTTCGGCGAAAGGAAGTGCGGGACCTGTCGATCGGTGTCGGAGCGGCCGGGATCCTGGCCGGAGCATGGATCGTGAGCATCGTCTCCCGCTTTCCGAAAAAGGTGGCGTATGAATGGGCGATCAAGGCTGAACATCTTTCACAAGTGATGGGCGGACACACGGGAACGTGGGCCTATCATTTCGATGTGATCCGTGAGGTACTGCCGCCTTTCTCCCCTTGGTACGTATTGCCGGCTTATGCCTGGCTGGTCTGGAAAGCCGGGAAGAAGGAGCACCGGGTCTTTCTGATCGTCCTGTTCATGGCGGTGCATCTGGCCTTCGGCTATGCGCGGAACAAGATGGTGAGCTACACCATGGTGCTGCTGCCGCTCTATATGGCCGCGCTCGCCCAGGCCATCGTTGGTCTGGCTGGGCTCATCCCTGCCCGATACCGGTCCTGGCCGATCGCGGTGGCCGTGCCCATGCTGGGGCTTTGGATGCTCGATCTGCCGCGCTTGCACCACCGCCACACGGTATCAGCCCCATCGTTCGCGGACCAGCGTTGGCGGCGCCAGCAACTGGATGCGCTCCAGCCCTTGGCCCGGTTGAAGGAACTTGTTCCCGCCGATCGGCCGGTGGCCGTTCTCCACGTACCGGCCGTGCACCACATCCAGTTCATGTTCAACACCGGCTACGAGGCCTGGGACCGCATGCCCGATCGAGCGGACGTGGAGCAGCTGATCAGGGAGGGATATGCCGTGTATGCCGTGCAGGATGGTGTTCCTCTTGATTCCTTTCCCTCGGGGGTGATGCTGATTCCCGACAGCGTCCTGCGCTTTCCGAACGTTGGACGCCCTGGTTCCTGATCCGGCTGGCTGTCCGATAGGTGCTCTGTTATTGCAATAAGTCGTCCTTGGTTTGAAAACATCCGGCCGAACCATACATGGAACGGCGCTTTGTTTGAAAAGGAGTCCGGCATCTATTCATCCATCGGCTGGGGGTGTGATAACACGTCCGCATTCCTTTCAAAGAAAGGCGCCATCTATTCATGCGATCCCCGAATGGCTGAAAAGGATCTCCCGATGTATCCATTGGATCGCGCGTTCTTTTCACACTTGCCCGGCAGGTATGCACAATGCCCGTGAAAGGTTGAAAGGATCGGGCGTTCGTTCCATAGGACCGCTGCATATATGCATGGAATCCGTGGATTTATGCAACGGGTCGGGCTCTCTTGGAAACGAGGACCCTCCGCTATTGCGGGCGATGCAAGATCGAACGGCTCTTCTTCTGGACCTTCAACTTCCACCATGCCGTCATCAGCGATCGATCATTTGGTGCTGGGTATGTGATGCATCCGGCGCGATAGGAGCCAAGACCTACCTTCCGCAGCCACGGAACCCGATACCATGCTCTGCTTCTCGACCGAAGCCCAAGTACTGCTTGGCCTCGGCTTCATTGCACTCCTGGTCTCCGCTTTTCTCTACGCGCGATCAAAGGACCGTGCTGCACTGCTTTGCTTGTTAGGCGGCGCCTTGGCGCTCCGTCTGTTCGCAGCTGTCCTGGATCCTTACTTGAACACTTGGGATGAGTGCTTCCATGCCCTCGTGGCAAAGAATACCGCAACGGATCCCTTTAAGCCGATGCTTTTCAGGGAAGAAGCGCTCCATCTGGACTATCGGAACTGGACCCAGAACAATGTCTGGCTGCACAAGCAGCCCTTCTTCCTTTGGTGCATGGCCTTGTCCATCAAGCTTCTAGGGCCGACGGTGCTCGCGGTACGATTGCCCAGTGCCCTGTTCACTACCGCCCTTGTTTTCTTCACCTATGGGATCGCACGCAAGATGCATGACCGCCATGTAGCCTTCCTGTCGGCTTTTTTCATGGCCTGCTCTCAGTGGGTCCTGACGCTGGTCATGGGTCAAGCGATGACGGATCACAATGATGCGATCTTCATTTCCCTGATCGGAGGAAGCCTGTGGGCCTGGTACGCGCTTCGCGAGGATGGACCCAGGCTTGGGGATCTGTTATGCGGGGTGTTCGTTGGCCTTGCTGTTCTCACCAAGTGGCTGCCCGGCCTGCTGGTGTTCGGTGGATGGGGAGTTGTGGCACTTTTCGCCGTTCCCGATAGGAAGCAGGAGTTGCTGGCAATGGGGCGTTCTCTTCTGGTGGCGCTCGTTATCGCGCTTCCTTGGCAGATATACGGTGCGATCCGCTTCCCGGCAGAGATGGCACATACCCGTGGGTTCGATGCGAAGCATGTTTCAGAAGCCTTGGACGGTCATACCGGAGGGCCGCTCTTCCATTACGATGCCCTTGCGGAGCTGATCCGCCCGTTCCCCTCTTGGATGCTTGTGGTCCTTGCCCTCGCAGGTGCTATTGGAGCGACTTCCACCCGCTATAGGGTCCATGCGCTCGCTTCTCTCATCTTCACCTATTTCTTCTATTCCACGGTGGCGACAAAGATGACCGCCTACCCCATGATCACCCTCCCGTTCTTCATGATCGGGATCGCATTCGCTTCACGGCTATTGGCTAGACCTTTAAGCGACAAAAGGGTGCCTTTGGTGACCATCACAGCAGCTATTGCTATCGGCTGGGGGCTTTTACAGTATGATCGTACCGTCATCACGCATTCCGATAACTGCATCGGTGATCCCTTTTATGCGGATCATCGTGCCAAGCACAAGCACAATAGGGCATCCATCGACCTGCTGAGCGTGGAATTATCATCTGTCCGGAAACCGATCGTGTTCAATGTCCCATTCCCTGTGAACATCTATACCTCATTCTTCACTCCGTTCGAGGCTCAACCAGGCTTGCCCACGAGCGAGCAACGATCGGCCTTGGAGCGCAAAGGCTACACGGTGGTCGTGGTGGACCCACCGTCAACGACCCAGTTTCCCCCATCGATCCACCTCGTTCATCTTGGGAGAGCTTCGTTCGTCAACGAACCGCTCTGACCCGTTCGCCATGATGACAACTGCAACTTCGGCTGGCTGATTTGCCGATCACGACCACGGGAACAAAGGCCGACGGAGCCATCAGGTGCGGCAATTCCATTTCCTCAAGCGGGGACATTCCCGCATATGTCGATGAGAACAGCAGGATTTCTTGGCTCCTTCAATGCATAAGCCCGTAGCGTAAACCGCCCCCTCGTTCGTCCATCCGCTCAGCCGGCCGTTCGGCCCGGGCGTTCCGGGCCGGTGCGGCGAACGCCCCACCTTTGTCCCCATGACCCGCAGCTTCGTGCTTTTCCTGGCCTTCGTGGCCGTGCTCGTCGCCATCGACCTCTACGCGTTCAAGGGCATCAGCACGGCGCTGGCCGGGCGTTCCCTGACCCTGCGGCGTTGGGTGCGCATCATCTACTGGACCATCAGCATCGGCATGGTCGGCATGCTGTGCTTCGGCGCGTTGCGGATGCAGGAACTGCGTTCGTCGCACAACCACGCGTTCCTGTTCACCTTCATCGGGCTGTTCATCCTCTTCCTGCTGCCCAAGGTGGTCATCGTGGTGTTCCACGGGCTGGAGGACCTGATCCAGCTGGGGCGCTGGGTATGGGGCAAGCTGGCGCCCGGCGCGCCGGAGCCGACGAGCGGGGAGACGATGGGCCGTATCCGCTTCCTGTCGCAGCTGGGCCTGGCGCTGGCGGTCGTTCCTTTCGGCAGCGTGCTGTACGGGCTGACCAAGGGCCGCCGCAACTTCCACGTGACGCATGTGCCTGTGACCGCCAAGGGCCTGCCCAAGGCCTTCGATGGCCTGCGCATCGTGCAGATCAGCGACATGCACCTGGGCAGCTACCACGTGGGCAGCGACATCGTGCAGTACGGCATCGACCTGATCAATGCGCAGGACCCGGACCTGATCCTCTTCACCGGCGACCTGGTGAACGACTTCGCCGAGGAGGCGGAGCCCTGGCTGGACCAGCTGAAGGGCCTGAAGGCCCGGATGGGCAAGTATTCCATCCTGGGCAACCACGACTACTCGGACTACGCCCAGTGGCCCAGCCGCGAGGAGAAGGCGAGGAACCTGGATCGCCTCAAGGGGCACCACGCCACCATGGGCTTCCGGCTGCTGCTGGACGAGCACCTGAGGATCGAGAAGGACGGTGCGCACTTCGCGCTGATCGGCGTGCAGAACTGGGGCACGCGCTTCCAGCAGTACGGCGACCTGGCCAAGGCCCGCCAGGGCACGGAGGAGGCCCCGTACCGCATCCTGATGAGCCACGACCCTTCGCACTGGGACGCCCAGGTGCGCGCCACCGGCATCGAGCTCACCTTGAGCGGCCATACCCACGGGGCGCAGTTCGGCGTCACCATCGCGGGGCACACCTACAGCCCGGCGCAGTGGGCCTACAAGCAGTGGGCGGGCCTGTACGCGGAGGGTGGCCAGCACCTGTACGTGAACCGGGGCTTCGGCTTCATCGGCTTCCCCGGCCGGGTGGGCATGCCGCCGGAGATCACCGTGCTGGAGCTGCACAGCGCCTGAGCGCGGGGGCTTCACACGCCGGACATATCCGCTTTACACCGGTGCCGGAGCTTTGCGCCGCATGAAGCGCAGGATCGACCTTCTCGTTGTATCCGATCTTCATCTGGGCACCTACGGGTGCCGCGCCAAGGAGCTGAACGCCTATCTCCGGTCCATCCGGCCGCGCCAGGTGGTGCTCAACGGCGACATCATCGACATCTGGCAGTTCCGCAAGAGCTACTTCCCGCCCGAGCACATGAAGGTGGTGAAGCGCCTGCTGAAGTGGAGCGCCCGCATCCCGGTCTACTACGTCACCGGCAACCACGACGAGGCGCTGCGCCGCTACAGCCCCATGCGGGTGGGCCACCTCCGCCTGGTGGACAAGCTGGTGCTCGACCTCGATGGCATACCGCACTGGTTCATCCACGGCGACATCTTCGACGCCACGATGAAGAACGCCAAGTGGCTGGCCAAGCTGGGCGGCTTCGGCTACGACCTGCTGATCCGCATCAACCACCTCGTCAATGCCGTGCTGCTCTTCTTCGGGCGACCGCGGATGAGCTTCAGCAAGAAGGTGAAGGACAGCGTGAAGGGCGCCGTCAAGTTCATCAGCGACTTCGAGACCACCATGGCCGACATCGCCCTGCACGAGGGTCACGCCGCGGTGGTGTGCGGCCACATCCACAAGCCGCGCATGGGCACCATCGCCACGGCCAGGGGAACGGTGCAGTACCTCAACAGCGGCGACTGGATCGAGAACATGAGCGCCCTGGAGTACCACGAGGGCAAGTGGAGCCTCTACGTGCATCCCGAGCCTGCCATCAAGCCGCAGGCCGCCCGGCAAAGCGCTAAGCCCGTGGCCGCGCGTCCTGAGCTCGATCCCGTGGCCCGCGGTTAGAAGCCCGCGGCCGGTGTTCAGGCCATCCCTTTCCGCAGGTCCTCCACGGTCTTCTCGGGCAGCTTCGTCAGGTCCAGCAGCATCAGGCCGTCCAACGCGTCGTTGAAGCGCGGGTCGCTGTTGAAGCCGATGATCCGGGCGTTCAGCATGAGGTAGCGCTTCAGCAGCACGGGCACGGCCGAGCCGTTCACTTCGATGTCGGCGATCAGCTGGTCGAGCTTCTTCATGTCCTCGCCGGAGGCATCGAGCAATACATCGCCGTCGGCCTTCTCCAGGGCGATGTGGAACCGGTTGCGCGGGCGCACGTGCCGGGCCAGGGCATCGTCGTAGTGGTGCTTGCGCACGAACTCCATGATGAGGCTGCGCGAGAAGCGGCTGTAGTGCCCGCTGATGCTCACCGGCCCGATGAGGTACTTGTGGTCGGGGTTGGAGGTGATGTGCAGCAGCAGCCCGCGCCAGAGCATGAAGAGCGGCAGGCGGTGCTTCTGGTAGTCGGGGGCCACGAAGGAGCGGCCCAGCTCGAAGCTGTTGCCCAGGATGCGGTGCATGGGCCGGCCCATGCGGAAGAGCGTGTTGGTGTAGAAGCCGCGCTTGCCATAGCGGCCCATGATCACCTTGCCGTCGCCGATGCGGTAGGCGCCCACGAGGCGGTGCTTCGACCGGTCCCACAGGAAGAGGTGGTCGTAGTAGTGGTCGAACTCGTCCAGGTCGATCCGCTTGTTGGTGCCTTCGCCCACGGCGCGGAAGGTCTCCTCGCGCAGGCGCCCGATCTCGCGGAGGAGGTGGGGGATGCGGTCGCTGGGGGCCAGGTACAGGTCGAACTCGGCCTGGCTGCTGAGCTTGCGGTCGGCCAGCGCGGCGATCTCCCGCTCCAGGTCCGGTACCGGGATGGCCTCCACGATGGGCTTGGGGCGGCGCGGGAAGAAGAGGGGGCGGAACTGCTCGCGCTTGACGTGGGCGCCGCTGCCCAGGGCGTAGGTCTTGGCCCGCAGGTAGCGCGCCAGCTGCTCGGCGGAGGGCAGGGCCGCCAGGTCCTTGGGGCCGATGGGCTTGCCGATGCGGAGGCGCACCGAGCGGCCGCGCATGCGCAGCATCTCGTGCGGCAGCTGCAGCGTGCGCAGGTTGGGATGGATCATCCCCAGCATCTGGAACACCAAACTGTTGGCCCCGTCGAACCAGAGGGGCACCACGGGTACCTCGGCGCTGCGGATCAGCTTGATCACCGGGGCTTTCCAGCGGGGGTCGGCCACGGCGTCCAGGTCGTTGCGGTAACTGCTCACCTCCCCGGCGGGGAACACGCCCAGGGCGCCCCCCTGGGCCAGGTGCTCCATGGCCTGCCGCATGCCCTGGAAGCTGCTCCGGGCGCTCAGTTGCTCGAAGGGGTTCACGCCGATGAAGCGGTCCCTCAGGGGCTCCAGCTGCTGCAGCATGAAATTGGCCATCACCCGCAGGTCCGGCCGCACCTGCTGGAGCACGTGCATCATCGCCAGCCCGTCGATGGCGCCGTAAGGGTGGTTGGCCACGATGGCCACCCCGCCTTCCCGCGGCACCAGGGCCAGGTCCTCCGCGTCCACTTCCAGCTTCAGGTCCAGGTGGGCGAAGAGCGCGGTGATGAAATCCTCCCCCTCCCGCTGCTCGATCTCGTTGTAGAAGCGCTCTAAACGGTTCAGGCCGCTGACCTCCGCCAGCAGCGCGATCCGTGGGTCCCCCGGGCGCATGTGGCTGGCCTTGGCCAGCTCGGCGGGGTGCATCAATTTCTTCATTACCGGCACGAGAGCCAAATGTAGCCTGTGCCTTTCGGAGCCAGGTGAAGCCCATGCGACCCGCAGGTTATCCGGGGCGTGGCCTTGTCCGCTTCCCCGGAACCACCTTAATTTCCGGGATCCTTTGATCCGACCAAGCCCAACCCCCGTTCGATGATGCGCCTCCTCCAACGCACCGCGTTCCTCCTGCTATTGCCCGCCCTGCCCCTGGCCGCTCTCAGCCAGGCCACCTATTGGGGCATGACCTCCGCCGGGGGCACTGCCGACATCGGCACCATCTACACCATCACCGAAGGGAACGTCTTCACCAAGAAGTACGACTTCCCCCGCTTCCCGGGTTCGACGCCGGTGGGCGAACTGCTGAAGGCCTCCAATGGCTTGTATTATGGAGTGACTTCCACGGGCGGTGCCAACGGCGTGGGTACCCTGTTCTCCTACAACCCGACGACGCAGGTGCACACGGTGCTCATCAATTTCACCACGGCCACGAGCGGGGTGGGAGCCAATCCGGTCGGTGGCGTGGTGCAGGCGGCCAACGGTACCCTCTATGGCCTCTGCGCCACGGGCGGAACGGTGAACATGGGTACGCTTTATGAGTACAACATCAGCACGAGCACGGCCACCCGTCGCGTGAACTTCATCGGCACGAACGGAAAGACCCCGAGCGGCCGCTTGGCGGCCAATGCCGCAGGCACCATCCTGTACGGAATGACGCAGGAAAGCACGACCGCCAATACCGGCGGCCTGTTGTTCCAGTTCACCACATCGAGCAATGCCTTCCTGGCGCAATTCACGTTCCAGGGCGTGGCGGGCAATACCACGGGCCGTATCCCGAACGGCGGGCTTGTGCGGGCCACCAACGGGAAGTTCTACGGCGTGGCCCAGGGTGGCGGCGCCAACAACCTGGGGGTCGTGTTCGAATACACGACGCCCTCGACATGCACGGTCCTGCAGAACTTGGGCGGCAGCAATGGTTCCAGGCCGGTGGCCGGGCTCGTGGAGGGGGCCAGCAATGTGCTCTATGGTGTCACCACCCTCGACGGAGCCAACGGTGTGGGCACCCTTTTCAAGGTCGACGTGACCGGTGCCGCCGCTTTCTCCAAGCTGTACGACTTCACATTGGCCGGCGGGCGGAACGCACAAGGCAGACTGATGAAAGCAGCGAACGGCCTGCTCTATGGGACCACCCGGGATGGCGGTACCGCCGGGGGCGGTGTGCTTTATTCGTTCAATACCTCCACCAATGCCTATGCGCAGGTGGGTGATCTGGGCGCTGCGGGTTTCGACGACATGCTCGGCGGGCTCATGGAGGATCCGGCCGGCACGTTCTATGGCCTTGTGAGCGCGGGCGGCACGGGAAGCGGTGGAGCTCTGTTCCGCTTCGTGGCGGCCACAGGCGTGTTCACGGAGCTCTTCCCTTTCAACTTCTCCAATGGGGCCAGCCCCCGGGGGCGCTTGTTGAAGGCGTCCAATGGCCTGTTCTATGGGCTTTGCAACAGCGGTGGCACCAATTCGCTGGGCACGCTTTTTTCCTTCGATCCGGCCACCTCGACCTTCGTTCGCCGTTATGACTTCGGTGGGGCGGCAGGTTCCGCCCCCCTGGGCACGCTCACCGAGATCGCCGGCAAGCTCTATGGCTTGTGCAATGCAGGCGGTGCCAATGGCGGGGGCACGCTCTTCGAATACACCATCGCCACCAATACGATGGTGAAGAAGCAGGACCTGACCGTAGCGACCGGGACCCTCCCCGAGAACAGCCTTTTCAAGGCGTCCAACGGCCGCTTGTACGGCTCCACCTCCGCCGATGGCGCGAACGGCTTGGGCACCTTGTTCCAGTATGTGCCCGGTACGAACACATTGACCGTCCTGCGCGACCTTTCCACGGCTGACGGTTCCAAGCCGCTCGCGGACGTGATTCAAGCCTCCAACGGCCTGTTGTACGGCACGCTCAGTGAGAACGGCCAGTTCGGGCACGGCTCGCTGTATTCCCTGGACCCGGCGACCAATGCGTTCACGCGGCTCTACAGCTTCGACGGCCTGCAGGGCGGCACGCCTGCCGGGGACCTCGTGCAGGTCACCAATGGCAAGCTCTACGGGATGTGCAGTGAGGATGGCCAGTTCTTCAACGGCTGCATCTACAGCTGGAACATCACTGGCGCGACCTATACCGAGGAGTATGACATGCAGGGCACCCCGCCGCAGGGCACCCTCTCGGAATCGAACCTGATCCTGGGTACCGATGGCCTGCTCTATGGCACTTGTACGCAGGGCGGTACGAACAACCTGGGGGTGGTCTTCCGGTTCAACATGACCTCGCTCGTGTTCACCACGCTGCAGACCTTCGCCGGGGCCTCCAATGGCAGCCTCCCCTTCGACGGCCTGGCGCGTGAGACCACGCCGCCCGCGGCCAACGTGGTGCTGGCCGCCCGCGTATTCCTGGAAGGCCCGTACAACACCGGCACCGGCCTGATGGGCGACGCCTTGCGCACCCTGGCGGGCTTCCCGCTCACCGAGCCCAATACCGCGGCCGGCTTCACCCAGGTGGGGGGCGGTGGCGAGACCATCACGGCCAGCGTGCTCACTACCACCGGCAACAACGCCATCGTGGACTGGGTGCTGGTGGAGCTGCGCGACAAGACGAACAACACGTCCGTCCTCCGCACGCGATCGGCCCTGGTGCAGCGGGACGGCGACATCGTGGACCTGGACGGCACCAGCCCGCTCACCATCGCCATGCCGCCGGACAACTACTTCATCGCGGTGCGGCACCGCAACCACTTCGGGGTGATGACCCTGGCGAGCGTCGCCCTCAGCGGAAGTGCCGCCACGGTGGACTTCACCAACGGCAGCGTCGCCACCT
The DNA here is from genome assembly GCA_018267055.1 of Bacteroidota bacterium. Taxonomy (GTDB): domain Bacteria; phylum Bacteroidota; class Bacteroidia; order Flavobacteriales_F; family PHOS-HE28; genus PHOS-HE28. Next base: position 46,886 of record JAFDZF010000010.1, read on the forward strand.
TCGGCACCAATGCCCAGAAGGTCAGCGGCGCCGTGCGCCTGAACTGGGCCGGCAACGTGCTCCTCGACAACGTGCTGAAGTACACCGGTGCCAACAACGACCGCGACCCCATCCTGGTGCGCGTGGGCGGCTCGCTGCCGACGGCCACCACCGCCGGTTACTGGAAGGAGGACGTGAACCTGGACGGCGTGGTGAAGTACACCGGCGCCAACAACGACCGCGACCCCATCCTGGTGAACATCGGCGGTTCCATCCCCACCGCCACCCGCGCCCAACAGCTGCCTTGACGGTCCCTTCGGGGGACGTGTGTGCGGAAGCCTTCCTTCGGGAAGGCTTCCGCGTTGAAGGGCATTACACCGGCAGGATGCCCAGGATCTCCTCGGCCATCACCTCGCCGCCGGGGTAGTGGCGGGTATAGTCCAGGTTGATCCAGCGGTCGCCCTTCGCGTCGGTGTGGTAGAACAGTGCGGCGTGCTTGGCCACGTCGGGGAAGAGCTCCTGGCGGATGAGGAAGGCCGCGCGCTCCATCGCTTTGGCGTTGCCCACCTTCATTTCGGGATAGATGTGGCCCGTGGTGCGCACCAGCCGCACCTCGCCGCCGATGGCCTTGATGCAGGCGGCCATCAGGATGGCGTGGTCGTCGCAGTCGCCTGCCAGCAGCTCCACGCTCTCGCTCGCCTTGGCGAAGTACTCGTCGTCCACCGGGTCGCTCACGTAGATCCAGGCGGAGTTGATGACCTTGAAGATGGAGAAGGACTGCACGAGGGTGAACTCGTCATCGTCGATGGGGGCGTCGGTGAACCAGGTGGTGGCGGAGCGCACGGCGAAGGAGCGCACGACGGGGTCCTGGTAATCGATGGCCGCGCGCACGTCCTCCGCCCGGGAGAAGGGCTTGAGCTCGCTCACCCGGGGCAGGGCCTTGGTGCTCTCGCGGAGCGAATGCATGAGCACGGCATAGTCCGCATAAAGGTCACGGAAGCCATAGCTGCCCCAGAAGCTGGTGACGGTGATGGTGGCCAGCCCCACCACCACGAGCGCGTACACCACCACCTGGAAGCGCCGCAGGATGAGGATCACCACCACGAGCATGGCGAGGAACACCAGCAGGTGGTCGATGCGCAGGCCGCCGGCGAAGGGCAGCTTCCAGCCGGGCAGGTAGGGTTGCACCAGCATGAACACCGGCAGGGTGGCCAGCAGCGAGATCAGGTAGATGAGGACCCCATGCAGGAACCCCGCTCCTGAAGAGCGGTCGATGTCGTCCTGCCGTGGGTGTGCCATCCGAACGGGTCCCGCGATCAGTGTGCCGATCCGAGTCCCAGCACGTCCACGCCCTGCTCGAACACCACGTCCACCGGGATCGAGGCCTTCTTCAGGCGGTCCAGGTCGGCCTGCAGCTCGGGCTTCACCACGCCCTTGTCCTTCATCAAGGTCCGCAGCTCCTCCAGCGCCCCGTCGCCTTGCAGCTTCAGGATCAGTGCGCTCAGCTCGTCCATGGCGGCGCGCATCTTGTCGGGGTCCACGCGGTAGGTGCCCGTGGCGGCCTCGCGCACGAAGGCGCCGCGTTCCAGGAAGAAGTTGAAGCGCAGCATGTTCGCCCGGCCGTGCGCGCTGCTGGCGCCGAAGCGCACCGAGCGGAACACGCCGGCCATGAAGGTGACGTAATTGTCCATGAGGTCGCCGCCGGTGATCTCGCCCATATCGCGCAGGGCGGCCACCATGTAAAGGCCCAGCATGTCGGCCTTGCCTTCCTCCAGCGCGCCGGCCTCCTCCAGCAGCGCCTCGCGCACCGTCCCCTTGCCATTGATCGTGTGCTTGATGCCCAGGCCGTGCGCGACCTCGTGGAACATCACGTCCTCGAAGAAGGCATCGAAGGTCACGTGCCGGCGCTGGTCGGGGGCCACCAGCAGGTCGCTGATCGGCAGCAGGATGTGGTCGAACTTGGCCTTCATCGCGTTCTTGAACTGCAGGCGCCGCGTGCCTTTCTGCAACTGCACCTGTTCGTCGTTGGGCAGGTTCACCGCGATGGTCTTGCTGCCCGCGTTGCAGTCGCCGGCGTAGTAGATCACGTCGTACGCGCCCAGTTGCGCATCGCTGCCGGGGCGCTCCCGCTTGTAGGCCGCCGGCACCGGAAGGCCGCGCTGCAGGGCGGGCATCAGCTGCGCGAAGCGGGCCAGTCTGCGGCTCCATTCCTGGTCCTTCACCGCGATGTAGCAGGCGTGCGCGGCCTTGTAGCCGAACAGCTGGTCCTCGTAGGTCTCGATGGGGCCGATGATGACGTCGATGGTGTTGTTCCGCATGTCCAGCCACGCGCGGTCGCTGGCGTCGTAGCGGTCGGTGCGCAGGGCTTCGGCGCGCAGCAGCAGGTAGCGTTTCAGGCCGGGGTCGTCCGCGAGCTCCGAGGCGCGCTGCAGCAGGTCCGCGGCCCGCGTGATGGGACCGTTGAAGTAGCGGTGGTAGGGGATGGCCACCAGCCGGCGCTGCGCATCGCGGCGCACCATGGTGTAGAGGTCCTTGCGCGTGCTGTCCGTCCAGGCGTCGAACTCCGCCCGCGTCATGTCCGCCGGGTAGAAGCGCGCGCCCTCGGGCTTGTCGCCCACGCCGTCGATGAAGGGCACATTGCCGGCCAGGCGGTCCCAGGGCCCATAGTTCATGCGGAAGAAGCGCTTGGTGTCCGCATCGAGCCGCCGGGAAGGCAGGCTGTCCTTGCGGCCCCAGGCCTCCTGCCAGAACAGGCTGTCCATGATCTGCGCGGCCTCGATCAGCAGCGGCACCATGCGGCGCTCGTTGTCGGTGAGCTTGGACACATCGGTGGTGAGGCGCACCGGCGTGTAGATCTCCGGCCGCACGCGCTCATCGTATTTCGCGCTGTCCACTCCGAGCTGGTCCATCGGGCCCTTGTCCCCCGGCGTGCCACAGGCGGCCAGGAGGGTCAGGAGCAGAACGCCGGCGGAGGTGGGGGCGGTGGACATGTTAACGATCTTTAACCGGAGGGCACAAAGATGGCCTGTTCCCCGTTCGCACGCGCCATTGCAGGGAACGCCGCTGCCACGGACGGTGCCCACCGGTCCCTGTTCGCATCCATCGGTCCCCAAGGGTTGTGTGGCTGGATCGTACGGATAGTTTTGCGCGCCATGACCGCAACGACCCTCGTGCGCCTGTGCTTCGTCGCGCTGCTCTGCGTGCCGCGCACCGTGGTGCTCGCGCAAGCGGACACGAGCGCGATCGGCGGCCCCGAGGAGATCGCACCGTACGAGGAGGCGGAGGAGGGGGACCTCATCGATGCTCCCGCACCGGCGGAGGAGTGGAGCGCCGCGGATTCCCTGCTGCACATCCCCGGCTACAGCCTGTACGGGGATTGGAACACCGACGTGATCTTCAGCAAGCGGGGCGCACCGAAGGACACGGTGACCTTGCAGCTCAGCTCCTGCTCCGCGGACCATTACATGCCGGTCTGCGGGCACGTGACCTCGCCCTTCGGCCCGCGCCATGGCCGCATGCACTACGGCACCGACCTGAAGCTGCAGCGTGGCGACCCCGTGATGGCGGCCTTCGGCGGCATGGTGCGCATCTCGCGCTACCACAAGCAGTTCGGCAACGTCGTGGTGATCCGCCATGCCAACGGCCTGGAGACGCTCTACGGCCACCTGAGCGAGCGGGCCGTGGAGCCCGGCGACCAGGTGACGGCGGGGCAGGTCATCGGCCTGGGCGGCTCCACGGGGCGCTCCACCGGCGACCACCTGCACTTCGAAACGCGTTACCTCGGCCAGCCCATCGACCCGCAGCTGCTCTTCGACGTGGACCAGGGCGAGCTGAAGGGGAGCACGCTGCACCTGCATGCGGGCCTCTTCGAGGCGGTGGCCAAGGCGAAGGCCGCGGTGAGCGCGTCCCGCTTCCATACCGTGCGCAAGGGCGAAACGCTCTCGGCCATCTCGCGCCGCTATGGCGTGCCCGTGCCGCGCCTGTGCAAGCTCAACCGGGTGAGCACGCGGAGCAAGCTCCGCATCGGCCAGCGCATCCGCTACCAGTAACGGCCGCAGGGCTCACGCGCGCTGCTGCTCCGGAGGCGCGCTGGCGGGCCGGTGCAACAGCTTGGCGATGGCGTCCACCATGTCCTGGTGGTGGATGGGGGAGAGCAGCATTTCACGCCCGTCGCGGATGCGCAGGAGCACCAGGTCCTTCTTGCCGTTCGGAAGGCGCTCCAGCGGACGTACCAGCGCCGACAGCGTACCCAGGCCGACGTCCATCGCGCAGTAGCGCAGGAAGACCTTCTTCATCCGCCGCAGGTCGTCGGCGGTGGCGCCCTTCTCCTGCATCGCGCGGGAGCGCTGGCGCACGTAGTCGCGTGCGATGGTGCTGTCCAGCAGGTTGGCATCGATGAGCTGGTCCAGGCCCAGCTCCTCGCGCCGGTCGGCGCGCACCAGGGTCATCCGTTCGCGGTCCAGTAGGTACAAAATGGTGTTGGCCCGATCGATGGACATGGCCACCAGGGTGCCGGTGAACGAGATGCCCAGCACCACGATGAAGAGCAGGTAGGGGACCACCGTGCCGAGCAGCAACAGGCACAACAGCGATACGCTTGCGCCGGCAAGCACCCAGGCCCGCGTGCGGTACCAATGCTGGCGCGTGCGGAAACGTTTGGCACCCATGACGTGTTCCGATCAAAGATAGCCCCGCCCGGAACGGATCCTTCGGGCCTGCCGCGCACTTGACGGAAGCATAACGGCCCCTTCGCGTCGCCGTCGATCGGCCATCGGTGCTTTGCGATGGCAAGGGACCTTCCTGGAATGACGAAGCGGCCCTGAGGCCGCTTCGCTGTACCGGAGAAGGGACTCGAACCCTTACAACCTTACGGTCACACGCCCCTGAAACGTGCGCGTCTACCAATTCCGCCACTCCGG
>JAFDZF010000110.1 GCA_018267055.1 Bacteroidota bacterium
CCTACTACCTGCAGGTGTACACCTACACCTCCACCCCGCTGCAGACCTCGACCTTCGACGTGTGCGTGGGCACCGACCCGACCTTGTTCCCGCCCGACTGCGAAGGCGTGCCCGGCGGCCCGGCCGTGCCCGGAACGCCCTGCTTCAACGAGCAGTTCCAGCTGAACGGCACCTGGACGCAGAACTGCCTCTGCCAGCCCAACGTGGGCATCGAGGAGATCGCCGCCGAGCGGGGCATCGCCCTCTCCCCCAACCCGGCCAGCACCGAGCTCTACCTGACCGTGCCCGACGGCCGCACCGTGTCGGTGAAGATCTACGACCTGCTGGGCCACCTGGTGATGGAGGAAGCCATGACCAAGCACATCTCCATCGCCCACCTGGCGCCTGGCACCTACACCCTGATCGCCCTGAACAGCAAGGCCGAACAGGTCGGCCATGCCCGCTTCGTGAAGCGCTGAGCGACACCTTCTTTTTGAACGAGGGGCCTCCTTTCCGGGGGCCCCTCGTCTTTGGGCCCCCGGCCTCCCGGGCAGCCTCTTCCATGAAGCTTGTATTATCCCTGTGTAAAGCAGGATCGGCGCGGCCCGGTCGAGTTCTCCACCCCATTGCGCACAGGGGTCCGATCGCTCTATTTTGGACCCTCGTTAAGCGGCCGGAAGCTCCCCGTCCGGCGCTGAGCGAGCCGTACGCCCTGACCCAGCGGACGGTCCACCATCTCGCCCATAACCCTAACTCTCGATAGATGAAGACGATGTGTACGCGGCCCCGCTGGGCTATTTGCGCCTTGGTGCTGGGGCTGTTGTTGACTTCCCTGAAAGGATGGGCGCAGCCTTGGACCTATGATTTCGGCACAGGGACCGGAACGGCCAACAATGCCAACTCCGGTTCAGGGAACACCGCCTTTTTCACCGGTACCCCGGCCAATGGAGGGACATACCGGGTCCGCATCGGCACGGCCGGCGGGTCCTTGATCCTCGCCAACCCGGGCACGACCCTTGGGTCCGGTACCGAAGCCCAATTGGTGGCCGCGACCAGTACGGCAACGAACAAGTTCGGCATCTATGACTGGAACGCCCCGAGCACGGTGAGCTACGCGCGGTTCAAGCTGCGGACCACTTCCTCCGGGAACGGGAACCTGGCCATCGCCCTGGGGATCAACATCATGGCGAACGATAACCAAGGGTTCACCAGTCACTACAACAACTCCCTGGCGATCTTCTCCATCCGCTATACGAGCGGCGCGATCAGTTCCGTGGTCCGGAGAAGCTTGGGGTCCGACGTCACGGTCACGTCCTCCGGCTTCTTGAAGGACACCGATCAACAGGTGGAGATCTACGGCAATAATGGAGGAAGCGCAGCCTCATACTACAAGGGCGGCACCTCCTACTCGTTGTCGTCCCAGCAATGGGACCTTTGGGTCGACGGGACGAAGATCTCCCCCGCTGGCGGATGGTCCAAGGGGAACACCCTGGCAAGCGGAACGCTGACGGGCATCGGGTTCTTCGGTGAGACCAGCACCGGCAATGCGGCCGTTATGTACCTGGACGACCTTGACTATTCCAATGCCCTGCCGGTCGCTCCCTCCATCTCCGCTCCTTCGCCAAGCTCGCTCACGGGCTTCAGCACCACGCAAGGCACGCCGTCCGCGGCCCAGCAGTTCACGGTCAGCGGCTCGAACCTGGGCGCCAACCTGGTGGTGACCGCCCCGGCCGAGTTCGAGGTGCGCGATGCCGCAGCAGCGGGCGCCTATGCGAGCAGTGTATCCTTCACGCCCTCCGGTGGCACGGTCAGCACCAAGACCATCGACGTCCGGTTGACCGGGACGAACATCGGCACGTTCACAGGCACCAATGTGGTGGTCTCCAGCACGGGCGCCACGAGCCAGAACGTGGCCGTGGACGGCACCGTGGTCGCCAGCGGCACCCCGACCGTCACCGTGAACTACACCGCCCCTGGCCTGGGCTTCGGCAATATCTGCACGAACGCCACCTCCAGCGGCCAGACCTTCACCATCAGCGGCTCCACGCTGACCTCGGCCGATGTGACCGTCGGCCCCCTGTCGGGCTACCTCTTCCAGGACGTCACCGGTGGCGGCAGCTACCTGTCCTCGCTCAGCATCGCTCAGCCCGGCGGCAGCTTCTCGCGGACGATCTCCGTGGAGCTCGCCCCCACCGCGGTGCAGAGCTATGACGGCAACGTGCCCGTGGGCGGCGGCGGCGCCAGCACCGTGAACGTGCCGGTGACCGGCAGCGGCGTGAACACGGCACCCGCCGTAACGACGGGCAGCGCTTCGTCCATCACCACCACGGGCGCCACGCTGGCGGGCACCATCACCAGCGCCGGCTGCACCTCCGTGACGGCTTATGGCATCGAATACAGCACCACGAACGGCTTCGCCAACGGTGCCGGCACGCAGGTCCCCAGCTCGAACCTGAGCGGCGGGGCCTTCTCCTCGGCGGTGAGCGGCCTGAGCGGCTGCACGACCTACTACTTCAAGGCCTACGCGACGAACGGCGGTGGGACCGCTTATGGGAGCCAGGGCAGCTTCACCACGAGCGATGTGAGCGTTCCCGTAGCGACCGCTGCGACGGGCGTCGGAACGGGGGACTTCATCGCCCATTGGGACCCGGCGGTCGGAGCCACCGGCTATCGGCTGGACGTCGCGACGACGAGCTCGTTCAATGCGACGAACACGGTCCTGAGCAGTGACTTCGAGAGCGGCACCCTGACGGGCTGGACCCAGGGCACGGCCGGTCATTGGGCCGCTTCCAACAGCGCGCCCCTGACCGGTGGGTTCTCCGCCAAGCACAACCTCTCCGGCGTGGCCGGCACCAGCTACCTCTATGCCCAGCCCACGGCATACGACCTGACGGCCGGGACCACGACCTGGCAGTTGAACCTGCGTCCGGGCTTCGCCCCCAGCACGAACAACAAATGCTGGTTCTACCTGGTCGCCAGCCAAAGCAACCTGGCCGGCACCACCGGCCTGAACGGTTACGTGGTCGGCGTGAACTTCACCGGATCGGACGACCTCCTGAAGCTATGGAAGGCCACGAACGGCGCAGTCGATGGCGCGGCGATCGTCTCCTCCGGCCTCACGGTGGCCCAGAACACCACGATTGGCATCGAGGTCACGCGCTCGGCGGCCGGCCTCTGGACCCTGAAATACAAGAGCGGCGGCGGGTTCACCGGCATGACGACCGGCGGCACCGGTACGGACGCGACCTACACGACCTCGACGTATGCCGGCCTGGTCTTCGCCTACTCGTCCTCGAACGCCGGAGCGCTGCGCATGGACGACGTGACCATCACGGCGAACACCGTCACCACCCTGCCCGGCTATAACGACCTCGCCGTCGCCGGCACCTCCCAGCCGGTCACCGGCCTGAACAGCGGCACCACCTACTACTACCGCGTCCGTGCCGTGGGCGGCAACTGCACCTCGGTCCACTCGAACGTGATCGATGTGACCACCACGACGCCCTGCACGCCGGTGGCGATCACGAACACCACCAGCAACAGCCCGATCTGTGCCGGAGGGACGCTGAACCTGGGCGTAACGGTGAGCGGCACGGGTCCCTTCCTCTATGAATGGACGGGCACCAGCACCATCACCAACGGCGACCAGGCGAACGCCACGGTCACCGGTGCCGCCACCGGCAACTACCACATCGTGGTGGTGAACGATTGCGGCGATGACGAGGCCGACGTGGCCGTGGTGGTGAACACCCCCACCCTCTGGTACGCCGATGCGGACGGCGACGGCTTCGGCGACCCCGCTGTGAGCCAGAGCGCCTGCGCGCAGCCTCCGGGCTATGTGGCCGACAACACCGATGGCTGCCCCGCCGACCCCGCCAAAGCGGCGCCCGGTGCCTGCGGCTGCGGCACGGCCGACATCGCCACCACCTACTATGCGGATACCGATGGGGACGGCGCCGGTGATCCCAGCGCCCCCTTGGCCGGCTTCACCTGCACGGTGCCGCCCGGCTATGTGGCCAACAACACCGACGGCTGCCCGACCGACCCCGCCAAGGTGGTCCCCGGCGCCTGCGGCTGTGGCACGGCCGATACGGATACCGACGGTGACGGCACGCCCGACTGCATCGACGGCTGCGTGAACGATCCGGGCAAGATCGCCCCCGGCGCTTGCGGCTGCGGCACGCCCGACACGGATACGGACGGTGACAGCACCCCGGACTGCTTCGACGGCTGCCCCAACGACCCGGCCAAGACGGCACCGGGTGCCTGCGGCTGCGGCACGGCCGACATCGCCACGACCTACTATGCGGATACCGACGGTGACGGCGCCGGCGACCCCGCCAGCCCCCTGGCCGGCTTCACCTCCACGGTGCCACCCGGCTAGGTGGCCAACAACACCGACGGCTGCCCCAGCGACCCCGCCAAGGCGGCCCCCGGCGCCTGCG